>NZ_JBQPXM010000004.1:0-395392 GCF_052245235.1 Pseudomonas sp. B392_1p
CACAAGCCGCTGATGATCACCAAGGTGTTCGACAAGTCCTCGCCGCTGATCTTCAACGCCCTGACCTCCGGCGAGCGTCTGAACAAGTGCCGCCTGGAGTGGTACCGCACCTCGGCCACCGGCACCCAGGAGCACTACTTCACCATCGAGCTGGAAGACGCGGTGATCGTCGACGTGCAGTCGCGCATGCCCAACTGCCAGGACCCGGCCATGTCCCATTTCACCCACCTGGAAGACGTCTACTTCACCTACCGCAAGATCGTCTGGACTCACGAAGTTGCCGGCACCTCCGGTTCCGACGACTGGCGCACAGCCAACGTCGGCTAAAGCCAGGCACCCTTCGGCCTTTCCCCCCGCAGGCCGAAGGGGTTTTACGGACGATTCATTCACGGACGATCACGAGGTACCGCCCATGTTCGCGCCCGCCAATCACGCCCAGTTTCGCCTGAGCCTTCCCGGCGTCGGGCACGACTTCCAGGTGCTGGCCTTCACCGGCTTTGAGGCCATCAGCCAGCCCTATGCCTTCGAGCTGGAACTGGTCAGCGAGCGCGCCGATCTCGACCTGCCCAGCCTGCTGCATCAGCCGGCGTTTCTGGCCTTTGCTGCAGACGGCAGCGGCATCCACGGTGTGATCGAACAGCTTGCCCAAGGTGAAGCGGGCCCGCGCTTGACCCGCTATCGCATGACCTTGGTGCCGCACCTCAGCCAGCTGGCTTACCGACGCAACGCGCGCATTTTCCAGCAGCAGACAGTGCCGCAGATCATCGCCCAGTTGCTTGAAGCGCACGGCATTCAGGCCGATGCCTACCGGTTTCAGTTAGGCCCAACGGTTTATCCCGAGCGCGAGTACTGTGTGCAGTACGCCGAGAGTGACCTGCACTTTCTGCAGCGCCTGTGCGAAGAAGAAGGCATCCACTATCACTTTCGGCACAGCACACAAGGTCACGTGCTGGTGTTTGGCGATGACCAGACGGCGTTTCCTCAGCGGTGTCAGCCGACGGCCTATCGGCCCGGCAGTGGCCAGGTCGCGGATGCACCAGCCATCCACCGCTTCAGCGTACGCGTGACAAATCGCACTAGTCGGGTCAGCCGGCGCGATTACGATTTTGAAAAACCGAGTCTGGTTCTGGACAGCGCCGCCCTTCTCGACGGCAATAGGCTGCGTGAGGATTATGGCTATCCTGGGCGCTTCGTTGATCGCGAACGCGGCCGGCACCTCAGCCAACGCGCATTGGAACGCCACCGCTGCGATGTCCGCCAGGCCGAAGGCCAGAGCAATCAACCGCACCTGCTCAGCGGTCACTTCCTGGCGCTGAACGAGCATCCGCGCGATGTCTGGAACAATCTATGGCTGCTCACCGAACTTCATCACGAAGGCAAACAGCCCCAGGTGCTGGGAGAGTTTGCCTCTGGCGATACCGCAGCGGCCGATGGCTTCAACCAGGGCTACCGCAACCGCTTCACCGCCACACCGTGGGATCTTCCTTTCCGACCAGCGCTGCGCCATCCGAAACCACAGCTCTTCGGCAACCAGAGCGCTGTAGTCACCGGCCCCAAGGGCGAAGAGATCCACTGCGACGAATACGGCCGCATCAAGGTGCACTTCTTTTGGGACAGGGAACATGGAGACCGCGACAGCCCGGCCGACGACAAGAGCAGTTGCTGGCTGCGCGTGGCCAGTGGCTGGGCCGGCGAACGCTACGGCGCAGTTGCCATCCCCCGTGTGGGTATGGAAGTACTGATCAGCTTTCTGGAAGGCGATCCCGACCAGCCGCTGGTCACTGGCTGCCTGTATCACACCGAAAACCCGGTGCCCTATGACCTGCCGGCCCACAAAACCCGCACGGTGTTCAAAACGCTGAGCTCGCCCGGCGGTGGCGGTTTCAATGAGCTGCGTATCGAAGACCGCAAGGATGCCGAGCAAGTCTATATCCACGCCCAGCGTGACTGGGAGCAGCACATTCAACATAATCAGATTGTGCACGTCGGTCATGAACGCCACGACCACGTCGGCGCCAACAGCTACACCGAGCTGAACGCCGAAGAACACCGCCTCACCCATCGCACACGCAAAACCGAACTCAAGGCCGACGATCACCTCAGCGTCGGTCAGAGCCAGCACATCAAACTGGGCACCGCCCACCTGCTCAACGCTGGCCAGGAAATCCACCTCAAGGCTGGACAGAAACTGATCATCGAAGCCGGCGACGAACTGACCCTCAAGGCCGGTGGCAGCTTTATCAAGCTCGACCCCGGTGGCGTTAGCTTGGTTGGCCCCCAGGTGAAGATCAATGCGGGTGGGAGTGCGGGGAAGGGATCAGGGGTTGAGCTTTTATTGCCGACCCTTAATCAAGGTGCGACGCCTGATACTGCGCGCCTCACCGAGACTGGATATGGCGAATCCAATATCAACGCTCAGCCACCAACAATAACGCAGGGTAAAGTAACTTTTGATGCTGAAGGCAATAACAGCCCTGCATCTGGCTATTACAGCAGAGTCATTCATTGGCCAGGCAATAAACTTTCTGGAGTGACATTAGGTCGTGGCTACGATATGGGATCAAGAAGCGAGTCCGAAGTATATAATGACATGAGAATGGCTGGCCTAGAGCAAGACCAAGCGGAAAAAATATCCAAAGCTGCCGGTCTGAAGGGCAGCGCAGCCGAGAAATTTGTTCACGAACAGAAAGATCAAATCGGAGAAATAACACAAGATCAGCAAATGTCGTTATTTATCAACTCGTACCCTACCTACGTGTCACGGACGATTGATAATTACAACAAATGGACCCTGGGCGAAGCTGAACGAGTTGAGTGGCAGCATCTTGACCAGCCCATCAAGGATATCTTGGTTGACTTTGTCTACCAAGGATTCACCAAAGGACCGAACCCAATGAAAGCTGGCATGCGCAATAACATCACTGCGCTTATTCATTATATTGAAAACACGCCCGGAATTAGTCAATATGAGCCTGGCCGACATCGCGCTCGTTACCTTAGAAACAGCCAAGCAAGTACACAAAAATGAAATCAGTCATTCTAGTTTTTCTTGCAGCACTCCAATTACTGACATTGCAGGTGGCTCACAGCGAAAGCTCACTGAATCCTTGTGACAGTCTGAATAATAGCCATCAAGTTTTTATGTGCTCAGAGCACAGCAAGAAGCAAGCGGACCATAAGTTAAACGAGTCATATAATCGACTTCTAAGAAGGGTCGACACACAGTATTCACCCGACCCGGAAATTCGGATCAGTTTCATTTCAACAATCAAGAAATCCCAGCGAGCCTGGATAGTGCTACGCGACGCAAACTGCGCGGTCGAGTCTTTTGAAATCGAAGCCGACTCTGAAGCCCACACGACAACCATTAATAACTGCGTAGCAAGAATGAGCCAGGAGCGTGCCGACTACCTGGATAGAATATCCCCTCAAATTTGAGGAAGCAGTTGCAACCGTTCCCCTTACCCCAGCACCCACTCCAACCCCATCGCCACGTGTTCCTCGGCGCTGTCGATCAGCGCCAGCGGGCTTTCAACTCCTTCCAGTAACAACCCGATCTCGGTGCAGCCGAGAATGGCTGCCTTCGCGCCCGCCTGGCGCAGTTGCGCCAAGGTTTCGAGGTAGAAGTCACGGGTTGAGTCGATGAATTGGCCGCGACACAGTTCGGCAAAAATGCTGCGATCGATTTCATCCATGGTCAATGCATCGGGCAGTAACACCTCGACGCCGAAATGTTGAGTCAGGCGCTCGCGATAAAAATCTTCCTGCATGGTGAAGCGTGTGCCGAGTAATGCGGCGCGTTTGATCCCGCGTTGTTGCAGCGCTGCGCCGACCGCATCGCCGATATGCAGCAAGGGCACCTTAATCGCCGCTTCGATGGCCGGAGCGACCTTGTGCATGGTGTTGGTAGCCAGCAGCAACGCAGTGGCTCCGGCGTGTTGTAGCCCAAGGGCGGCAGCGGCGAGTTGGCGTCCCGCCTCGTCCCACTCACCTCGACTCTGCAAGTCGGCGATTTCGGCAAAGTCCACCGAGTGCAGCAGCAAGGGCGCCGAGTGCAGCCCACCACGGCGCGCGCGTACGCCCTGGTTCAACAAACGGTAATAACTCACCGTTGACTCCCAACTCATGCCACCCAGCACGCCCAAACAGTTCATGGTCACCTCCGCTTTCCTTTGATCAAGCGTAGCGCTGCAGCGCCGCTCACGATGCGCGTACTCACCCGAACAATCAAACTTAAAGGAATATAAATCTTCCAAAACAGTCTTAGACGCTCTAAGGAAATTCTTTTACCGTCCCTTGCCGCTATACAGCGCCTGTTCTACAACTCACTGTCAGGCCCCGCATGAAAATCCGCAGTCTGGACCTCAGCCCAAGTTCGCTAAATGCTGAACACGAAGCCTTGAGCCTGCCTCCCGTCGAAGCCCTTATTGCCCACCCGGCTAATCACCCGGTGTTACGCGCTGCCATGTGGAGCGCCGTGCTGATTCTGCTGGGCCTGCTGCTTTTTCTTGCCTGGCGGGTGTTCTTCGCCAACGGCCTCGACAACGGCTTCGCCATCGTTGACCGTGTGCTGCACAGCCCGGCGTTCTGGAGCGCGGTGGCCGTTGGTTTCCTGGCTCAGGTGATTGATGGCGCGCTGGGCATGGCCTATGGCATTACCGCCACCACCTTTCTGCTCTCCACTGGTGCCAGTCCCGCAGCAGCCAGTGCCAGCGTGCATATTGCTGAAGTGTTCACCACCGGGTTGTCAGGCATTGCCCATGTGAAATTGGGCAACGTCAACAAGTCGCTGTTCCTGCGCCTGCTGCTGCCCGGGATGATCGGTGCGATTCTCGGCGCGGTACTGATTACCCAGTTCGACGGCGCGGTCATGAAGCCCTTCATTGCCGCCTATCTGTTGCTGATGGGCCTGTACATCCTGAGCAAGGCCTACCGCCACATCGTGCAACGCAAGGAGCCCAGGCATGTCGGCAAACTGGCCCTGTTTGGCGGCTTCGTGGATGCCGCCGGCGGCGGTGGCTGGGGGCCGGTGGTGACCAGCAGCCTGATCGGCTCGGGCAGCGACCCGCGAACCACCATTGGCTCGGTGAACTTCGCCGAGTTCTTCCTGACCATCACCAGCGCCGCATCCTTCATTCTGCTCGCCGGTGAGCCCGATACCTGGGCCATGGTGGCCGGCCTGGTGTTCGGTGGCCTGTTCGCCGCGCCCTTTGCCGCGCTGCTGTGCAAGAAGCTGCCGGCGCGCACGCTGTTGATCATCGTCGGCGTGCTCATCACGCTGATGAGTGCCTACAACATTTACAGCGCGCTGAGCTGAGATAAAACCGGACCGGTAGCGGCGTTTGTAAAAGGTTCTAAGCAAACAGGCCGTTTATTGCTTTGAGCCATTGACCGATAGCGGACGTTTTCCCATGCTGGGCGCTTACTCTCTGCCGCAAGGAGCGTCGCATGAAAGCCGAAACCCTCGCTATCCACGCCGGCTACAGCCCGGACCCGACCACCAAGGCCGTGGCTGTGCCGATCTACCAGACCACCTCCTACGCCTTCGACGACACCCAGCATGGCGCCGACCTGTTCGATCTGAAGGTGGCCGGCAACATCTACACTCGCATCATGAACCCTACCACCGACGTGCTGGAGCAGCGCGTTGCGGCACTGGAAGGTGGCGTGGCAGGACTGGCCGTGGCCTCTGGCATGGCGGCCATCACCTATGCGATCCAGACCATCACCGGCGTGGGCGACAACATCGTCTCGGTGGCCAAGTTGTACGGCGGCACCTACAACCTGTTCGCCCACACCCTGCCGCGTCAGGGCATCGAGGTGCGTTTCGCGCCCCACGACGATATCGCCGCCCTCGAAGCACTGATCGACGACAACACCAAGGCGGTGTTCTGCGAATCCATCGGCAACCCGGCTGGTAACATCATCGACCTGCAGGCCCTGGCCGACGCCGCGCACCGCCATGGCGTGCCACTGATCGTCGACAACACCGTGGCCACACCAATCCTCTGCCGGCCGTTTGAGCACGGCGCTGACATCGTCGTGCACTCGCTGACCAAATACATCGGTGGCCACGGCACCAGCATCGGCGGCATCGTCGTTGACTCTGGCAAATTCCCCTGGGCCGACAACAAGGCACGCTTTCCGCTGCTCAACACCCCGGACCCGTCCTACCACGGCGTAACCTACACCGAAGCGTTCGGCCCGGCCGCGTTCATTGGCCGCTGCCGCGTGGTGCCGTTGCGCAACATGGGCGCCGCGCTGTCGCCGTTCAACGCCTTCCTGATCCTGCAGGGTCTGGAAACCTTGGCGCTGCGCATGGAGCGCCATTGCGAAAACGCCCTCAAGGTCGCCGAGTACCTTCAACAGCATCCGCAGGTTAGCTGGGTGAAATACGCCGGCCTGCCCGACAACCCGGAATACGAACTGGCGGTGCGTTACACCGCGGGCAAGCCGGCGGCGATCCTGTCCTTCGGCATTCAAGGTGGCATCGAGGCTGCGGCACGCTTTATCGACGCACTCAAGTTGGTGGTGCGCCTGGTAAATATTGGCGACGCCAAGTCCCTGGCTTGCCACCCGGCGTCCACCACCCACCGTCAGCTCAATGACGAGGAATTGGCTCGTGCCGGCGTATCCCGCGACCTGGTGCGCCTGTCCATCGGCATTGAGCATATCGACGACATCCTCGCCGACCTGAGCCAGGCGCTGGAGGCTGCGCGCGGATAAGCCGCGCTTGTGAAAGGCCGGGTCTCGTTTTGTAGCTACTCCGTTGCACTGGAAGTCAACGGATCAACCTCTGAATGAGACTCCGCCGCCGCATTCAGCCGCTTAGACCGATCGCCATCCTCCTGCAAGCTGAAATTCAACAAGGCACATGCAGGAAATAATCTGAGCTTTCGGACATTTCAATAGCAACATTGTGCACCGGAGCACACGTTCCAAGCGCGACTACCAAAGCGGCTCGGCCGCTCCATATACTCCCGGGTTTTGTATTTCATTAGGATGATGTCATACCGATGCTAAGCCGTCCTCTGGTTGTTGATCTTGATGGAACGCTCCTCAACAGCGACATGTTACTTGAAACGGGACTGGCCTATCTGCGTCAGTACCCCTTGTACTTCTACAGGCCCTTTCTGTGGTTATTGAAGGGGAAGGCACATTTAAAGTCCAAACTTGCTCAAGCCACCAATCTGGATGTCAGCGTTCTGCCCTACAATCCAGATGTTATTGCTCTTATTGAATCGGTACGTAAACAAGGCCGGCGCGTTATCTTGGCAACGGCAAGCCATCGGGTGTTGGCACATAACATTGCCGAGCATCTCGGTCTGTTCGACGACGTGCTGGCTTCGGATGAACAATGCAACCTATCGGCTGTAAATAAGCAGCGAACGTTGGTTGATGCTTTTGGAGAAAGGCAATTTGATTACATAGGCAATTCTGCGGATGATCTCGTCGTCTGGCGTTCAGCCCACTCTGCCGTTGTGGTCAGCCATCCAGACAGCCGTTTAGTACGGCAGGCCCAAGCTCACGGCAACACTGAACAAGTAATTACCCCGGCGAGAGTTCGAATTCGCCATTGGCTTAGAGCCTTGCGCCTACATCAGTGGCTCAAGAACTTGCTGATCATCGTTCCGCTTCTAGCCTCGCATCAGATTACCAATCTTGAGCTTTTATCACACTCCATACTGGCCTTCCTGCTGTTCGGTCTATGCGCCTCCAGTGTCTATATTCTCAACGACCTTCTGGATTTGGCCGACGATCGCCACCACCACCGTAAACGTCGTCGTCCGTTCGCTTCCGGTGATCTCTCCATCCAACGCGGACTCGTGGCATTTCCGCTGCTGCTCGCGCTCTCCTTCACTGGCGCGATACTTCTCCTGCCCTGGACATTTGCAGTGGTTCTAGCGGGCTATTACCTACTCACACTGGCATATTCGTTATTCCTGAAGCGTCAGATGAGCCTGGATGTCATCACCCTAGCCCTGCTCTACACCACACGCCTCGTTGCAGGAGCGGCTGCTTGCCAAATTGCCTTGACGTCGTGGATCTTGGCCTTCTCCATGTTCATTTTCCTCAGCCTGGCGCTGGTCAAGCGGCATACCGAACTCTTGGCCGAACGCAATAAGGGCAGCACAACCCGAACACGTGGGCGCGGTTATTACGCCAGTGATCTAGAAATAATCAGTGCACTGGGTGCCGCCTCAGGCTACTTATCTGTCATGGTGCTGGCCCTGTATATCAATGAGCCAACCACCGCCCTGCTCTACAGCCACCCACACATCATTTGGCTCGCCTGCCCGCTAATGCTCTTCTGGATCAGCCGCATCTGGATTCTTGCGCATCGCGGTCAGGTGCACGATGACCCGGTCGTCTTTGCCGTGAGAGATCGCACCAGCCTCGTGACTGGAATGATCCTGGCAGGTGTGTTTTGGCTGGCCGTATAACGCCATTAACTTTCAGGAGTCATACATGAGTCCCTTGTCGATCACCCTGTTGATAATGGCCATCATTGCTAACGCACTGGCAAGCATCCTGCTCAAGAAGTTTTCCACTCAGGGCGACGCCAGCCACCTGAGCATGTCGACACTGCTCCACTTGGGTGGCTCTGTATTCTTTTACGGACTCGCCTTCCTGGTTTACGCCGCGCTGTTGAAAACCTTGCCTGTCAGTAAGGCCTATACCCTGATGACTTTCGGAGCGCAAACAGCGCTGATTGTGTGCGGTATTTTCTTCTTTGATGAGAAATACAGCATGACAGCCTGGATAGGCCTGGGGCTCGTCGTCGTCGGGCTGCTACTCGTCAGCAAGGGTGCTTTGCAATGAGGAGTCTGCTAATTGATCGCTCGGCGAGCCCCTTCAACAATCTCACGTTAGCCCGGTCCTCTGACGTTGTTGCTCTCTTGCTCATCAGCACTGTTCTGCTTGTGATGGCGTTTATGATGAACCCCATCCGGACGGGCGATGGTCAGTATTACCTTGCGATGCTGGAAGGCCTAGCGAACCACTTCAGTCCGGCCATTACCCATGAGGTAGCCCAGACTGTATTTGACCGAACAGGATTAGATACCCAAGCAGGCATGGTGCTCCGGGGGACAGATGGCAATCTGTACGCCTGGCACTTTTGGGCGTATTCGCTCGCATGCGTACCCGCCTACTGGCTATTAAAGGCATTGGACCTGGATACACTCCAGGCCTTTCAAATAACCAACGCCTTTCTGATTATATGGTCGCTCCGTTTTCTCGTGCTGCGTTCCAGTCTTGGTAGGGCGGTGCGCTGGTTAATTGCCGGTGGCTTTATCTTGTCCACCGCCACGCTCTATTTCCAATGGACACACCCAGAGGTCTTCACGGCCTCATTACTGCTGATTGCCTCCGTTCTAGCGGCCAGTCGCCAATACTGTTCGGCGGCCCTACTGGCAGCCATCGCGTCGTTCCAGAATCCTTCGGCCAGCTTCCTGATTTTCCCCCTGGTCCTCGCTCAACTTGTTGAGCTTCGGCACACCGGGATTAGCAAGGACTCGCTTCGCAAGCTCGCCTACACCGCCTGCGCGGCATCCCTAACACTGGTGCCCTATGTCTGGAGCTTGTACCAGTTCCAGCTACTGAATCCTATCGCCGCAAGCGGCCACTACATTGCTTATTCGGATATCAACCTATCCCGGCTAATGTCGTTTATCTTCGACCTGAATCAGGGCCTGACGGTGGGTATGCCTATGCTGGCGTGGTCCTTCCCATTGGCCCTTCTTGCCAGACTCCGCCGTGATCGAGGTATCCGACTTCGCCAGGAAGACCTTCTGTTAGTCGCCTTCGTGATCATGGTGCTGCCCACCCTGGCACAGGCCAACTGGAACGCAGGGCAAAGTGTCTTCTTGCGCTATGCCGCCTGGGCAGGGATGCCAATACTGGTGTGGACGGGCATCACGCTTGGCCGAGCGACGTCCAAGAAAGGATGGTTGATCGCTGTAATTCCCGCCGTGTGCCTGCAGATCGCGCTGTTGGGATACAGTGGTGGCGCCTATGCCAAGAAACACCCGTCCTACGTCAAACTCGCTCCATGGGTACTGCCGCTCTGGAGCGTTAATCCTCATCTCTACCACCCCTTGCCGGAAATCTTCCGTGAGCGTGTTCTACGCAGTGATGGCGCTTCACAAAGCCCTGTCCTGCTTCGCAGTGCGCAAGGCAGCATCCTTCGAGTGCTCACCCAACAACCGACCCTGGAAGACGCGCAGGAGGAGGTGTGTGGCGCCGGCAGAACACTGATACCGATCGATACTCGGCCCACCAGCCAACCCCGCCTTCATAAAACCGAACATGACACCATCTACCTGACCGGCCGTCTCACCTGCTCGACATCATTCCCACTCACCGTGCAGGCGTCGCTTCATTCCGGGGGAGAGATCCAACTACTTTCAGGCTGGTCATTTCCCGAGTCCTGGGGCGTTTGGAGTGTTAATGAAACGGCCTCGCTCAAGCTTAACGTAAACATCCCGGACGTCCCTGGTACGGTCAATGTAACCCTCCAAGGTTGGGTCTTCGTAAATGACCAGCACCCCAAGCAAATGGTGTCGTTCTTCGTTAACGGCAACCTGATACAGCAGGCAACTGTCAATTGGCCCGAAACCACCTTGGAAGTTTCTACCCCCATTCCTCTTGAAACGTTGAACGACACTGTCTTCGGTTTCCACTTCGCGTCCCCGACGTCCCCTTACTCACTAGGTATGTCTAGCGACACGCGCCCGCTCGCCTTTGGGTTGCAGTCTATTAGGCTAGACCGATAGGTCGAGGTCCCCTTTTTTCGCTTCAGATCACTACCACACCGGCATAACAGCCATCCCGTAGCCCATCCATACAACCGCGGTCTCCATAACCTTGATATTCACCGCGGCGAGCGCCACATTCAGGCCATTCAACTGTGGAGCCCCTCATGTCCGAATCCCTGCTGGTCCCCTGCCCTCACTGCAACGGCATCAATCGTATCCCTACTACTCGCCTGGGCGACACGCCGCATTGTGGGCGTTGCAAAAACGACGTGTTGCCGGCTGCGCCGTTCGACCTGACTCAGGCCAGCTATGCCAGTCAGATCAAGGGCGACCTGCCGTTATTGGTGGATGTATGGGCGGCCTGGTGTGGGCCGTGTCGCAGCTTCGCACCTACCTTCGCGCAAGCCGCCACGCAACTGCAGGGCCGTTGCCGGCTGGCCAAGCTCGACAGCGAGGCCAACCCGCAACTTTCGGCGCAACTGGGCATTCGCTCGATACCCAGCCTGATCCTGTTCAAGGCTGGCCAGGAAATCGCCCGGCAAAGCGGCGCACTGCCGTTGCCCCAGCTACTGGCGTGGTTGCGTCAGCACGCCATCTGAGCGCATCGGTCAACATTCACGGGCGACTCGATCATTTGCTGGCCGCTTCGGGCCTCTTAGGCTGGGGACTGACTTATCAGCCGCGGAGCTGCACCATGTCCATGCCCATCGAGCTTGCACGTCAGTTGATTGAAGAACAGATCGCCTTTGTCCAGCGCAGTGGCCTCAAGGCCGAGGTGCTGGAGCCCGGCTTTGTGCGCCTGCGCATGCCTCAGGCCGGCAATCAGAACCATATCGGCAGCCTGTATGCCGGCGCCCTGTTCACGCTGGCCGAGGTACCTGGCGGCGCTTTGTACGTTACCAGTTTCGACGTGCAGCGCTTCTACCCCATCGTTAAGGCGCTGGACCTGCACTTTCTCAAGCCGGCGCTGGGCGATATCCAGGTCGACGCGCGTCTGGATGCGGCCACCGTCGAGCGATTGCAGGCAGAGGCCGCTGCGAACGGCAAGGCGGGATACCGTCTGGAACTCGAACTGACCGACCAGCACGGCGTTGTCGTAGCCCGCAGCAACGGTCTGTATCAACTGCGCAAACGCTGAGCCACGACAAGGCCGGCGACGGTCGCTGCTGCTAGGCTGTCGAATCATCCGCGCCAGAGGCCCTGCCCCATGCACATCCTAATCGCCCATGACCTGAGCCCCGAAGCCGACCTGGCCCTGCAGCGCGCCGCCCAACTGGCCGCTCAGCACAACGCTCGCCTGACGCTGCTACACATCGTGGACCGCCTGCCTGCCGACCCTGCCATCGAGCGCCAACTGACCGAACAGCTCGCGCGCTTCAACCTGCCCGACGCCCAGGTGCGCCTGGCCGGCGGCCAGCCCTCCCAGGCCATCGCCGCACAAGCCGACGGTATAGGCGCCGACCTGTTGGTCCTCGGCGCCCATCACAAGTCTCGGCCCGAGCTGTTCACGGGCACCACCCTGGAACGTCTGGCGCGCACCAGCACACTTCCAGTGCTGCTGGCGGTGAATCAGAACAGCGAGCCGTATCAACAAGCCGTAGTCGCTCTGGATTTTTCCCAGTGCGCCAATGCCGCCCTGCACCAGGCCCATCGCCTGTTGCCGGCCAGCGCCGAGCTGTTTGCGCTGAATATTTGCGAAGTGGCGCCGTCCCGCGCACCTGAAGATCAGGCCGAGCTGGAAATGCAGTGCCAATTGTTCAGCCGCATGGTTGCCGACGAACAAGCGCGGCTGGCTTCACCGGGCCGAGTCGTGCAGTACGGCATTCGCCATGGCGAACGGCAGGATTGCTTACAGGCGGTCATTGGCGAGCGAAGCCCGCAACTTCTCGCCCTCGGTCGCCACACGCGCAACCTGCTGAGCGAAGCGCTGCTGGGCAGCCTGACCCGGGACATGCTGCGCCAGCCGCCCTGCGATGTGTTGGTGGCGCGAGGGTGAAGACCCCGCCTTCGCTCCGGATACGCGCCCGCGCTAGTAGAAGTACCAGCGCGCTTGCACCTGGACTTCGGTGGCCGGCGCCGACCATTGGCCAAACTCGCGCTGCGCGCTAACCCTGACACCGAGGTTGTTACTCACCTCCAGATGCTGAGTGAGGCTGAGACGGCGACGCACTTCACCGTTATGGAAGTAGTCGCCCTGGGCTTCGAGCAGTAAGTTGCCGACCGCGTTCCGCCAGAGCAGACCGGTATCGAAACCGGCTGCCGGACTGAGTGCTGCGGCAAAGTCGCGATTGTGCTCAAGGCGCACGGTGCCCATGGCAAACCCGAGCAGCCCTTCGCCAAGGCTCCAGGAAAACCCACCTCCCCCGGTGAGATAGCCTGCCAGGCGTTCATCATCGCCGAACCCCGGCACCCGCTCGGCGCCTGTTGCGACCTGCCAGGACCAGGGCTTGAGCAGACGGGTGCGCGGCGTCAGCGAGCGAATGCTGATCAGGTCAAACTGCTGTACCTGCCAGTGGTTGCCCTCGTATTGGCGCAGCTTCAATTCACCCAGTTCGATCTGTGCCCCGAGCGGAAAACCGTCGAGGTTGTCGAGCAGGTCATGGTACGCCATGCGCAGACCGTACTCGGCGAAGGCGCGATCTCCACGGTTACCGACACCCAATTGCAAGGCTCGCGAGCGGTGGCCGTCCTCGGGCAACAGCGGCCGCTGAACATCCAGACGTGGCGGCGGGTTGCGGTTGATCGCCTGTAACAGGCGATAACTGCGCTCGGCGCTGGCGGCATCGCGCTCCGCACCGGTCTTCCGATAGCGCAGCAGGCGGTAGGCGCCATCCTGAATCATCGCGCGGCGCTCGGCCGGTAGGGCAAGGTACTCGGCATCCTGGAGCCAGGCGTCGTTTTCGGCCAGGCGTTGCACCCACTCCTGCTCGCGCGCATCCAGCGGTGCCACGCGTGCCAGCAGCTCGTGTTCACGGGAGGGACGATAGTCGATGCGCTCGATCAACCCGGCGTCCTTCACTGCACGCACGGTGTCGGCAGGAATGGCGGTCAGCGGAAATTGATCGGTCAGCTCAAGCCCCGGCCGGGCAATTTCCAGCAGCTCGAGCAACCGGTAGGAGCAGTTTTCGTCGAAGAAGAAATAGTCGAACTGGATCTGCCGCAACTCCCACACATGTTCGAGCATGCGTGCGGTTTCCACCGGGGTGAGGCTCAGGTGGTACTCCCACAGGTCGCGGTTTTCCAGGCGGCTGTACTCACCGATTTTCTCACGGTAGGGCATCAGCGAGAACAGGCCGGGATAGCCGCCCATCAGCCCTTTCCAGGCATACAGGATGCTGTTGTCCATGCCTTCGATATAGGCACCGAAGTTGATTGCATAACTCAGCAGCGGACTGCCTTCGCGGTCGATGTCCACGGGGTCGATGCGCAGCAAGGTATGGCCGAACATCGAGGACGGGCTGTTCAGGTAGGCCGCCGGGAACACCAGCACGGTGCTGTGCGGTGCGATGTCGGTGTACCAAGTGTCGTACTCCGCGCAATTTACCTTCGGCAAATCGTCCAGTGACAGCTGGTCGCGCAGCCAGCGGGTGCGGGCCGGATAGATACACTGCGGATGGCGGTTACCGAGCGCGGGGTCGCGGTACAAGGCCGGGACGGTCGCTTTCAACTCGGCAAGCGGGTCCTTCTCGCCCTGTTCGGCGAGGAAATATTCGTCATCGTCGACATAGCTGTGCCAGCCGCCCAGCGTGCCGCGCTCGTAATGGCCCAAAGAAAGCCAGAACGGTTCACCGGCCAGGGCCTGCAGACGGTCGGGGGCAATGTGCGGGGCAGCCTGCAACAGGCTGCAAGCGCCACTCAGCAAGAGTGGAAGCAGAACTCGAAACATGAAAAGCCAATGGCGAGGGCATAAAAGTATGCCCGCCGTGGCGGGCATACAAAAAAGAGTCGGGCGTCCGGAGAACGCCCGCAGCCTTGTTAGGCCTTGTCGGCGTACTGAGCCAGACGTGCGTCTTTCTTCAGCACGGCCAGGGTAGCGGCATGGACCTGCTCGGCGGTGACGTCGGCAGAAGTGAAGATCTGCTCGAAGTGGCTGTGGGTCACCGCGGAGAAGTGTGCGCGGTCTTCCGGCTGCACGCCCAGTACTACGGCGAAGGTGGTCAGCGCTTCGCCTTCACCCTTGGCCATGTCTTCGGACAGCTCGTTCATGATGCTGCCCAGAACCAGCATCGGCTTGCCGCCGTAGGTCAGGGTGCCATCGGCGGAGCAGCCGTTGGTGCCGGAGGTCATGCCGAAGGTAGCGTTGCCGGAGGTGCCGTTGGTGATCGAAGCCACTACGTGCGAGGGCAGGCCGCTCTGGCCTTCGAACAACATGTTGCCCCAGCCGCAGTTCGGGCCGCCCGGCGCTTCAGCGAAAGCGTTCAGGGAGGCGGCGGCGATCAGGGTACCGAGCAGAATCCGTTTCATGTTTTTTTCTCTTCTTCGAGGTATTCAAGGAGGCGTCGGCCAATCCGACTGCCGTTATAGCTTTCGGCAATAACCCTACAAGTGTCAAGGCTCATCCCGTGCGTATCACACGCCGTTCTCAGCCACGCTGCCGGGGCTTGCCCCTGATCAAAAAACCATACTACTTTAGCGGCGCGTCTGTGCCTCGCGGGTCACCAGATCAACGAACGCCTGGGCCAGAGGGGAATGTTCCAGGCGACGCTTTATCAACCACACCGCGGTCGTGGCCTCAGTGTCGAGCAGTGGGCGAAAGACTACTCCGTCGATGCGAATGCGCCGAAATGACGCAGGTAACACCGAGACCCCCAACCCCGCCGCAACCAGTCCGATAATGGTCAGCGCCTCATGGGCCTCCTGGGCAATGCGCGGCGTAAAGCCGGCCTGGCGGGCCAAGCCGACAAGCTGATCGTAAAGCCCTGTGCCATGGGTGCGCGGAAAAAACACAAAGGGTTGCTCAGCCAGCTCACTGAGCTGCAGACCAGCATCACCCGCCTCGGCCAATGGGTGATCGGCATGCACCAGGGCCACCAGCGGCTCAGTGAACAGCTCCACCGCTTCCAGCGTATCAGGCAACGCCAAGGGGCGGATCATGCCAATCTGCAAACGCTCGTCGAGCACCGCCTGGCTCACCTCGCGGCTGTTCATCTCTTCCAGATTCAGATGCACCGCCGGAAAGGCCTGCCGAAACGCAAAGATCGCCCGCGGAATAATCGACACAAACGGCGCCGACGCCGTGAAGCCGATCTGTAGCTCACCCAGTTCGCCCTGTTCCGCCCGCCGCGCCACGTCGACCGACTTGTTAACCTGCGCCAGGGTCTGCCGGGTTTCGTCCAGGAACAACCGACCCGCGTCGGTGAGCGATACGCGCCGGTTGGTGCGATCAAACAAGCGCACGCCCAACTCCTGCTCCAAGGCTTGAATCTGCTGGCTCAAGGGTGGCTGGGAAATCCCCAGCACCTCGGCCGCACGGCCAAAGTGCAGCTCTTCCGCAACCGCCACGAAATAACGCAAATGTCGCAGTTCCATCGCCACTCCAATAAGTCGCAAAACATATCAATTATGTCGAATAATATATTGGAAAGATTAAATCAAGCTGCTTATCCTTTACAGCCATAACCCACCCCTAAGCCGCCTACTGCAGCTGCGCGAGATCGTCGTGTGCCTGTTACGGACCGGCTGTGGCCGCCAAAAGCGCCCTAGAGAGGACCTTGTGAGCAACATCCAGAGTTCGCCCCGCGAACTGGTGTCACCCAACGAAATACCCACCCCTGCAAATCCGGCCGTGCAGCCCATCGAGACGTACACCGAAAAAGGCACCCGGCACTTTCTACTGACCGCCGTAGCCCTGTTCTGCGGTGGCTTTGCCACTTTTGCGCTGCTGTATTGCGTGCAGCCGATGATGCCGGTGCTGTCCGCCACCTTCGGCATCAGTGCGGTGCAAAGCAGCCTGGTTTTGTCTATTTCCACCATCACCATGGCGATCGGCCTGCTGATTACCGGACCGATCTCCGATGCCATTGGCCGTAAGCGAGTGATGGCCGTGTCGCTGCTCGCAGCCGCCGTGTTCACCATCATCAGTGCCTTCATGCCGACCTGGGAAGCCGTGCTGCTGATGCGCGCCCTGGTGGGCCTGGCGCTGAGTGGCCTGGCGGCTGTGGCCATGACCTACCTCAGCGAAGAAATCTATCCCAAGCACTTGGGCTTCGCCATGGGTCTGTATATCGGCGGCAACGCCATTGGTGGCATGAGCGGCCGCTTATTGACCGGCGTTCTGGTGGACTGGATGTCCTGGCACGCAGCCCTCGGCATTGTCGGCGGGCTCGCACTGCTGGCTGGGCTGCTGTTCTGGCACCTGCTCCCCGAATCCCGCAACTTCCGCCCACGGCCGTTGCGCCTGCGGGGCCTGATCGATGGCTACGCCCTGCATGTTCGTGACTCGGGCCTGCCCTGGCTGTTCGTGCAAGGCTTCTTGCTGATGGGCAGCTTCGTGACCCTGTTCAACTACATCGGTTACCGGCTGATCGCCGACCCCTTCCAGATGAGCCAAACCAGCGTGGGCCTGCTGGCCGTGGTCTACCTGTCGGGGATCTACAGCTCCGCACAAGTGGGCGCGCTGGCTGACCGGCTGGGGCGCGGCAAGGTGCTCTGGGTGGTCATCGGCCTGATGCTGGCCGGGCTGGTCTTGACCTTGTTCGACGCACTGCCCGCCGTGCTGCTCGGCATGCTGATGTTCACGTTTGGCTTCTTCGGCGCGCACTCCGTGGCCAGCAGTTGGGTCGGCCGACGCGCCAAGCAAGCCCGTGGGCAGGCCTCATCGCTTTACCTGTTCTGTTACTACGTGGGCTCCAGCCTGGCGGGTACCCTCGGCGGCGTGTTCTGGCAGGCGGCCGGCTGGGATGGGGTCGGTCTGTTTATCGGCTCGCTGTTGTTGATCGCGCTGCTGGTAGCCCTGCACCTGGCCCGCGTTCCAGCCTTGCCGGAAGCGGTGCAGCGCCCGGCGCACTGATTCGCACACTGCAGAATGCAAAACGCCCCGCAATGCGGGGCGTTTTAGTATCAGCCGATGACGCTATTCAGACGTGATACTGCGCGGACAACTCGTGAACTGCTTCGATAAAGGCACCCGCGTGGGCCGGGTCGACCTCCGGAGTGATGCCGTGGCCGAGGTTGAACACGTGACCATTGCCGTGACCATAGGCCGCGAGGATGCGCCCCACTTCCCCACGGATTGCTTCCGGCTTGGCATACAACACGCTGGGGTCCATGTTGCCTTGCAGCGCCACCTTGTCGCCGACCCGAGCGCGAGCAGCACCGATGTCGCAGGTCCAGTCCAGACCCAGCGCTTCAACGCCGGAATCCGCCATGGACTCCAGCCACAGGCCGCCGCCCTTGGTGAACAGGATCACCGGCACGCGGCGCCCGTCATGCTCGCGGATCAGACCATTGACGATCTTCTGCATGTAGGCCAGGGAGAACTCCTGATACGCCGCAGCCGACAAGCTGCCACCCCAGGAATCGAAGATCTGCACCGCCTGGGCACCGGCGAGGATCTGGCCGTTCAGGTAGCTGGTCACCGATTGGGCGAGTTTGTCCAGCAATGCGTGCATGGCCTGCGGGTTTTCATACAGCAGCGCCTTGGACTTGCGGAAGTCCTTGCTTGATCCGCCTTCCACCATGTAAGTCGCCAGGGTCCAGGGGCTGCCGGAGAAGCCGATCAGCGGCACGCGGCCGTTCAGCTCGCGGCGAATGGTGCGCACCGCGTCCATGACATAGCCGAGGTCTTTGTCCGGATCTGGGATCGGCAGCGCCTCGATATCCGCCATCGTGTTGACCACTTTCTTGAAACGCGGGCCTTCGCCGGTTTCGAAATACAAGCCCAGGCCCATGGCGTCAGGGATGGTGAGGATGTCGGAGAACAGGATCGCCGCATCCAACGGATAGCGTTCCAGTGGCTGCAGGGTCACCTCGCAGGCGAACTCGGGATTCATGCACAGGCTCATGAAATCACCCGCTTTGGCGCGGCTGGCGCGGTATTCCGGCAGGTAGCGACCGGCCTGACGCATCATCCAGACGGGAGTGACGTCGACAGGTTGCTTGAGCAGGGCACGGAGGAAGCGATCATTCTTCAGAGCAGTCATGTCCAGGTTCCAGCAAAAAAAGTGCCCGCATTGTCGCAAAGCCCACCACAAAAGGCACGGTGGGGCCCCCGCCTTTTGTCTTTGGCTTGATCCACGGCAAGCGGCAAGCCTAGGTCAGACGAATAATCCGCGAGGGAAATGGCGTGTTTTATAGCCACTTCCCGCCTTTTGGCGGGGCCGCCGGCGCTGCTCAGCGCGCCCTTATACGCCGAGGTAATCGAGGATGCCCTCGGCGGCGGTGCGCCCTTCATGGATCGCGGTGACCACCAGATCGGAGCCGCGCACCATGTCACCGCCAGCGAATATTTTCGGGTTGCCGGTCTGGAACTTGTACGGGCCCTGCTCGGGTGCGACAACGCGGCCCTGGGTGTCGGTAGCGATATCGAAGTCGCCAAACCAGGCCGCCGGGCTGGGGCGGAAACCGAAGGCAATCACCACCGCGTCGGCCGGCAGGATCTGCTCGGAACCGGGGATCGGCTCAGGACTGCGCCGACCACGGGCATCCGGTGCGCCGAGGCGGGTTTCGACGACTTTCACGCCTTCCACCTTGTCCTCGCCGACAATGGCGATGGGCTGGCGGTTGAACAGGAATTTCACGCCCTCGTCCTTGGCGTTCTTCACTTCCTTGCGCGAGCCCGGCATGTTCGCCGCGTCACGGCGATAGGCGCAGGTCACACTCTTGGCGCCCTGGCGGATCGAGGTGCGGTTGCAGTCCATCGCCGTATCGCCGCCGCCGAGCACCACCACCTTCTTGCCATTCATGTCGATGAAATCAGCAGGCGATTGCTCGAAGCCCAGGTTGCGGTTGACGTTGGCCACCAAAAAATCCAGCGCGTCATGCACGCCCGGCAGGTCTTCGCCGGGGAAACCGCCCTTCATATAGGTGTAGGTGCCCATGCCCATGAACACTGCATCGAACTCGTCGAGCAGCTGGGCCATGGTCACGTCCTTGCCCACTTCGGTGTTCAGGCAGAATTCGATGCCCATGCCGGTGAACACTTCACGGCGGCGGGTCAGCACGGTTTTTTCCAGCTTGAATTCCGGGATACCGAAGGTCAGCAAACCGCCGATTTCCGGGTTCTTGTCGAACACCACCGCACTCACGCCGTTGCGCGCTAGCACGTCGGCGCAACCCAGGCCCGCCGGACCTGCACCGATTACCGCCACACGCTTGCCGGTCGGCACGACCTTCGACAGGTCCGGGCGCCAGCCCATGGCAAAGGCGGTGTCGGTGATGTACTTCTCCACCGAGCCGATGGTCACCGCGCCGAAGCCGGTGTCATTCAAGGTACAGGCACCTTCACAGAGCCGGTCCTGCGGGCAGACGCGACCGCAGACTTCCGGCAGGGTATTGGTCTGGTGCGATAGCTCGGCCGCGGCAATGATGTTGCCCTCGGTCACCAACTTCAGCCAATTGGGGATGTAGTTGTGCACCGGGCACTTCCACTCGCAGTACGGGTTGCCGCACTCCAGGCAGCGGTGGGCCTGCTCGGCCGCTTGATCGGGCTTGAAGGGTTCGTGAATCTCGACGAACTCCTGCTTGCGGCGGCGCAGCAGTTTTTTCTTGGGGTCCTGACGGCCCACTTCGATGAACTGGAAGTCGTTGTGCAGACGTTCGCTCATTGCATAAACCTCTTAACGGCAGCGGCACTTCAAGTTGCCGCTGCAGGACAATCACGTTGAACCGGCAAACCCTGCGCTGCTTTTCGCTTGCACCGTGGGGGCTTGCCGCTTGCAGCTGCTTTATTGCGGGTTGGCCCGAGTGCTGGCGAGCAGCGTCTTCAGGCTCGCGGCCTTGGGCTTGACCAGCCAGAAGCGACGCAGGTAGTCGTCCAGGTTCTCGGCCAGCTCCGCGCCCCAAGGGCTGCCGGTTTCCGCCACGTATTCGGCGAGCACCTGCTGCAGGTGGCTGCGATAGCCTTCCATCGCCTCGCCGGTGATGCGCTGGATTTCCACCAGTTCGTGGTTCACCCGGTCAAAGAAGCTGTTGTCCTCATCCAGCACGTAAGCAAAGCCGCCGGTCATGCCCGAGCCGAAGTTGTAGCCGGTCTTGCCCAGCACACACACGAAGCCGCCGGTCATGTATTCGCAGCAATGATCGCCTGTGCCTTCCACGACGGTATGCGCGCCGGAGTTGCGCACCGCAAAACGCTCACCCGCCGTGCCGGCAGCGAACAGCTTGCCGCCGGTAGCGCCATACAGGCAGGTGTTGCCGATGATCGCGCTCTCCTGGGTCTTTAATCGGCTGCCGGCCGGCGGGGTGATAACGATCTTGCCGCCGGTCATGCCCTTGCCCACGTAGTCGTTGGCGTCGCCTTGCAGGTACAGGTTCAGGCCGCCGGCATTCCACACACCAAAGCTCTGCCCGGCCGTGCCCTTGAAGCGGAAGGTGACCGGCGCGTTGACCATGCCCTGGTTGCCATGGCGACGGGCAATCTCGCCGGACACCCGTGCGCCAATGGAGCGGTCGCAGTTGCAGATGTCCAGTTCGAATTCGCCGCCCAGCTTGTCGGAGATGACCCCACTCGCCAGCTCGACCATGTGCTCGGCCAACAGGCCCGGATCGAACGGCGGGTTGTTCTCGACCTGGCAGAACTGCGGCTTGTCGTCCGGAATATGCGCGCTGCCCAGCAGCGGCGACAGATCCAGCTGGCCCTGCTTGTCGGTCTCGCCGGGCAGCAGCTCGATCAGGTCGGTGCGGCCGATCAGCTCGCCGAGGCTGCGCACGCCCAGCCTGGCCAGCCACTCGCGGGTTTCCTCGGCGATGAAGGTGAAGAAATTCACCACCATGTCCGCCGTCCCGATGAAGTGCTCCTTGCGCAGGTTGTCGTTCTGGGTGGCCACCCCGGTGGCGCAGTTGTTCAGGTGGCAGATGCGCAGGTACTTGCAGCCCAGGGCGATCATCGGCGCGGTGCCGAAACCAAAACTTTCAGCGCCGAGAATCGCCGCCTTGACCACGTCCAGGCCGGTCTTCAGGCCGCCGTCGGTCTGTACCCGCACCTTGCCGCGCAGGTCATTGCCACGTAGGGTCTGGTGCGCTTCGGACAGGCCCAGTTCCCAGGGCGAGCCGGCGTACTTGATGGACGTCAGCGGCGAAGCACCGGTGCCACCGTCGTAACCAGAGATAGTGATCAGGTCCGCGTAGGCCTTGGCCACACCGGCGGCGATGGTGCCCACGCCCGGCTCAGCCACCAGCTTCACCGAGACCAGGGCCTGCGGATTGACCTGCTTGAGGTCGTAGATCAGCTGCGCCAGGTCTTCAATGGAATAGATGTCATGGTGCGGCGGTGGCGAGATCAGCGTCACGCCGGGCACCGCATAGCGCAGCCGGGCAATCAGGCCGTTGACCTTGCCGCCGGGCAACTGACCACCCTCTCCAGGCTTGGCACCTTGAGCAACCTTGATCTGCAGCACTTCGGCGTTGACCAAGTATTCCGGGGTCACGCCGAAACGGCCCGTGGCCACCTGCTTGATCTTGGAACTCTTGTTAGTGCCGTAACGGGCCGGGTCTTCGCCACCCTCACCGGAGTTGGAGCGCCCACCGATGCGGTTCATCGCCTCGGCGATGGCTTCGTGGGCTTCCGGCGACAGTGCGCCCAGTGAGATACCGGCAGCATCGAAACGCGTAAAGATCGATTCCAGTGGCTCGACTTCGTCGAGGGACAGCGGCTGGGGCGCTTCCTTGACCTTGAGCAGATCGCGCAGCATCGACACCGGGCGGTTGTCCACCAGTGCGGTGTATTCCTTGAACCTGGCGTAGTCGCTCTGCTGCACAGCCGCCTGCAGGGTGTTGACCACGTCCGGGTTGAAGGCATGGTATTCGCCGCCGTGCACGAACTTGAGCAGACCGCCTTGCTGGATGGTCTTGCGGGTATTCCAGGCTTCCAGGGCGAGCAGTTTCTGCTCGGCTTCGATGTCGACGAAACGCGCACCCTTGATGCGGTTGGCCACGCCCTTGAAGCTCAGCTCGACCACGTCGTCGGCCAGGCCGACCGCTTCGAACAATTGCGCACCGCGGTAGGACGCCACGGTGGAAATGCCCATCTTCGACAGGATCTTCAGCAGGCCCTTGGAAATACCCTTGCGGTAATACTTGAAGACTTCGTACAGGTCGCCCAGCACTTCGCCGCTGCGGATCAGGTCGGCCAGCACTTCGTAGGCCAGGTACGGGTACACGGCGGTGGCGCCAAACCCCAGCAACACGGCGAAATGGTGCGGGTCGCGCGCCGTGGCGGTTTCCACCAGGATATTGCAGTCGCAGCGCAGACCGGTTTCGGTCAGGCGATGGTGCACCACACCGACCGCCAGCGAAGCATGGGCCGGCAACGTGCCCGGCGCAATGTTGCGGTCGGACAGCACCAGCAACACCTTGCCGGCACGCACCGCCGCCTCGGCCTGATCCGCGATGCTGCGCACGGCCGCTTCCAGGCCGATGGACTCGTCATAATTGAGGTCGATGACGTGGCGATCGAAGCCGGGACGTTCCAACTCCATGATGGTCCGCCACTTGGCCGGGGAGATCACCGGGTTGCTGAGGATGGCACGGTTGGCGTGTTCGGGAGTTTCCTCGAACACGTTGCGCTCGGCGCCCAGGCAGGTTTCCAGCGACATCACAATGGCTTCACGCAGCGGGTCGATCGGCGGGTTGGTGACCTGCGCGAACTGCTGACGGAAGTAGTCATAGGTGGAGCGCACGCGACGCGACAGCACCGCCATCGGCGTGTCGTCGCCCATCGAGCCGACCGCTTCCTGGCCCTGTTCGGCGAGCGGGCGCAGCACCTGGTCACGCTCCTCGAAGGTGACCTGGAACATCTTCATGTACTGCTTGAGCTGCTCGCCGTTGTATTGCGGACCACCGTGGTCGTTGTCGTCCAGGGTCGACTGAATGCGCAGGGCATTCTGGCGCAGCCACTTCTTATAGGGATGGCGCGATTTCAGACGGCTATCGATATCCTCGGTGTGCAGCACTTCGCCGGTGTGGGTGTCGACGGCCAGAATCTGTCCCGGCCCGACACGGCCCTTGGCGATGACGTCCTCGGGCTGATAGCCCCATACGCCGACTTCCGACGCCAGGGTGATATAGCCATTGGTGGTGGTGACCCAGCGCGCAGGGCGCAGACCGTTGCGATCGAGCAGGCACACGGCGTAGCGACCATCGGTAAGTACGATACCGGCGGGACCGTCCCAGGGCTCCATGTGCATGGAGTTGTATTCGTAGAAGGCGCGGCGGTCGGCATCCATGATGTCAACGTTCTGCCAGGCCGGCGGCATGATCATGCGCAGGCCGCGAAACATGTCCATACCGCCCGTGACCAGCAGCTCGAGCATATTGTCCATACTCGACGAGTCTGAACCGACGCGGTTGACCAGCGGGCCGAGCTCCTGCAGATCGGGGATCAGATCATTGGCGAACTTCAAGCGGCGTGCCAGCGCCCAGTTGCGGTTGCCCGGGATGGTGTTGATTTCACCGTTGTGAGCCAAAAAGCGGAACGGCTGGGCCAGCGGCCACTTCGGCAGGGTATTGGTGGAGAAGCGCTGGTGGAACACCGCGATGGCGGTCTGCAGGCGCTCATCGCCCAGGTCCGGATAAAAGGCCTGCAAATCCTTGGGCATCATCAGGCCCTTGTAGATCAGGGTCTGCGCCGAGAAGCTGCACACGTAATGATCGCTGTCAGCGGCGTTGGCCACCGAGGACCGGCGACGCGCGCGGAACAGCTGTACGGCAAAGTCCTGGTCCGACAACCCGTCGCCGCCGACGAATACTTGTTCGATCTGTGGCAGACGCGCCAGCGCCAGCTCACCCAGCACCGAGGTATCCACCGGCACCTTGCGCCAGCCAATCACCTGCAAGCCAGCGGCGAGAATCTCGCGCTCCATGTTGGCGCGAGCAGCGGCGGCCTTCACCGGGTCCTGGTTGAGGAACACCATGCCCACCGCATATTGCGCCGGCAGTTCGACCGCGAAGGTGTCGCGCGCCACAGCGCGCAGGAACAAGTCAGGCTTCTGGATCAACAGGCCGCAGCCGTCCCCGGTCTTGCCGTCTGCGTTGATGCCGCCACGATGGGTCATGCAGGTCAGGGCCTGGATAGCGGTCTGCAGCAAGTGATGACTGGCCTCGCCCTGCATGTGGGCGATCAGGCCGAAGCCGCAGTTATCCTTGAACTCTTCCGGATGAAACAGACCTGCTTTCATAGGGGACTCTCGCCATGCAGCCTTAAAGGCAAATTACTTTAAATTCAATCACTTACATCGCTAAAACCTCTTCTTGAGAGGTCGTTTGCAGGGATCGCGGTCGGCCATATTACACAGCGACTTTAGGCCAAACAATAAAAAAGCGACTGAAATATGAAAGTTAATGTCGCAAAAGAGAACGATGACAGGACAGGTACGTGATAACCAAATTAACGATCCAAGGGCGTATTTTCGACAGCTGACCAGCCTTCTGGGCAGATTCCCAAGCGAGCTTGCTTTACCACTCCCCTTTCCGTCACGGGTGCACAGCGCCTATCTCTCGCTACGAACCCACAAAAAAAAG
The DNA here is from genome assembly GCF_052245235.1 of Pseudomonas sp. B392_1p. Classification (NCBI taxonomy): domain Bacteria; kingdom Pseudomonadati; phylum Pseudomonadota; class Gammaproteobacteria; order Pseudomonadales; family Pseudomonadaceae; genus Pseudomonas; species Pseudomonas sp. B392_1p. The sequence continues at coordinate 25,437 of NZ_JBQPXM010000004.1, forward strand.
CCCCGCCGCCCTTCATCCAGATGCTGGACGGAGGGCGGCGGGGCCTTGGGTTTGACGCACCGCCGCGGGCGGGCGAAGCGGTGATTAGCGGCTCTGGGCGATTTCCTGCTGGATACCCGCGAAGGGACGTGCCCAGGGTTTGGCCTCACGCACCGTGGCGGGCAAATTGGCGATTGCGGCCCTGGCTGCAGCCTGGGACGGGAAAGTGCCCATGGTCACCACATACAGCGGCTTGCCCTGATGCAGTTTGCGGTAATAGCGGTACTGACTCCCTTGTGCGCGTACAAAATCACGGGCGGCCGCCTCGGTACTCAAGGCCAACACTTGCAACGCGTATTGCTTTCCGTTCTGCGCCAAATACCAATCACTGTCGAGTTCGGTTGCCACCGTCGATGGCAGCGGCAGCGGTGTGGTCTTGGCGACGGTAGGCGCAGGTGCTGGCGCCGGCGTAGGTGCTGGCTTGGCAACCGGTGCAGGAGCGGGAGCGGTAACCGGTGCCGGTGCCGGTGCTATGGCCTCTGCCGGTATCGATGGCAAGGGCAAGGCTGTGGTCGCCGATGCTTGCGGAGCGGGATCGATCGTCCACGTCTGTTCGTCCGGCGCTGGGGCATCGGCGACCACGGCGTTTGGCTGCGCCTCAATGTCGCTACGTGATGGCCGGGGCAACGGCAATGCCTGGCTGCTGGTCGCACTTACGGTACGCGGCGGTGCCGGTTGACGGTTATCGGCAAGCGGGGCAGTCGTCGGCGCTTGCTCGGCGTCATCGCCGCCCAACAACAACCAGCCCACCAGCACCACCAGGAGGATGCCGAGCAAGCCAAGTTGTTGTTGGCGTGGCAGGTTGAACGTGAATCCGGGCGGACGCAGCAGGCCGCGCTCGGTCTGCATATCTTCGATGAGAATTTCGTACGCGACCTGATTGATCGCGCCTGGCCAGCCGCCAGACCGTTCCTGGATCTCGGCCAGCTGTTCTGCACTGAACACGGCCAGACTTTGCCCGGCGCCTTCCAAGCGCTGCGCCAGATATTCGGCAGTCTCTTCCTCGGTGTAGGGTTGCAGCTCGATGGTGTGGAAGCGCTCTTCGTCCCCTTCCTCGCTGAGCGCCTGCAGCCGCTCGGCGGTGTCCGGCTCGCCGAACAGGAAGACATGGGCGCGACCTTCGCGGCGCTCCTGGGCCAGGGCAAGCAATTCGGCCAGTGCCTCGCTATCCAGCCGCTCCGCGTCATCGACCAGCAGATACACCTCCTGCCCGGTCAGCGCGCACTGCTCCACATGGGCGCGGATCGCCGCAGCGTCCGCTGCAGGCAGGCCCAGGACCTGGGACATCTGCAGCAACAAGCTCGCTGCGCTGCCCGCCTCACTGGCGCTGACCACCACCGGCAATACGCTCTGCTTGTTGGTACTGGCTACCAGGGCTTGGCGCAGCAAGGTCTTGCCACTGCCCAGCGGACCACTGACCAGCAGGAGCAACTGGCTGTAGCGCGCCAGATGGTGCAGTTGGCCAAGCACGGGTTTGCGCTGTGCCGGGAAGAACTTGAAGCCGGGCACCCGTGCGGCGAAAGGATCGTGACTGAACTGGTAGTGACTGAGGAAAACTTCCTCGGCATGTAGGCTGGTCATGATGGCTCAGGCATCTCCAAGCTGTTCGACGAGGGCGCGATAATCGGTACTCAGGGTAGCCTGCAATGCGTCCTGGGCATAATCGGCGGTGACCACCGCTTCCCCCAAGCGCTTGAGCAGAACCAGGCGCAGCTGTCCATCGAGTACCTTCTTGTCCACAGCCATGTGTTCAAGAAAATGTTCCGGGGTCATCTCCTCAGGCGGGACCACCGGCAAACCTGCGCGCTGCAGCAGACGAATGCCGCGATCACGCTCGGCGGCGCTGATCCAGCCCAGGCGATGGGACATCTCCAAGGCCATGACCGTGCCCGCGGACACCGCCTCACCGTGCAGCCAAACGCCGTAGCCCATGTGGGTTTCGATGGCGTGCCCGAAGGTGTGGCCCAGATTCAGCGTGGCGCGGATGCCTGACTCACGCTCGTCGGCGCCGACCACGCGCGCCTTGGCCTCACAGGAGCGGGCAATCGCCGTGGTCAGTGCGGCATTGTCGAGCTCTCGCAAGACATCCATGTGGGTTTCCAGCCAGCCGAGGAACGGCTCGTCGCAAATCAATCCGTACTTGATCACTTCAGCCAGGCCGGCGGAGAGCTCGCGAGCCGGCAGGGTGGACAGGCTGGCAATGTCGATGAGCACGGCTTGCGGCTGGTAGAAAGCGCCGACCATGTTCTTACCCAGCGGATGGTTGATGCCGGTCTTGCCACCCACCGAAGAATCCACCTGGGACAGCAGCGTGGTCGGCACTTGAATGAAGTTGACCCCACGCTGGTAACAGGCGGCGGCGAAGCCGGCCATGTCGCCAATCACCCCGCCGCCCAGGGCGATCACCGTGGTACGGCGGTCATGGCGAGCCTGCAACAGGCCATCGAAGATGCTCTGCAGGGTTTCCCAATTCTTATGGGCCTCGCCATCGGGTAACACGATACGAGTGACCTGATAGTCTTTCAGCGCTTGGGCTAGCCGCTCCAGATACAGGGGCGCCACCGTCTCGTTGCTGACAATCGCTACCTGCCGGCCAGCGATGTGCCGGGCCAACAACGCGCTGTCGTCAAGCAACCCGGAACCGATGTAAATGGGATAACTACGCGTGCCGAGATCGACCTGAAGAGTCTGCATGGAACCCCCATATTGGATAGGCCCCTAGGATAACCCAGTTCGCGGCGGCCTTTAACGGTGGGGCAAGTCATCCAGGCGGGCGAGAATTTCCTGCACCACCATGCGCGGTGGGCGCTCGTCGGTTTCGATGATGATGTCGGCAATCTCGCGGTACAGCGGATCGCGGATTTCCAGCAGGTCGCGCAGCACCTGACCCGGGTTGGCAGTGCGCAGCAGGGGCCGGTTGCGGTCACGGGCGGTGCGGGCGATTTGTTGCTCGACCGAGGTATGCAGATAGATCACCCGCCCGCCGGTCCGCATGGCCTGGCGGTTTTCGGGTCGCAGAATCGCACCGCCGCCGGTGGCGACCACCTGGCCTTGCTCCAGGCACAGCTCGGCAAGCACGCACTGCTCGCGGTCGCGAAACCCCTGCTCACCCTCGACGTCGAATATCCACGGGATATTCGCGCCGGTGCGCTGTTCGATTTCCTTGTCGGAATCCTTGAAGGCCAGCCGCAATTCCTTGGCCAACAGCCGCCCGATGGTGCTTTTTCCAGCCCCCATCGGGCCCACGATGATCAGATTCTGCACAACATTAACGACTCACTGCTATCGCCTGGTTGTGCATGATACGCGGAGTGAGGAAGACCAGCAGCTCGGATTTCTTGTCCTGCACGATATCGCGGCGGAACAGGCGGCCGAGGAACGGCAGGTCGCCCAGGAAGGGCACTTTTTCCACACCCTTGGTCTGGGTGTTGGAGAACACACCACCGATAACGATGGTTTCACCATCCGCCACCAAGACCTTGGCATTCACCTCGTTCTTGTTGATCGGCGGCACGCCATTGAGGGCATTGGCGAAGTCCGGCGCATCCTTGGTAACTTTCACTTCCATGATGATGCGGTTGTCCGGGGTGATCTGCGGTGTCACTTCCAGCGACAGCGCGGCTTCCTTGAAGGAGGTAGAGGTGGCGCCGCTGGAGCTGGCCTCTTGATACGGAATTTCGGCCCCCTTGAGGATCTTGGCGGTTTCCTTGTCGGCGGTGACCACCTTGGGCTGGGATACTACTTCGCCGTTACCGCTCTTTTCCATGGCTGTCAGTTCAAGGTCGAGGATCAGGTTGTCGGTCAGGTAACCAATGCCGAACCCTGCCGTGCGGTTGGCTACGCCCAGGTCGACGAAGGGGACGTTACCGGTCATGTCGTCTCCTGTATTACCGCCCTCATCGCCACGGTCATCGTTGCCGTAAAACAGGCCGCGGCCATTGGCGAACGTCTGGCTACCACCCCAACGCACGCCCAGGCTCTTGTCGTAGTCGACATTGGCCTCGACGATGCGCGCCTCGATCATCACCTGGCGTACCGGCACGTCGAGCAGGCTGACGATGCGACGCATCTCGTCGATGCGCTCCTGCGTCAAGGTCATCAGCAGGCTATTGGTGCGGTCGTCGTAGATCACCGAGCCGCGCATGTCGTCCTTCAAGGCGCCTTTCTGCGACTCGCTCTCATACAGCTTGGCAATGTCGGACGCCTTGGCGTAATTGAGTTGGATGACGTCCTTGCGCAGCGGCGCCAGTTCCGCCACCTGGCGCTGGGCCTCAAGCTCCTGACGCTCGCGGGCAGCAATCTCATCAGCCGGCGCGACCAGCAGCACGTTGCCGATCTGACGCTTGTCGAGCCCCTTGGTCTTGAGTACCAGATCCAGCGCCTGGTCCCAGGGCACATTCTGCAGGCGCAGGGTAATGCTGCCCTGCACCGTGTCACTGGCCACCAGGTTGAGGTCGGTGAAGTCGGCAATCAGCTGCAACACTGAACGCACGTCGATGTCCTGGAAGTTCAACGACAGTTTTTCGCCGGTGTAGGCAAAGCGTTCAGCCTTGCGCTTTTCCAGGTCATCGCGCGACAGCGGCTTGATGCTTACAGTCAGGCGGCTGTCCGTCTGAAACGCCATGTAGTCGTAATGACCGGTCGGCTCGATGAGCACCACCACACGATCACCCTGGCTACTGGCACTGACGAATTGCACAGGGGTGGCGAAGTCCTTGACATCCAGCCTGACGCGCAACGCTTCTGGCAGGTGGGTTTTGGCGAATTCCAGGCGGATCTTGCCGCCTTGTTCCTGAATGTCCGGAGCGGTGGTCGGGTCGCTCAGGTCAATGATCACATTGCCTTCACCTTCGGTGCCGCGCTGAAAGTCGATGCCGCGGATGGTCTTGCCCGCGACCGCCTGGCTCTGCGGCTGCCCCTGTGCCGGGGGTCTCACGGTTGTACTGGGTGCTGCCGAGGCAACGGCCGTATCACCCAGCACCAAGAAGAGATTATTGCCTTCGGCACGCGTGCTGTAAGGCGCCAGTCCCGACAGGTTGACGATCAGCCGCGTGCGGTCCTTGACCTCCACCACGGTGACACTGCGCGCGTTACCGATTCCCAGGTCACGGGTCTTCACACCCAGCTTGTTGCGTACCCCGGGCATGTCCAGGGCGATGCGCGCCGGCTGGTCGATGGTGTAGCCACGCGGCACGGCGACCGGCTCGTCGAAACTGAGCTTCAGCTCGACGCGGTTGCCCGGTAGCGTGGCAACATCCAGTGCCTGCAGATCGGCAGCCATCAGGTGCGGAGCAAGCAAAGCAGCCAGGAGTGGCAGGCCAAAGCGCGGCAGGGTGCTATTCATTGTGTACTTCCGTTGTGCAGACTGGCGTGTTGTTCTCATGTGTACTTCTCCGCCCAATTAGGAACGCTCCTTGAGCGTCATGCTTCGTGGGCGCTCCAACCAGCCCCCTTCTCCATCTGGAACAATTTCCAGCACATCGATCTTCGCCTCGTTGATGGCGATAATCTTGCCGTGGTTGCGCCCCAGATAATCACCAATACGGATCCGGTGAACCCCGCCCGCACCGCGCACCAGGGCGTACATGCCGTCCTCGTTGGACAGACTGCCGACCATCTCGAACAGCTCGATGTTGAACCCTTCGAGGAATTGGCGGATACGTGCCTCATCCGGCTTGATGTCCTTGGACCCTTTCTGCTGATTGGCCAGGTCGATACGGATGGGCGGCTGGAACGGGCTGCGTAGATTCGAGGCACCGTAGGTAAAGGCCTCATAGGGTTGGAAGGTGGGCAACGGCTCGATGGTGCCTTTGGGCCGTACGCGCACCTCATCCATGAAACTTTGCAGATCATTGAAGTCATGATTGCCGCTGCAACCGCTGAGCCCGAGGATCAGCGCCAGGCAGACCAGGCTGTGGAAGCGCTTCATTTCTGCACCCCCTTGTCGTTATAGCGGTAGGTTTTGGCTGTGATGCCCATGCGCAGCTTCGCAGCGCTGTCGGCTGACAGCGGCTTGATCTCGAAATCATGCAGAGTAACGATGCGTGGCAGGCTGGCCGCGCCACTGACGAAGGTGGCCAGGTCGTGATAGGCCCCCACCACGCTGATCTTGATGGGCAGTTCGATATAGAATTGCTGGGCGACCTCGGGCATCAGCTTGATTTCCTCAAACTCAAGCCCGCTGCCAAGACCCGTACGCGTGATGTCCTCAAGCAGGCCCGGCACTTCGGTGTCGCTGGGCAGTTGGCGCAGCATGGCGCCGAAGGACTCCTCCATCTCTACCATTTGCGCCTGGTAAGCCTCGAGGTTCGCTGCCTGAAACGCCTTGGTGGTGAACTGTTGCTTGAGGGTGACTTCCTCAGCTTCGCGCTGGGCCAGCTGCGACTGCAGGTCCTTGAGGTGAAAGTGGTAGCCCAAAAACAGCACCAGGATCAGCAGCAAAATGCCGGTGATGACCCTGACCGGCGCCGGCCATGAACCCAGATTATTGACATCGAGATCAGCAAGGTCGACCTTGCGCAGACTCTCTAGCGATGCGGCCAGATTCATTTCTTCTTGACTCCTTGCTCTGCAGGTACGGGCTGCGTTTGCTGCACAGTCAACTGGAAGTGGTTGGCCTGCTCGACTGCGCCGGAGGTGACCGCCTTGACCTCGGTGAGATTGGGCGCGGTCAGCCAATCCGAGGCGTCAAGGTTACGCATCAAGTTGGAAACCCGGTTGTTCGACTCCGCAGCACCCTTGATGGCGATGTTTTTGCCGGTCATTTTCAATTCAGAGAAATGCACGCCATCGGGCAGCGTACGCACCATCTGATCGAATACCCGGGCGATGATCGGCCGGTTGCCCTGCAGGTCCTGAATGATCTTCATCCGCTCCAGCAGTTGCTGGCGACGGGTGCGCAATTCGCTGATTTCCTTGATGCGTGCATCCAGGACGGCGATTTCCTTACGCACGAATTCATTGCGGGCAGTCTGGCGGTCGATGGCGGCCGAAAAATATTGATCGGTGAGGAAAACCACGCCGCCTGCTATCAGCAGCACGCCGATCAGAGAAGCGAGAAAACGTTGCTTGCGCTCTTCGCGAAGCTGCTCACGCCACGGCAATAGGTTGATACGCGCCATCAGTCGAAACTCCTCATCGCCAGGCCGCAGGCGATCATCAACGCCGGCGCATCACTGGCCAGCGCGCCAGCGTTGACCTTGCTGCTCAGGGCCATGTCGGCGAACGGATTGGCGATCAGAGTGGGTGTGCCGATTTTCTGCTCGACCAACCGATCCAGTCCGGGGATTGAGGCGGTGCCGCCGGCCAGCATGATGATGTCGACCTGGTTGAACTGGCCTGCTGCGAAGAAAAACTGCAAGGAGCGCGACACTTGCTGCACCACGGCGTCCATAAAGGGCTGCAGCACTTCCCGGGAGTAATCCTCAGGCAACCCGCCGCGCTTCTTGGCCAGGCCTGCCTCTTCGACGGACAAACCGTAGCGCCGCTGGATTTCCTCAGTGAGCTGACGACCGCCAAACAGCTGTTCACGGGTATAAAGCGTGCGCCCGTTGTGCAGCACGCTGAGCGTGGTCATGGTGGCACCGATATCCACCAGCGCCACGGTCAAATCATCGGCCTGATCACCCAGCTGGGCTTTCAGCAGGCTGTAGGTACGCTCCAGCGCATAGGCCTCGACATCCACCACCTTGGCCGTCAGCCCCGCCAAGCCCAGGGCGGCTTCGCGGACCTCGACATTTTCCTTGCGGCAAGCGGCCAGCAGCACATCGACCCGCTCCGGATTGCGCGTCGAGGCGCCCTGCACTTCGAAATCAATGGCGACTTCTTCCAGGGGGTATGGGATGTACTGGTCAGCTTCTAGGGTGAGCTGGGTTTCCAGCTCGTCATCGCTGAGGCCGGCATCCATTTCGATCAGTTTGGTAATGACCGCCGAGCCCGCCACCGCGACCGCAGCTGACTTGGTGGATACCTTGGCCTTGGCGAGCACGCGGGCCAAGGCCTGACCGACGCCGTCCAGTTCGATGATGTTCTTCTCGACGACTGCGTTGGCTGGAAGCGGCTCGACCGCGTAAGCCTCTACTTTGTAGCGGTTTCCCGAACGACTCAATTCGAGGAGCTTGACCGAGGTCGAACTAATATCGACACCCAGCAGCGTGTTCCCCTTCTTATTGAAGAGACTTAGCACGAGCGTATTCCTATAGCTATCGGTTACTTATGAAGTAATCGTGTTGTTTCACATTAAATAGCGCACTTGACACGGGCGTAAATGGTTCACAGGGATGAAAATGCTTATAATGTGACCAGCTTTCCTCTTTCGCCTTTAGCGATGTCCTAACTGCTTCTTGAACCTGGAAATCCGAACACTTGATCCGCCTGCTGAAATTCCTGTCCTGGTCATGTGTTGCTGTTGTGTGTGCCCTGGCACTCAGCATCAGCGGCGCTTTTCTGTATCTGAGCCCCACGCTGCCTTCAGCGGATGCACTGCGTAGCATCCAGTTGCAGATCCCTCTGCGCATCTACAGTAGCGACGGCAAGTTAATCGCCGAATATGGCGAAATGCGCCGGTCGCCTATCGAATTCACCGCTATTCCCAAAGAGTTCATCGATGCGCTGTTGTCAGCCGAAGATGACAACTTTGCGAATCATTATGGCGTCGATGTCACCGGCCTTATGCGCGCTGCCACGCAATTATTGAAGTCAGGGCATATCCAGAGCGGTGGCAGCACCATCACCATGCAGGTGGCGAAAAACTACTTTCTGACCAGCGAGCGCAGCTTCTCGCGCAAGATCACCGAGATCCTCCTGGCCCTGCAGATCGAGCGGGAATTGAGCAAGGACGAAATCCTCGAGCTGTACGTGAACAAGATCTATCTGGGGAATCGCGCCTATGGCATCGAAGCGGCGGCGCAGATCTATTACGGCAAGTCCATTCAAGAGCTGAGCCTGGCGCAGATGGCGATGATCGCCGGCCTGCCGAAGGCGCCGTCGCGCTACAACCCGGTGGCCAACCCGGAGCGCAGCAAAGAGCGCCGTGACTGGATCCTTGGGCGCATGTACCGCCTGGGCAAGATTGATCACGAGCGCTATCAGGCGGCACTTGCCGAGCCGGTAGAGGTCCGCCTGCAGTTGCAGGAACCGGAACTCATGGCCCCGTATATCGCCGAAATGGCGCGCGCGGAAATGGTCGGCCGTTTTGGCAGCGACGCCTACACCGAAGGCTTTCAGGTCTATACCACCGTGCCCAGCCAGCTCCAGGAGTACGCCAACACCGCGGTGCGCCAAGGCTTGATCGACTACGACCAGCGCCACGGCTATCGAGGTCCGGAGGCTCGCTATCGCGGCCAGTCCCTGGAAACCTGGAAGCACAAGCTGTCGGAACACCGCACTCAAGGCGGTCTGCAGCCGGCCATCGTCACTGAGTTGAATGACACCGGCATCCAGGTTCTGACGCAACAAGGCGAAGAGGAAAGCGTTGATTGGGAAACCATGAAATGGGCGCGCCCGTATCTAAATACCAACAGCGTCGGGGAATGGCCCAAGAAACCCGCCGATATCGTGCAGCCGGGCGACCTGATTCGCCTCCTGCGCGAGGACGATGGCCGTCTCGTCTTCAGCCAACTGCCCACGGCGCAAAGCGCGCTGGTATCACTCGATCCCTATAGTGGGGCGATCCAGGCGCTGGTCGGGGGCTTCTCCTTCGAGCAAAGCAATTACAACCGCGCCATCCAGGCCAAACGCCAGCCGGGCTCCAGCTTCAAACCCTTCCTTTATAGCGCCGCCCTCGACAAGGGCTATACCGCAGCGACCCTGGTCAATGATGCCCCCATCGTTTACCACGACTCGAGCATGGATGAAGCTTGGCGCCCGCGAAACGACAACAATACCTTCCTGGGTCCGATCCGCCTCCGGGAAGCGCTGTATCGCTCTCGCAACCTGGTATCGATCCGCCTGTTGCAAAACATAGGCATGCAGTACGCCCTGAATTACTTCAGCCGCTTTGGCTTCGACACCCAATCAATGCCTCGTGACCTGTCTCTGGCACTAGGCACCGCAGCGCTTACGCCACTGGAAATCACCAGCGGCTGGAGCGTATTCGCCAACGGCGGCTACAAGATCGAACCCTACCTGATCGAGCGCGTGGAAAGCCGTGACGGCGACATCCTGTTCGCCGCCAATCCTCCCCGCGCCCCCCGGTCCGCACCCGCTGCCGACGCCGTTCCGCATGAAGAAGGCATTGTTCCGGCCCAACCGGTGGCCTTCACAGAACCCGAAACCCAGCTGGCCGAGCAGATCGTCGACTCGCGTACCGCCTATATTCTCAACAGCATGTTGCAAGACGTGATCATCCGGGGCACCGGCCGCCGCGCACTGGCGCTGGAGCGCGACGACCTGGCGGGCAAGACCGGGACGACCAACGACTCCAAGGACGCGTGGTTCAGCGGCTACAACGGTGACTATGTGACTACCGTCTGGGCCGGTTTCGATCAACCGGAAAGCCTTGGCCGCTGGGAGTACGGCGGAACTGTCGCCTTGCCCATCTGGATGAATTTCATGGGTCCCGCCCTGCAAGGCCGTCCGTCGCACCAACTCGCCGAGCCCGAAGGCCTGCTCTCGCTACGCGTCGATCCGCTCAGTGGCCGCGCCGCCTCACCCAGCACGCCGAACGCTTACTTTGAACTGTTCAAGGCCGAGGACTCGCCACCACCCATGAGCGAATTCGACTCCGGCTTCGGTGTTCCGGGCAGCCCGCTGCCAGCTGACGAAGTCGCCCCCATCGACTTGTTCTAAAGCAGCCCCAGCGAGCCAATCGACCCCACAAAAAAACCGCCCTAAGGCGGTTTTTTTGTGGCGGCCGGTTTAACCGTTGAACACATCATCCACTGATTTCAGCGGATAGTTCGACGGGTAGGGGAGCGTGGCCACACCCGACTCGATCGCGGCCTTGGCAACCGCATCGGAGACCAGGGTGATCAGGCGCGGGTCCATCGGCTTGGGAATGATGTACTCGCGACCGAACTGCAATTCGCCCAGACTATAGGCTGCACACACATCCGCCGGCACCGGCAGCTTGGCCAGGTCGCGCAACGCCAATGCGGCTGCGATTTTCATTTCCTCATTGATGCGCGTTGCGCGCACATCCAAAGCACCCCGGAAAATGAACGGAAAGCCGAGCACGTTGTTAACCTGGTTCGGGTAATCCGAACGCCCTGTAGCCATGATTACATCGTCACGGGTGGCGTGGGCCAGTTCGGGGCTGATTTCCGGATCGGGGTTGGAGCAGGCGAAGACGATGGGATTGACAGCCATGCGCTTCAAACCCTCGGCGCTGAGCAGGTCTGGGCCGGACAGACCGACGAACACATCGGCGCCGTCCAAGGCATCTTCCAGCGTGCGCCGGTCAGTCTCATGGGCAAACGCTGCCTTGTACTGATTGAGGTCGTCGCGGCCAGCATGGATCACGCCCTTGCGGTCGACCATGAAAATGTTCCCGACCTTGGCGCCCATGCTGATCAACAGTCGCATGCAGGACGTCGCGGCCGCACCCGCACCGAGGCAGACGATCTTAGCGTCCTCAAGAGTCTTGCCGGCGATCTCCAGCGCATTGAGCATACCGGCCGCCGTGACGATGGCGGTACCGTGCTGATCATCATGGAACACCGGAATGTCGCATTGTTCGATCAGCGTCCGCTCGATCTCGAAGCACTCGGGTGCCTTGATATCTTCCAGGTTGATGCCGCCAAAGGTAATGGAGATGCGCTTGACCGTATCAATGAACGCTTGGGGGCTCTCAGCATCCACTTCGATGTCGAACACGTCGACACCTGCGAAACGCTTGAACAGCACGCCCTTGCCTTCCATCACCGGCTTAGAGGCCAACGGGCCCAGATTTCCCAGACCGAGAATCGCGGTGCCGTCGGAAATCACCGCAACCAGGTTACCCTTGCCGGTATAGCGATAAGCAAGCTCGGGATCGCGAGCAATCTCGCGCACCGGCTCAGCCACTCCAGGGCTATAAGCCAAAGCCAGATCACGGGCGGTGGCCGTGGGCTTGGTCAGCTCGACGCTCAGTTTCCCGGGGCGGGGCTGAGCATGATATTCGAGGGCGGCTGTTTTCAGATCTGACATGGTGGGAGTCCCGCTTTTTTTTCTAGTTAAACCGACTGATCAGCGAGCATACGCAAGATAAATACACCTCACAAGGTCGTCTTGACGCTGCTGCAACCACATGCAAAGGGCGGTCTGGCGCAGCCTGTGGCGTGGACGCAACAGTGCGACACAGCGTCGCTGCCAGCGTGCGTTCTAAAGCAACAGCACCATGATTTGGGACCAGACAAGCAATCAGCCCCGCTCCACTTGATAGCGCAATAATGGCTCGCCACATCCAGCTATCGGCCTCAATGTCCCCCAAGGCAACCCGACAACCCGCCGAAAACCACAAACGACAGGCACAAAAAAGGCGCCACCAGGGACGCCTTTTTCATCAGCCTGGAAAAGCCCATCAGGCTTTCCCGGCTTGCTGCGCTTATTTGGCGCTGAAGCCACCGAAACGCTGCTTGAAGCGGTCGATACGGCCACCGGTATCCAGCACTTTCTGCTTGCCGGTGTAGAACGGGTGGCACTCGGAGCACACGTCCAGGCTGATGTTCTTAGCAATCGTGGAGCGGGTCTTGATCACGTTACCGCAGGAGCAGGTAGCTTCGATCGCGACATAATTCGGATGGATATCGGCTTTCATAGCAAAGTCCTCAGTCGGCGCGCCGCCACCCGGCCCTATGCCGAATACCGCACGCAAAACAGGCGGCGGATAATACCAGACGATTGAATCGATGCAAATCTGTCTCGTCCGTGAAACTGACAAGATTTGCACCCGCTTCCTTGAAGTGCGATAAGGGTACCGGCGACATGACCATACGTCTGTAAAGTCTGAACGAAGTTGCCCGACCTTTTTTTTGGTTATATTTTATTCAGTTATTTCATAGCTAGCATTCAATTCGCCAATGAAGCCAACCATTTTACGCACGCCGCTGTATCCAAAAAGCCACCTGCTGGCGGCCAGCGGCGTAGCTGCATTGCTCAGCCTGGCTCTGCTGGTGTTTCCCTCGCGAGAAGTCGAAGCCAAGAAAACTTACCTGACCCAGGAATTGGAATTGGGTTCGGCTGCTTATCTCGAGAAAGACACCCTAGCCAATCCAGCCCCTGAGCTGACTACTGCGGACACCGCGCCCTTCTCGCACGACGCTGAAGCAATCGACCTGGCGAGCGACACGCCCACTGACCCGCTGCTAAGACAAGTTACCGTCGGCAGTGGTGATACGCTTTCCACTTTGTTCAGCGGCCTGGGCCTTTCTGCCAACACGCTGCATGAAATGCTCAACAGCAGCAAAGAAGCCAAGCAGTTCAGCCGTATCCGGGCAGGTCAGCAAATCGATTTTCGACTCACCCCTGACGGCCAACTGGAGTCGATAAGTTCATCGCTAAACAGCCTGGAAACCATTCGCCTGTCCAGAACGGACCAAGGTTACCAATTCGAGCGCGAGCGCCTCGAACCGGAAACCCGCCAGGCCTATGCTCACGCGACGATCAACAGCTCCCTGTTTGGCGCAGCCCAGCAAGTCGGCCTGAGCCATACCGTCATCATGGATCTGGCCAACGTCTTCGGTTACGACATCGACTTCGCCATGGACATTCGTGAAGGTGACGAATTCGACGTGCTCTACGAGGAGAAGGTACTGGACGGCAAACCTGTCGGCACCGGCAATATCCTCGCGGCTCGCTTCGTAAACCGCGGCACCACCTACACGGCGGTCCGTTATACCGACACCAAGGGGCAAACTAGCTACTACACCGCCGACGGCACCAACGTTCGCAAGGCATTCATCCGCACCCCGGTTGATTTCGCCCGGATCAGCTCGCGATTCTCCACGGGCCGCAAGCACCCGATCCTCAACAAGATCCGCGCCCATAAAGGTGTCGACTACGCAGCGCCACGTGGCACGCCGATCAAGGCCGCCGGTGATGGCAAGGTGATCTTGGCCGGCAACAAGGGTGGTTATGGCAAGACCGTGATCATTCAGCACGGCAGCCGCTACCGCACGCTGTACGCGCATATGCAGGGCTTCGCCAAGAACGTGCGCAACGGCAGCACGGTAAAACAGGGCCAGATCATTGGCTACATCGGTACCACGGGCCTGTCCACCGGGCCACATCTGCACTATGAATTCCAGGTCAATGGCACCCACGTTGATCCGCTGAGCCAGAAGCAGCTGATGGCCGATCCGCTCACCGGCAAGGAAAAAAAGCGTTTCCTGCAAATGAGCCAGCCGCTGGTTGCACACCTGAACCAGCAGCGCACCACTGTATTGGCTGAGAACAAGCAGTAAACCATGCCTCTTTATCTAGGCGTCATGTCCGGTACCAGCCTGGATGGGCTGGACATCGCCCTGATCGAGCAACTGCAACAACCCCGGCTGCTTGCCTCGCTGTATCGCCCCATGCCCGACACCCTTCGCCACGAGCTACTTAGCCTATGCGCCGCGGGCAATGACGAACTGGCGCGTGCCGCCCTGGCGGAGAACCGCTGGGCAGAATTGGCCGCCGAGGCGATCACCCACTTGCTGCAGCGCGAAGGCTTGGAGGCAACCGCTATCCGCGCCATTGGCAGCCATGGCCAGACCGTTCGCCATGAGCCAGCTCGCGGCTTCACGGTCCAGATTGGCAACCCCGCGCTGCTCGCCGAGCGCACCGGCATCAGTGTGGTTGCGGATTTTCGCCGCCGCGATGTAGCCGCCAATGGACAGGGTGCACCACTGGTTCCGGCGTTTCATCAGGCCGTGTTCGACGCGGGCGATATGCCCCGCGCAGTTCTAAATATCGGCGGCTTCAGCAACGTCACCCTCCTGCAACCCGAACAGCCTGTTTGTGGCTTCGATTGTGGCCCGGGCAATGCGTTGCTGGATGCCTGGATCGGGGTTCAGCGCGGCCTGGCCTACGATGACCGCGGCGCCTGGGCAGCCAGCGGCCACGTGGTCCCCGCCTTGCTACAGCGCCTGCTGGCAATGCCATTCTTCCAGACCCAAGGCCCGAAGAGTACAGGCCGTGAGCTGTTCAACCTGCCCTGGCTACAAGAGCACCTGAACGCCCTGCCGCCCATTGCAGCAGAAGACGTACAGCGTACGTTGCTGGAATTGACCTCACTCAGCATCGTTCACGCCCTGCAGGCGGCCCAAACCGATTGCCGGGAAGTCCTGGTGTGTGGGGGCGGAGCCCATAACCAGACACTCATGAGCCGTCTGGCCGAGCTGTTACCGGGTGTCCATGTGGCCACCACGGCACATTACGGCATTGATCCCGACTGGGTAGAAGCCATGGCCTTTGCCTGGCTAGCGCACTGCTGCCTGGAACGTATTCCCGCTAATCGGCCCAGCGTGACCGGCGCAAGTGGTCAGCGAATACTGGGCGCCATTTATCCCGCCTAACTCAGAGCCCCAACGGCTATTCAAGAGGCACTATCGGCGGTCGCTTCTTCCCTACGGGACTCGCACCACTTAACGCAGAGCCAAAAAAAACGCCGTGTCGAAACACGGCGTTTTTTAAGCAGGCAACGCGCATCAGATTGAGAATGACTGACCACAGCCACAAGTGGTGCTGGCATTCGGGTTGTTGATCACGAAACGTGAACCTTCCAACCCTTCCTGGTAATCCACTTCCGCACCGGCCAGGTACTGGAAGCTCATCGGATCGACCACCAAGCTGACCCCCTCGCGTTCGACGATGGTGTCGTCCTCGGCCACCTCTTCATCGAAGGTAAAGCCGTACTGGAAACCGGAACAACCGCCTCCCGTTACGAAAACCCGCAATTTTAGGCGGGGATTACCCTCTTCATCGACCAAGTTCTTCACCTTGCTCGCCGCACCCTGGGTGAATTGCAAGGGAGTGGGGGTGAAGGTTTCAACGCTCATGCTGTAGATCTCCCGGCAGCAAGCCAACTACATCGTGATGCGCATTATCCGCTTGTCCGACAAATTTGGTCAACTATTCCTCAACGAGCTCCGCATCCAGCGGTGCCGGCAGTTCTAAAGGAGCCGCGCCATCGCGGGTCGCAAACAAACGCCCCTCTACCTGAGCGCCGATGGTCATTTCCATCAGTCCGTAGTACAGGTTGCCGCGTACACGGGCGTCAGCGCCAAGCTCGACCTGCTCGCTGGCATGCACATCGCCAGTCACTTCGCCGTCCAGGATGACATGCTTTGCATGAATTTCCCCTTCGACCAGACCACCGGCACTGACACGCACCAGTCCGTCCTCAGCGATCAGATTGCCCTGCAAGCGACCATCCAACTGCACTGCACCTTTCACGCGCAGGTCACCAACCAACAGAGCACCCGCTGCAATGATGCTGGTCTTGCCATTGAACTGCTGCAGATCGGCAGCCACTTTCTTCTTTCCCCACCTAGACATTATTTTTTCTCTTCAATCCAGTTATATGTGCGTTCCAGAGGTTTGCGCTGTCCGGAGATCTCGGCCTGCACATTGACCTGACTGGGGGTGAAATCCTCAGGCAACTGCAACTCGGCGAATCGCCCCCCCTCGGGGATTGCCTGCATATGCTTGAAGGAAAAAGGTGTCGCACCCTGCCATTCCGGCGAGAGTTCGGCCATATCAAGGGTTACGGTTTTGCCGGCTTGCTTGCCGATCACCGTAATCTGTACCTTGCCCTTGAGCGGCTTGTTATCCTCACCAACTCGGCTGAGCAGCAGCTTGTAGCGGAAGTTCCGGGGCGAATCAGTGGCTTGCAGCTCAAAAGAGCGAATTCGCAGCCCTTCCTTGCGACTGGCCGGGGCCAGTACCCCCTTGTAGAACGCCAAATCCTGCTGCAGCTTGTAGATCTGCTCTTCCAGCGACTTGATGGTGAGGCGACTTTGTTCGTTGGCCTGACGCACGAGGCGCTCGCCACTGGCCAGCACCACTTGCATCTGCTGCGCCTGCTCCAGCTCATTGGCGCGTTCCTCGAACTGCTCCTGCATGGCTCGCAGCTCGAGCAGCTCGGCACGACTGTTGTGCCCACCCAGCCAGTACGCCACCGCAAACATGGCCGGAAGGGACGCTATCGCAAGCACGATCAATACCCTGACCTGACGCTGCCGGCGCGGGTTGCGCGCCCGTACTTCCCAATCAGCCATCAGGGCATCATCCCCGCATGGGCGAGCCCCATTCGCTCATCGAAACCAAACAGAATGTTCAGGTTCTGCACTGCCTGGCCGGAAGCACCCTTGACCAGGTTGTCGATCACTGACAGCACGACAACCAGATCACCACCCTGTGGGCGGTGTATGGCCAGGCGGCACACGTTGGCGCCCCGCACGCTCCGGGTTTCCGGATGGCTGCCAGCCGGCATCACATCCACGAAGGGTTCATTGGCATAACGCTGTTCGTACAACGACTGCAGATCGACGGATTTATCCGCCACAGTGGCATACAACGTGGCGTGAATACCGCGAATCATGGGAGTCAAGTGCGGTACGAAGGTCAGCCCGATATCGCCCCCAGAGGCGCGACGCAGACCCTGACTGATTTCCGGTAGATGGCGATGGCCCTTTACCGAATAGGCCATCATGCTTTCCCCGGCTTCGCAGAACAGCGAACCGACCTTGGCACCTCGCCCGGCCCCGCTGACACCCGACTTGCAGTCAGCAATCAGCCGTGAGGTGTCGGCCAACCCAGCCTCCAGCAAGGGCAGCAGCCCCAGCTGAGCCGCTGTCGGATAGCAGCCCGGCACGGCGATCAAGCGTGCTGCCTTGATCTTTTCCCGATTGACTTCCGGCAAGCCATAAACCGCCTCGCCCAGCAATTCGGGCGCACCGTGGGGCTGGCCGTACCAGTTGGCCCATTCTTCGGCGTCCTGCAGACGGAAGTCGGCAGACAGGTCGATTACCTTGGTGCCGGCGGCCAGTAGTTCACCTGCCAATGCGTGGGCAACGCCATGGGGAGTTGCAAAGAACACCGCATCGCAGGCTCCGAGGGTGGCAGCATCCGGCACGCTGAAGGCCAGTTGATCATAATGACCACGCAGATTGGGATACATGTCGCTGACCTTGATACCCGCTTCCGAGCGCGACGTAATGACCGCGACGTCGACCTGCGGGTGCTGCGCCAGCAAACGCAACAATTCAACCCCGGTGTACCCCGTACCCCCGACGATTCCAACCTTGATCATGTTGCGTACCTCAAATACGTGTCAGAAAAAACCGCTGATGATAAGACCGCTGCACACACCAGCCAACCGTTGAGGTGACGCCTGACAGCTTTGTCACTACTATCGGCCGCCCCCTGAAAAACCTTAGGACATCCATCATGCTCTACTTGTGGCTCAAAGCTCTGCACGTTATCGCCATGGTCTGCTGGTTTGCGGGCCTGTTCTATCTCCCGCGCCTGTTTGTCTACCACGCCATGAGCGACGACCAAATCAGCCGTGACCGTTTCTGCACCATGGAGCGCAAGTTGTACCGCGGCATCATGCTGCCGGCCATGCTCGCCACGCTGATTTTCGGCATTGCCCTGTTGGCACTCAATCCCACGCTGTTTCTCGGCGGCGGCTGGCTGCATGCCAAGCTGGCCCTGGTGGTGTTGCTGATCGGTTACCACCATGTCTGTGGTGCCCAGGTGAAACGCTTCGCCAAGGGCGAGACACCACGCAGCCATGTGTTCTACCGTTGGTTCAATGAAGTTCCTGTTCTGGTTCTGATTGCCATCGTGATTCTGGTCATCGTCAAGCCGTTCTGACTCCCCTGTCGGCCGCTTGCCTGCCGCAGTAGGGCAGGTCGGCCGCAGCACCATTACACTGAAGGCTCTTCTCGCGATTTGGAGCCTTCTGTGGAATGCCTCTTCTGCAAGATCATTACCGGTGAGATTCCGGCACGCATTTTCTACGAAGACGACCAGGTGGTCGCCTTTCATGACGTCAATCCACAAGCGCCTGTGCATTTTCTGGTCATTCCGAAAAGACACATCGCCACCCTTGATGACCTGGCTGATAACGACACCACACTGGCCGGCCATATTCTTCTAACCGCCCAACGCCTCGCCGCGCAACAAGGCTGCAGCCAAGGGTTTCGGGTGGTCATGAATTGCAACGAACACGGCGGGCAAACGGTCAGTCATATTCACATGCATGTTCTTGGCCAGCGGCAGATGCATTGGCCACCCGGCTGACCTGCCAGCCAGTCGTCCCTGATGCGGGTCAAATCACCGCCTCGACAATGGGGTAAACTGCCGTATCTGTTTCCGGAGGTGCCCATGGCCAGCGAACGCCACTATTCCCCTGCCGACCGCCTGCTGCTCCAGGCTGATGCCGCACTGCGCACCCTGTTGCCCTTCAGCGGCCCCTCGACCCGGCCTTCACCCGCCATTTTGCAAACAGAAGCGACGCTCGACCCGGAAACGGCCCGCCACGTCGCCGGCCTGATGCGCGTCAACCATACCGGCGAAGTTTGTGCCCAGGCGCTCTATCAGGGCCAGGCGCTGACCGCCAAGCTGTCGCATATCCGCGATGCCATGGAACACGCCGCCGATGAAGAAATCGACCACCTGGCCTGGTGCGAACAGCGCATCCGGGAACTGGGCAGCCATACCAGCCTGCTCAATCCCCTGTTTTACGGAATGTCCTTTGCCATCGGCGCGGGTGCCGGCCTGATCAGCGACAAAGTCAGCCTGGGCTTCGTCGCCGCCACCGAGGACCAGGTGGTCAAGCACCTGGACGAACACCTGGCGCAGATCCCCGCCGAAGATGCCAAGAGCCGCGCCGTGCTTGAGCAAATGCGCATCGACGAAGAACAACATTCCAGCAATGCCTTGGCGGCGGGTGGCTATCGTTTCCCCGCGCCAGTGAAATTCGGCATGTCGCTGATGGCCAAGGTCATGACCAAGACCGCCTATCGGATCTAGGCTCTGCATGAACGACAAAGGGCGCCCAGGCGCCCTTTGTCGTTCATGCAACAGCAGTCGTCTCAACCCAGCTCGACGATCTCATAGCTGTGGCCCATGTCTACGCCCGCACGACCGAGCATGATCGACGCCGAGCAATATTTTTCTGCCGACAGGTCCACCGCACGCTTCACCTGAGGTTCCTTCAAGCCACGCCCCTTGATTACAAAGCGCAGGTGAATTTTCGTGAACACCTTGGGGTCTTCATCAGCCCGCTCGGCCTCGAGAAAAGCCTCGCAACTTTCCACAGCCTGGCGTGACTTCTTGAGAATGCTCACCACATCGAAACTGGCACAGCCACCCAGGCCCAGCAGTAGCATTTCCATCGGTCGCACGCCCAGGTTACGACCGCCATTTTCCGGCGGACCATCCATGACCACCACATGGCCGCTACCCGACTCACCGAGAAACATCGCCTCGCCGGCCCACTGAATGCGCGCTTTCATCGCTACCACTCGCTCTCACCTGTTGAAAGGCGCGCAGCTTATCACAGCTGTTTGAGCCGCCCTGACCCGCGACTTTTGCCGAAACCAAGCGCAGGATGAGAGGCTGGTCACGAAATGCCGATACCAAAGCAAGGGTGACTGTTAAGTTGCCAGC
The DNA here is from genome assembly GCF_052245235.1 of Pseudomonas sp. B392_1p. Lineage (NCBI taxonomy): Bacteria > Pseudomonadati > Pseudomonadota > Gammaproteobacteria > Pseudomonadales > Pseudomonadaceae > Pseudomonas > Pseudomonas sp. B392_1p. Next base: position 46,056 of record NZ_JBQPXM010000004.1, read on the forward strand.
TGTTAAATGGCACACTCCGCCTATAACTAGAACAAAGGGCTGTTCGCCAGAACGCACCTTACATTTTTGGGAACTTGAGCATGGTCGCTATCAGCATTCCGTCAAAAAACAAACACCTCGATAAACTTTTGGCACATTGCCACCGACGCCGCTACACCGCGAAAAGCACCATCATTTATGCAGGTGATCGCTGCGAAACCCTGTTTTTCATCATCAAGGGATCAGTCACCATTCTTATCGAGGATGATGATGGTCGCGAGATGATCATCGCCTACCTGAATACGGGCGATTTCTTTGGCGAGATGGGCCTGTTCGACCAGAACGGCGCCGAGCAGGAGCGCAGCGCCTGGGTACGCGCCAAGACCGAATGCGAAGTCGCCGAGCTGAGCTATACCAAATTCCGCGAACTCGTCCAGCAAGACCCGGACATCCTCTACGCCCTGGGTAGCCAGATGGCCGAGCGTCTGCGCAACACTACACGCAAAGTGGGCGACCTGGCATTTCTCGACGTGACCGGTCGCGTGGCGCGCACCTTGCTCGATCTGTGCAAGCAGCCCGACGCCATGACCCACCCGGACGGCATGCAGATCAAGATCACTCGCCAGGAAATCGGCCGCATCGTCGGCTGCTCCCGCGAAATGGTCGGTCGCGTGTTGAAGGCTCTGGAAGAACAGGGCCTGGTGAACGTCAAAGGCAAGACTATGGTGGTATTCGGCACACGCTGAGCCAACACACCAAAATAAAAAAACCGGCCAATTAGGCCGGTTTTTTTATGTCCGCTGCGCCACTTAGGGAAAGAACAGTCGCTTGAGCTCCGCACCCGGATCCTCGGCACGCATGAACGCTTCACCGACGAGAAAGGCATACACATCGTTGGCGGCCATCAACTCGACATCCGCACGCCCGAGAATGCCGCTTTCGGTTACCACCAGACGATCCGCCGGCACGCGGCTTTTCAGCTCCAGCGTGGTGTTTAGGCTGACCTCGAAGTTATGCAGGTTGCGGTTGTTGATGCCCAGCAACGGCGTGTCGATGCGCAAGGCACGCTCTAGCTCGTCACCGTCATGCACTTCTACCAGCACATCTAGATGCTGCTCTTTGGCCACCGCAGCCAGCTCAGCCATTTGTCCGTCTTCCAGGTTGGCAACGATTAGCAGCACGCAGTCCGCGCCCAGCACACGGGACTCGACGATCTGGTAGGGATCGATCATGAAGTCCTTGCGAATCACCGGCAGCGAACAGGCGGAGCGCGCCTGTTGCAGGTAGGCATCGTCGCCCTGGAAGAAGTCGATGTCGGTGAGTACCGACAGGCAGGCGGCACCGCCCGCTTCATAACTGCGGGCTATCTCGGCCGGCATGAAGCGTTCGCGAATGATGCCCTTGCTGGGCGAGGCTTTTTTTACCTCGGCGATCACCGCCGCTTCGCGACGGGCAACGCGATCACGCAGAGCCTGGGCGAAACCACGGGGTGCATCGGCCTGCTTGGTCAGCGCCTCCAGCTCGGCAAGACTGACCCGCGCACGACGCTCAGCAACCTCCTCAGCCTTGCGGGCCACAATTTTATTCAACACGGATGGGATGCTCATTGGGCATTCTCCTGACGGAATATGGCCGTGAAGGAGACCAGCTCCTGCAGCTTGTCCAGAGCCAGGCCGCTGAACAAGGCGTCATGAGCCATGTGCACGCCGTCTTTCAAGGTGCTGGCGATGTCGGCGGCATACAGCACCGCACCGGCATTGAGCACGATCATGTCGGCAGCCTTCTGACCGTTTTCAGTCTTGCGCTTGCCCAGGGCATCCTCGATCAGCGCCAGGGATTCCTGGGCATCGTTAACAGCCAGGCCAATCAGGGTCTGGCTCTTGATGCCGAAGTCCTCCGGCTTGATCACGTATTCGGTGACCACCCCATCTTTAAGCTCGGCCACGTGGGTCGGCGCGGCCAGGCTGACTTCATCCAGACCGTCCTGGGAATGCACCACCAACACATGCTTGCTGCCCAGACGCAGCAGCACCTCGGCAAGTGGCCGGCACAACGCCTTGCTGAATACGCCGAGCACTTGGTGCTTGACGCCAGCCGGGTTAGCCATCGGACCAAGGATGTTGAACAGGGTACGCATGCCCAGCTCCTTGCGGGCCGTGCCGGCAAAGCGCATGGCGCCGTGGTAGGCCGGAGCGAACATGAAGCCGACGCCAACGGTATCGATGCTGCGCGCCACCTGCTCAGGAGTCAGTTCCAGATACAGCCCCGCAGCCTCCAGCAGGTCAGCGCTGCCGCTCTTGCCAGACACCGCGCGATTGCCGTGTTTGGCGACCTTGCCGCCCGCAGCGGCGACCACGAAACTGGCGGCGCTGGACACGTTGAAAATGTTGGCGCCATCGCCGCCGGTGCCACAGTTGTCGACCATGCCTGCACCGACCAGCGGCATCGGCGTGGCCAGCTCGCGCATCACCTGCACGGCACCGACGATCTCGTCGATGGTCTCGCTCTTCATGCGCATGCCCATCAGGAAGGCGCCGATCTGCGCATCCGTACACTGGCCGGTCATGATTTCGCGCATCACCGACTGCATTTCCTCGGTGCTCAGATCCAGATGGTTCACCACCCGATTAAGGGCTTCTTTAATATTCATTGGCGCACGCCTCCGGATTGTTTGAGAAAGTTGGCAAAGAGTTCATGGCCTTGCTCGGTAAGGATCGACTCCGGGTGAAACTGCACCCCCTCGATGTTCAGCGTCTTGTGCCGCAGGCCCATGATTTCATCGACACCGCCGTCGTCGAGCTGGGTCCAGGCCGTCACTTCCAGGCACTCCGGCAGCGTATCGCGCTTGACCACCAGTGAGTGGTAACGGGTCACGGTGAGTGGGTTGCTCAGTCCGGCGAACACGCCGTGATGCTCATGGAATACCGGGCTGGTCTTGCCATGCATGGCCACGCGGGCGCGCACCACCTCGCCGCCGAAGGCCTGACCGATGCTCTGATGGCCGAGGCAGACACCGAGGATCGGCAGTTTGCCGGCAAAATGGCGGATGGCTTCCAGCGAGATCCCCGCCTGACTGGGCGTGCAAGGGCCGGGCGACACCACGATGCGCTCGGGTTGCAGCGCCTCGATATCCGCCACACTCAGTTGGTCGTTGCGCACCACATGGACATTCGCGCCCAGCTCGCCGAGGTACTGGACCACGTTATAAGTGAAGGAATCGTAGTTATCGATCATCAGCAGCATGGTTGCTCTCCTTCACGTGCCGTGTTGTTCGGCCAGGGCCACTGCGCGAAACATCGCGCGGCGTTTATTCAAGGTTTCTTCCCACTCAAGGGCGGGTTGTGAGTCGGCAACGATACCGGCGCCAGCCTGCACATGCAGCGCGCCGTCCTTTATCACTGCGGTGCGGATGGCAATCGCGGTGTCCATGTTGCCGTTCCAGGCCAGGTAACCGACCGCGCCACCGTAGACGCCGCGCTTGACCGGCTCCAGCTCGTCGATGATTTCCATCGCCCGTACCTTCGGCGCGCCGGACAGGGTTCCGGCCGGCAGGATGGCACGCAGCGCATCCATGGCCGTCAGCTCGGCCTTGAGCTGGCCGGTGACGTTGGACACGATGTGCATGACGTTGGAATAGCGTTCGATGACCATTTTCTCGGTGACTTTCACCGAGCCGGTGTCGGATACCCGACCCACGTCGTTACGACCCAGGTCGATGAGCATCAGGTGTTCGGCCAGTTCCTTGGCGTCGGACAGCAGGTCCTGCTCCAGCGCCAGGTCGGCCTCCTCGCTCGCGCCGCGCGGACGGGTGCCGGCGATCGGGCGTACCGTGACCGTGCCGTCCTCGACGCGCACCAGCACCTCTGGCGAGGAGCCCACCACGTGGAAGTCGCCGAAGTTGAAGAAGTACATGTAAGGGGTGGGGTTGAAGCAGCGCAGGGCACGATAGAGGTCGATGGGCGCAGCCTTGAAGGGAATCGACATGCGTTGCGAAATCACCACCTGCATGCAGTCACCGGCGAGGATGTAATCCTTGATCCGCGCCACAGCTCCCTCGAAATCGTCCCGGCTAAAACTGGAGCGGAACGTGGGCTCGGCACCGCCAATCTGAGCAAGATCCAGGCCCAGACGCGGCGTGATTGGCTGGCGCAGCGTGTCGCGTAACTTGCGCAGACGCGCCTGACCGTTCTCGTAGGCATTCGCCTCCGCCGGATCGACCAGCACGATGCAGTGCAGTTTGCCGGCCAGGTTGTCGAACACCACCACGGCGTCGGACACCATCAGCAGGATGTCCGGCGTGCCCAGCGGATCAGGATTCGGGCACTGCGCCAGCTTCTGCTCCACATAGCGCACGCTGTCGTAACCGAAGTAACCGACCAGACCGCCGTCGAAGCGCGGCAGGCCGCCAAGAGTCGGCACCCGGTAACGGGCCTTGAACTGTTCGACGAACGTCAGCGGATCGTCAACCTCGGCCTCTTCGATCAACTCGCCGTTCTCGCGAATTTCAGCGTGGTGGCCATAAACGCGCAACACGGTGCGGCTGGGCAGGCCGATGATCGAATAGCGGCCCCATTTCTCGCCGCCCTGCACCGACTCCAGCAGGTAGCTGTTGGGCGCATCGGCGAGCTTGAGATACAGCGACAGCGGCGTATCGAAATCCGCCAGGGTTTCGAACGCCAGGGGAATGCGGTTGTAGCCGTCGGCGGCCAAACGCAGGAAGTCTTTGCGGGTCATGTCAGCCTCGTGGTCGGAGGGATATACACATAAGGTCGGGCAAACGGGCCGGCGCCATCAGGGCCGGCGAGGCAAAAGTCAGGCGCGCCAGCGCCAACGGGCCAGGGCCTTGATGACTTTCATCCACTGTTTGCGGGTGACCACCACGATCTGAACTCTTTGGCGGGAAATGACATTGAGCCGCAACACTAGCTCAGCGCCGCAGCGCTGGCAACCAGCGCACGCAGGTCGTCAAGTACCAGCGCCGGTGATTCCTCGGCAATCGGTCGACCGTGGTTGTAGCCATAGGACAATGCCACGCAAGGCACGCCCGCCGCGTTGGCGGCGTGCACATCATTGCGCGAATCACCAATGAACAGTGCATCCCCAGCACTGACTCCGGCCTTGTCCATGACCCAGAACAGCGCCGCCGGATCGGGCTTCTGCTGGGGCAAGGTATCGCCGCCGACCAGCCAGCGGAAGTAACCGCCCAAGCCCTTCTCTTCCAGCAAGGGCGCGACGAACTCACTCGGCTTGTTGGTCACCACAGCCAACGGGATGTGCTTGTCCGCCAGCCAGTCCAGGCACTCGTGCACACCAGGATAGACCGTCGTCAGCACGTGACTGCCGGCATAGGCCTGCATGAATAGCGCCAGGGCCTGCTGCGCCAGTCCGTTGTCCACGTGATCGTGCTCAAGCTCTCCAGCCAGGGCACGGCGTACCAACACCAGCGAGCCGTTGCCCACCCAGTTGCGTACCCGCTCGATACCGGCCACCGGCCGACCGAGCTGGGCAAGCATGCTGTCCACCGCTGCCGTCAGGTCAGGCACCGAATCCACCAGCGTGCCATCCAGATCGAACATCACCAGGCGCGGCAGACGACCGTTGAACAGCTGTTCCAGACGCGTCATGAGCGGACCTGCGCCAGCTCGGCGCGCATGGCGTCGATCACTGCCTTGTAGTCGGGCTGATTGAAAATCGCCGAGCCAGCCACGAAGGTGTCGGCGCCCGCTTCGGCGATCGCGCGAATGTTCTGCACATTGACCCCACCATCGATTTCCAGGCGAATGTCGCGGCCGGACGCCTCGATCAGCGCGCGGGCTTCACGCAGCTTGTCGAGCGTACCGGGAATGAACTTCTGCCCGCCAAAACCGGGGTTGACGCTCATCAGCAGGATCATGTCGACCTTGTCCATCACGTACTTCAGGCTGTCCAGCGAGGTGGCCGGATTGAACACCAGGCCCGCCTTGGCGCCACCCGATTTAATCAGCTGCAGGGAGCGATCAATGTGCTCGGAGGCTTCCGGGTGGAAGGTGATATAGCTGGCGCCGGCTTCGAGGAAGTCGCCAATGATGCGGTCTACCGGCTTGACCATCAGGTGGGCGTCGATGGGCGCAGTGATGCCATATTTGCGCAGCGCCGCGCAGACCATCGGGCCGATGGTCAGGTTGGGCACGTAATGGTTGTCCATGACATCGAAATGCACGATGTCGGCACCGGCGGCGAGCACCTTGTCCACTTCCTCGCCGAGGCGGGCGAAATCGGCGGACAGGATCGACGGGGCGATGGCGAAGGGTTGCATGGGCGGCTCCTCGGGGCGAAAGCGGGATGCGACGCATTGTACCCCTCACCGCCTTCGGCGTGCTCATGGGCCGCTGGTCGCTGTACGCAGGCGTTCGTTACGTCCACGCAGCCATTCCAGCGTCAGCAGCAGCAACACGGAGAAGGCGATCAGCAAGGTAGCGGCGGCGGCAATCGTCGGGCTGAGGTTCTCGCGGATACCGGTGAACATCTGCCGAGGCAAAGTGGCCTGCTGTGGGCCAGCGAGAAACAACGTGACCACCACTTCGTCAAACGAGGTCGCGAAGGCAAATAGCGCGCCGGAAATCACTCCCGGCGCAATGATCGGTAACGTGATGCGGAAGAATGCCGTCAGCGGAGGCGCCCCCAGACTTGCGGCGGCACGCACCAGGTTGCTGTCGAACCCCTGCAACGTTGCCGTCACGGTGATCACCACAAACGGCACGCCGAGCACCGCATGCACCACAATCAGCGACAGGTAGCTGTTGACCAACCCCAGCGGTGCGAAGAACAGGTAACAGGCCACCGCCACGATGATTACCGGCACCACCATGGGAGAAATCAGCAGGCTCATCAGCAGTGCCTTGCCGCGAAACTCGCTGCGCGTCAGCCCCACCGCCGCCAAAGTGCCGAATATAAGCGCCAACAACGTCGCGCCTGGCGCGATGATCAGGCTGTTTTTCAGCGCGCGCATCCAGTCGGCCGAGCTGAAGAACTCCGTGTACCAGCGCAGGGAGAAGCCCTGCAGCGGATACACCAGAAAGGAGCCGGAGTTGAACGACAGCGGCACGATTACCAGCACCGGCAGGATCAGGAATAGCAGCACCAGGGCGCAAAAGATGCGCAGGCTGTAATGCCATACTCGCTCGATGGGCGAGGCGTAGGGGGTCAGCATATGGAGCTCCTAGTCCTTTATCCCAGGCGCAGCCGGCCGGCGCCCACAAGCCAGCTGTAGACGATATACAGCAGCAAGGTGGCGAATAGCAGCAGCCCACCCAGGGCTGTGGCCATGCCCCAGTTGATCGAGGTGTTGGTGTAGAACGCCACGAAGTAACTGATCATCTGATCGTTCGGACTGCCCAGCAGCGCCGGGGTGATGTAGTAGCCGATGGACAAAATGAACACCAGCAGGCCACCGGCACCGATCCCGGGCAAGGTCTGCGGGAAATACACCCGCCAGAAACTGGCGAACGGATGGCAACCGAGGGAGATCGCCGCGCGCATGTAAGACGGCGAGATGCCTTTCATCACGCTGTAAATTGGCAGAAGCATGAACGGCAGCATGATGTGCACCATGGCGATGTACACGCCACTGCGGTTGAACACCAGCTGCAACGGCTGCTCGATCAGCCCCAGTTTCAGCAGCGCGCCGTTGATCAGACCACCGGACTGCAACAGCACGATCCAGGCGGCCACGCGGACCAGAATCGACGTCCAGAAGGGCAACAGCACCAGAATCATCAACAAATTGCTTTGCCGGGTCGGCAACGTAGCCAGCAAGTAGGCCAGCGGATAGCCCAGCAGCAGACAACAGACGGTGACGACCGCCCCCATCCAGAAGGTGCGCGCAAAAATATCCAGGTAGATCGCTTGGTCAGGCGTGGTTGCCGATAGCTCACCCTGCTCGTCTATACGCAGATCGAGCGCAGCGAGCAGGTAGTAAGGCGTCACCCCGCGGGCGTTGCGGCGCATGACCTGCCAGTAGGCCGGATCGCCCCAGCGTGCATCGAGCTTGATCAATGCGTCCCGATAGCTCACCGGTTCAGGCTTAAGCGGCATGACACGCGCGGTTTTCGACAACAGGCTACGGTAGCCAGGCAATTCCAGATTCAGGCGCTTGGAAAGATCACCGAGCCGCTGTTGCCGGCGCGCCTGATACAGATCCTCGCCCAGCGCGCGATAGGCCCCTTCGCCTGGTAAGCCCTGGCCGTCCCAATCGGCGAGAATCGCCAGGGTTTCCGGCAGACCGCCCACCACTTCCGGGTTGTCGACACTGCGCATCAGCAACGCTCCGATCGGCACCAGAAACGTCAGCAACAGAAACAACAATAAGGGCAGGATCAGCGCCTGGGATTTCAGGCGCGTCAGCCGTTCGGCGCGGGCCAGGCGGCGCTTGAGCGACAGCCCGGCCCTGAGTGGCATCGGCGCGATGGCCATAGATCACTCCGTTTGATGAGCGGCCCGCCCGGTCATGGGCGAGGACGCCTGCTCAGCGTGCAGCCCAGGCGTTGAAACGCTGTTCCAGCTGCTCGCCGTAGTCCGCCCAGAAGGTCACGTCGATGGCCACTTGGTTGGCAATGTTTTCCGGGGTGGTCGGCATCAGCGGTAGGCGCGCCGGGTCCATCAGCTTGACGGCGCCCTTATGGGTCGGCCCGTAGGCGATGTTGTCGGAGAAGATCTTCTGCTGTTCGGGCCGTAGCGAGAAGGCAATGAATTCCAGGGCCTGCTCCTGATTCTGGGCGCCTTTGGGAATTGCCCAGGAGTCGAAATCATAGATACCGCCGTTCCAAACGACCTGCAGGTTGCTCTCGTTCTGCACAGCGGCAATACGCCCGTTGTAGGCCGAGCTCATCACCACGTCGCCAGACACCAGATACTGCGGCGGCTGCGCACCGGCTTCCCACCACTGGATATGCGGCTTGAGCTGATCAAGCTTGGCGAATGCCCGGTCAACGCCTTCAGGCGTTGCCAATACGTCGTAGACCTCCGCCGGGGCGACGCCATCGGCCATCAGGGCGAATTCCAGCGTGTATTTGGCCCCCTTGCGCAGGCCCCGCTTGCCGGGGAATTTCTGTACATCCCAGAAATCAGACCAGCCGGTCGGCGCGGCTTTCAATTTGTCGGCGTTGTAGGCGAGCACTGTGGACCAGACGAAGAAACCCACACCACAGGGCCGAAAGGTGCCGGGAATGAAGTCATCCGGATTGCCGAACCGCTCCAGGTCCAGCTCCACGAACAATCCCTCGTCGCACCCGCGCGCCAGCTCAGGCGACTCCACCTCCACCAGGTTCCAGGTCACGCTATTGGTATCGACCATGGCCTTGACCCGGGCCATTTCGCCGTTGTATTCACCGGCCAGGATGCGGTTGTCGGTGGCTTTCGCGAAGGGCTCATAGAACGCCTTGACCTGGGCCTGCTTGCTTGCCCCGCCAAACGACACAGCGGTCAAATCCACCGCCAGGGCGGGTCCCGCAGTCGCCAGAGTGGCGGCCAGGAATGTGATTCTCAGAGTGGTCATCATTGTTGTTGTCCCCGCTCGTTGTGTGGTTGGCATGTTTAATGGCCTGTTTGGCTAGTTCAGTTAGTCAATTTCGGCGCCCGAGGCCCCGATACTGCGTTGCCACTCCTCGCCATAGCCCTGCTATGACTCGTCGTGGCGCCTTGTCTCGGAACCTCAGGCATCCGAACTTGAGGGAACCAACTAACAGGCCACTAGCGTTTATTTATTCCGTCGTCAGGGGGTCGAGCGCACGCACATGCTCGACCTGCCAGCCCAACGGCACCACGTCGCCGACCCGCAACTCGGGATCGAGCTCGGCAATTGGCTGCTTGACGAAAAAATTATTTTGCCCGGCGACTTCCAGCCGCATCCGCACGTGGTCGCCCAGGTAAATGAACTCCATCACCCGCCCGGCAAAGCGATTGGCGCATGCGGCACTGTGGCCGTTGAGTAGCACCCGCTCCGGCCGCACGGACAGGCTCACCGGCTCGCCCGGCTGACCGACCTGTACCGCCAGCGCTTCGACGGTTTCGCCTTGGGGCAGTCGAACCACACAATGCTCGCCGCTGCGACTGAGCAACTGGCCATTGATGCGGTTGTTCTCACCAATAAAGTTGGCAACGAAGGCATTTTGTGGCTCTTCGTAAAGCACCCGCGGTGGCGCGACCTGCTGGATCTCGCCCTGATGAAAAACTGCCACCCGGTCGGACATCGTCAGCGCCTCGCCCTGGTCGTGGGTGACATACACCACGGTCACGCCCAAGTGCCTGTGCAAATGGCGTATCTCCATTTGCATGTGTTCGCGCAGTTGCTTGTCCAGTGCCCCCAGCGGTTCGTCCATCAGCACCAGCTGAGGCTCGAATACCAGAGCACGTGCCAGCGCCACCCGTTGCTGCTGGCCACCCGATAATTGCGCGGGGTAACGATGGGCAAAGGCATCCAGTTGCACCATGGCCAGCGCCCGGCTTACCCGCTCGGCGATTTCCGCCTTGCCTTGCCCTCGCACGCTGAGCGGAAAGGCCAGGTTTTCCCGCACCGTCATGTGCGGAAACAAGGCGTAATTCTGGAACACCATGCCGATATCGCGCTTGTGCGGCGGCACATGCTTGATTGAGCGGCCGTTAAGGAGGATGTCTCCGGCGGTGGGCGTTTCGAAGCCGGCGAGCATCATCAGGCTGGTGGTCTTGCCCGAGCCGGAAGGGCCGAGCAAGGTCAGGAATTCACCCTGGCGAATATCCAGGTTGAGGTCCCTGACAATCAGTGTTTCACCGTCGTAGCTCTTCTGGATGCCACGAAAGCTGACCAAGACTTCGCCTGTCGGTGCATCAACCATTGAAATGACCATTCGAAAGTTTGTAGTCCGGCGATTCAAAAGCCCGGTTTCGTCACCGAGCTGCCTGAAACCTGCCTTTAAAAGCGTAGCGTCAATCGGCAAAAGCGCACCTGACAGGGTTTCAATCAGGCATTCATTCGGTCCACGGGCGGCGTAACCTGACAACCTCTCGATTGGGCTTTAGACTCCCTATTTTTCAGCCCCCGGTCCGTTGCCATGCCGCGTAACCTTGCCGCCCTCCTTCCCCCGCTGACATTGGCTTTCTTCATGTCGGGAGCCATCGCCGAGGACAACCTCGACGAGGCCACGCAAGCCATTACTCAAGTCGAACAACCGGAAACTGCTGCGCCACGGCCCGCGCCTGACAGCCGCAGCGAAACGGCCGCCGTGGCGTTGCAACGTCAAGTGCCAATTCATCAGCAGTTGCAACTGGATGGCGGCAATGATGCATTCCTGGGCCTGTGGCAACCGGCTAACCAGGCGCAGGCCAATGGGCTGGTCATCATTCTGCCCGGCGAGGGCGAAACGGCCGACTGGCCGCGGGCAATCGGCCCGCTGCGGCGCCAGTTGCCGGATGCTGGCTGGAGCACGTTGAGCCTGACGCTGCCCGACGCGCCCAATGCCGGTATCGCCCCGCGCCGGGTAGCCGAGGCGCCGCTACCGCTGGAAAGCACCGCAGCCGAAGACGCAGCGCAAGCCCCGGAAACTGCAGAGTTCCCCGTTCCCGCCACGAATGAGGAGATGCAAGCGTCGCTAGAGGCAGAAAGCCTGGAGCTCGGTGACTATGCTGCCGAGCCTGTCGAGGAAGCGGTCATTGATGCCGATCAGGCCCACAGCGAGCAGATGCTAGCCCGCATCGACGCAGCCCTGGAATACGCCTACCAACAGCAACCGCGCACCATCGTGCTGCTTGGCCATGGCACGGGCGCCTACTGGGCTGCGCATTACCTGCGTGAAAAGCAGCCACACGGGGTTGCCAACCTGTTGCTGGTGGCGCCGCGCGCGCCCGAGGACGTTGTCCCTGGCCTTGATGAAGTTCTGCCCGACCTGCGCCTGGCGACCGGTGATTTCTATTACCGCAATATCCCCGCGCAGCGCAGCGCGGCCCGTGAGCGTCTGCAGGCCAGCAAGCGTCAGAAACACCCAAGTTACGTGCAAGTGGGCCTGCAAGCACTGCCTGGCGACGCACAAGCCGAACAAGGGCAACTGGTACGCCGCGTTCGCGGCTGGCTGGAGCTTGAGCCCCGCGCCAGTCGCTAGGACTGTTCGCTAACGATTGGCTCCCGCAACCGCTGGCTCAGCTTCTAAGAGTGGATGTCGAGTCGCGCATCCATTCATCCCCACCTAGTGGTCATGGTTCGTTGCGATGAGAAGCAACGTTTACTGAATGGCGCCTGGAATCAGAAGCCGTGGCGCTCGCGAACCAAAGCGTAGGCACTGTGCAGCTCACCGGTTTTCTCCGTGGCCAGGCGAACTTCGCTTTCGCTGGCGCCAGCGCCCGCTTGCTTATCGGGATGGTACTGACTGAGCAGGCGCCGATACGCGCGCTTAATTTCCTTTTCATCGCTGTTTTCGTTCACGCCCAACAGGTGCAACGCAGCTTCATAAGCGTTGCGTGCCCGCGTGGTGACGGTGGCCGTACTACCGCGCGTTTCATGTTGGGTGCGCTGATAAAGCGATAACACTTGACCCGGCGAACAACCGGCCCAGCGGCCCCAGAGCAGGATCAGGTCGCGCTTGCGGTCACTGACCTTGCCCTCTGCTGCGGCCAGGCGCCAGCAACTGCTGAGCAGACGGCGCACCAGCTCGGGTCGGTTGCGCAGGCGATGCAAGGGCAAGCGCAAGCCATCGCCGCCCGTTTTACCGCGCGTAAAGGCGGCGATAGCCTTTTTGCGACCTTCGGCATCCAGGTGCAGTCGGCGCATTTCCTCCCGTGTCTGGGCAATATGCGCCTCATCCACGCGCCCTTCACTCTTGGCCAGACGGCCAAGCAAAAGAAACTGCAGATCGTTGTCGGGCAGTTCTTCGGCCCAGCCCAGTCGCTTGGCCAGCCCCCCCCAGGATTTCAGGCGCAGGCGTCGATCAACGCTATGGCCCAGCACGCCGCCCAGCAGTGCGCCTGGAATACTGGCCAACGCCAGCCCGGCGACGGCGCCCAACAAAGTGACAGGCCAAAGCATGGGTCAAGATTCTCCAGTCAGCAGGCGCTCGACCTGCGCCAGTCGTTCATGAGTGCCGACATCGATCCAGCGCCCTGAATAATATTCACCGCTGGCCTGACCATCGGACAGCGCCTGGCGCAGCAACGGCGCCAGCTTGAATGCGCCGCCCGGGCACTGAGCGAACAAGCGAGGGTGCAAAACGGCGATTCCGCTATAGGTTAGACGCGAGATCGCCTCTTCGGTGGCCAATTGCCCAGCACTCCAGCCAAAATCACCGCCAGGATGATGCTCAGGGTTATCGACCAGAACCAGATGGGCTGAAGTCGACCATTCGCCGCGCAGCCGACTGAAGTCGTAATCGGTCCAGATATCACCATTGACCACCGCAAACGGTGCTTCTCCAAGCAGCGGCAGCGCGCGCTGGATGCCGCCACCGGTCTCCAGCGGTTCACCTTCCGGCGAATAGACGATACGCACGCCGAAGCGAGCGCCATCCCTCAGATAATCCTCAATCTGCGAGCCAAGCCAGGCGTGGTTGATAACCAGCTCGGTAAAGCCCGCCGCCGCCAGCGCCCGCACGTGGTACTCGATCAAGGGCATGCCGCCGACCCGCACCAACGGTTTGGGCGTATGCAGCGTCAACGGACGCAGCCGCTCGCCCTTGCCTGCGGCAAGAATCATGGCCTTCATCGCGAGACTTCCTCGGCGCGCAAGGTGGCGAGCAATTCACCCAGCTCCGCAAGCTCTGGCCGGCGGGCTACCACTTCGTCCAGATAGGCGAAGAAGCGCGGCACGTCACCGAGGTAGCGGGGCTTGCCATCGCGATGGCAGATGCGCGCGAAAATACCGATCACTTTCAGGTGCCGTTGCACGCCCATCAGGTCGCTGGCGCGCAAGAAATCCTCGAACTGCTCGGGCACCTTAATGCCCTGCGCATGCGCTTGCTGCCAATAGCGTTGCAGCCAGGCATCGACACGCGCTTGAGGCCAACTAAGGAAGGCATCTTTGAACAAACACGTAATGTCATAGGTAACCGGGCCGTATACCGCATCCTGAAAATCCAGCACACCAGGATTGGGCTCGCTGAGCATCAGATTGCGCGGCATGAAGTCGCGGTGTACCAACACCTGGGGCTGCGCCAAGGCGTTATCAATCAGCAACGTGCAGATCCGTTGCCAGGCAGCCAGTCGCTCGCCTTGCCATTCGATTCCCCGCTCATGCTTCAAGTACCAGTCGGGAAACAGTTGCAACTCTCGGCGCAGCAGCGCTTCATCGTAAAGCGGCAGACCCGGATCCAGGGGTAGCTGCTGGAATGCCAACAGCGCACGCACCGCGTCCTCGAACAGCACATCGGCATTCGTGTCGTCGATCACATCCAGATACGTTTGGCGTCCCAGATCGTCGAGCAGCAGAAAGCCGTGCTGCAGATCACTGGCGAGTACGCGCGGCACATGCACACCGGCGGTCGCCAGCAACGCAGCCACGTTGACGAAGGGTCTACAGTCTTCTTGAGGTGGCGGCGCATCCATGAGAATCAGGCTGCGTCCCTCGGCCTCCCAGCGAAAATAGCGGCGAAAGCTGGCGTCGCTGCTGGCAGGGGTCAAGGTACCCTGTGGTACGGTTCCCCAGCCATGCTCTGCGAACAGGTGCGACAATTGCTGGTCGAACCAGGCAGATAGTTGTTGCAGACGAACATCAGGTTCAAGCATTCAGGAGTCTCCGACGGCGCTGGCCGTTACGCAGGTCATGTTTTATCATCCAAAATCTTTATCAGCCCATTGAGAGGCGTGCGACGGCTCTTCGCAGGCCCTTCGAGCGCAGGAAGCCGGACCCGGAAGATGGCCGATACCCCCCCCGCATTTCGCAAAAAACTTCCGCTGCTGGTGACCGGAGGCATGCTCGCCTTGCAATCCGTTGCGGCTACATTCGTCAGCGCGGAAGAGCAGTTCGATTGTCGCGCGGTAAGCGCCGATGATTGGGCGTGCGCCCCTGTGGATGACGCCGAAACCGCCGACCTGCCGCCGCGTCCGCAGCATAGCAGCTCCGACCCTGAGCCGGCAGCGACACAAACGCCCCAATCCCAGGCATCCACCGCACTCGCACCCAATCCATACCGTCATCTCGACTGGGTACCCCGCGAGCAACTCAACGCCGCGCAACTGGCCGAAGTCGGCCCGTACTGCATGGGCAGCTACGTCGAACCACAACGCCCGGGCATGTATGACACCACGCCGCGCGACCAATCGCCGACCTACGCGTCGGCCAACGCCTCGGTGTACGAGCAGCGCGATGAACGCACGACCCTGACCGGCGATGTGGTCTTGCGCCAGGGCAGCATGCAGGTCGAGTCCGACACGGCGCACCTGAACCAGCTGCAAAACCGCGGCATTCTGGACGGCAATGTCCGCCTGCGTGACAACGGCATGCTGGTGCTGGGCGATCATGCCGAACTGCAGCTGGACACGGGCGCCGCCCAGGTGGATAACGCCGAGTACGTTATCCACCAGACCCATTCACGGGGCAGCGCACGCTATGCCAAGCGTGAGGAAACCGCCGTCGTGCGCCTCAAAGACGGCACTTACACGCGCTGCGAGCCGGGCGAAAACACCTGGCACCTGAGGGGCAACACCGTCACGCTCAACCCGGCCACCGGCTTTGGTACCGCCACCAACGTGACACTGCGGGTCAAGGACATTCCGGTGTTCTATACGCCGTACATTTATTTCCCAATTGATGAGCGTCGCCAAACCGGTTTCCTGGCCCCCAGCATCAGCACCTCGAGCGACACCGGCTTCAGCTTGCAAACGCCGTTCTACATCAACCTGGCGCCGAACTACGACGCCACGCTCTATCCGCACTATATGACCGAGCGCGGCTTGTTGATGGAAGGTGAATTCCGCTACCTGGGCAAGAACAGCGAAGGCCAGTTTGGCGCCGCCTGGCTGGATGACAAGGAAACCGAACGCGAACTGCAGTCCGAGTACGAATCCAACCGCTGGATGTACAGCTGGCAACACCGTGCCGGTCTGAGTTCACGCCTGCTGGCCGAGGTCGACTACACCGACATCAGCGATCCCTACTACTTCCAGGACCTGTCCACCAACCTGGGCATCGGCACCTCGGACTTTCTCAACCAGCGCGGCAGCCTGAGCTGGCGCGGCGACAGTTTTACCGCGCGCCTGGCCGCCCACGGCTACGAAATGACCTCGGTCACCGACGTGACACCCTACAATCGGATGCCGCAATTGACGGTGAATGGCCGCCTGCCGGTGCAGCCGGGCGGATTGAATTTCAGTTATGGCGCGGAATACGTGCAGTTTGAGCGCAGCCTGCGTAGCGGCCTGTTCACCGATATTGATGGTAACCAGACCCGTTGGTATGACGAGAACTTACGTGGCCTGAAGCGCGCCGAAGGCAGCCGCGTACATCTGGAGCCCAGCGTCAGCCTGCCACTCCAGTGGACCTGGGGATTCATCAAACCGACGGTCAAATACGCCCACACTCAATACGACCTGGATCTGGATACCAGGGGGCTTGCCACGCTGGGCACGGGCAATACATTTGACGATGCCCCGGATCGCGGCATCCCGATCTTCAGCCTCGATGCAGGCCTGTATTTCGATCGCGATACCCAATGGTTTGGCAAACCCTTCCGGCAAACGCTGGAACCACGCCTGTTCTATCTGTACGCGCCCCACGAAGACCAGGATGACATCCCAATCTTCGACACTGGTGAGAGCACCTTCAGCTATTCCTCCCTGTGGCGCGACAACCGTTTCTCTGGCAAGGATCGCATTGGCGACGCCAATCAGCTGTCGTTCGGGTTGACCAACCGCTGGATCCAGGCCAACGGCTTCGAGCGCCAGCGCTTTTCCATCGGGCAGATTTTTTATTTCCGGGATCGCGAAGTCCAGCTACCCGACATACGCTACGAAACCCGTGCCGATGCACTGTCGTCGGTGTCGCCTTACGCGCTGGAATATCAGTACCGTTTCAATCAGGACTGGCGCCTTAATTCGACCTTCAACTGGGACCCGGATGCTCACCGCACTCGCTCCGGCAGCGCCATGTTCCATTACCAGCCGGCTGACAATCCCAACAAGATCGTCAATGTGGGTTATCGCTACCGCAACGACATTACCCGTTATGACCCGGTTACGGGCTTGTATGGAACCAACCCGGACTTCGGCACGCCCGGCAGCCCCAACTACGTCAAGAACTACTACAAGATCAGCCAGCATGACTTCTCGACCATCTGGCCCATCGTGCCGCAGTGGAGCCTGATTGCCCGCTGGCAGCATGACTACAGTCGCAACCGCACCCTGGAAGCCATGGGCGGTTTCGAATACGACAGCTGCTGCTGGAAACTACGTCTGGTCAATCGTTACTGGATCGACTACGACGAGACCAGCCTCGACCCCGCCCAGAACGACGACCCAGACCGCGGCATCTTTCTGCAAATTGTCCTCAAAGGACTCGGCGGAGTTACCGGCAACAAGTTAGAGTCCTTCCTCGACCAAGGCATTCAAGGTTACCGAACACGTGAAGACCAAGCTTTCTGATTGTCTGCGCCCGCTGCTGTTGGGCGCGCTGTTGTTCACCGGCACGGTCACGGCCGACGTCCGCCCCCTGGATCGCGTGGTCGCCATTGTCGACAACGATGTGATCATGCACAGCCAACTGCAGCAGCGCCTGAACGAAGTCCAGCAAACCATCGCCAAGCGCGGCGCGGCCCTGCCCCCCGAACATGTGCTCAGCCAGCAGGTGCTGGAACGGCTGATCATTGAAAATATTCAGCTGCAGATCGGCGAACGCTCGGGCATCCGCATCGGTGATGAGGAGCTCAATGGCGCCATGGCCAGCATTGCCCAACGTAACGGCATGAGCCTGGCGCAGTTCCAGGCCGCCCTGGCCCGCGACGGCCTGTCCTATGAAGAAGCGCGCGATCAGGTGCGCCGCGAGATGATCATCAGCCGTGTGCGTCAGCGCCGTGTCGCCGAGCGCATCCAGGTTACTGACCAGGAAGTGCAGAATTTTCTCGCCTCCGACCTGGGCAAGCTGCAGCTGTCCGAAGAATTTCACCTGGCCAATATTTTGATCCCGCTGCCCGACGGCTCCTCCAGCGAAACCATCCAGGCCGCCGAACGCCAGGCACGCGAGGTTCACCGGCAACTACGTCAGGGCGCCGATTTCGCCCAGCTGGCGATTACCCGCTCGGCCAGCGAAACGGCCCTGGAAGGCGGCGACATGGGCTGGCGCAAGGCAGCCCAACTGCCGGCCCCCTTCGATTCGATGATTTCCTCCCTGCGCCCCGGCGATATCACCGAGCCCCTGCGAGCACCGGGCGGCTTCATCATTCTCAAATTGCTCGACAAGCGCGGCGGCGGCACCCTGGTGCGCGAAGAAGTGCACGTGCGGCATATCCTGATCAAACCCAGTGAAATCCGCAGCCTGGACGAAAGCCGTCGCCTGGCCGAGCGCCTGCATCAACGCCTGCAAGCCGGCGAGGATTTTGCCACCCTGGCCAAGCGCTTCTCCGAAGATCCGGGCTCGGCCCTCAATGGTGGCGATCTCAACTGGATCGACCCCAATGCCCTGGTGCCCGAATTCCGCGCGGTGATGGCCAATACGCCGGCCGGTCAACTGTCCAAGCCGTTCCAAAGCCCCTTCGGCTGGCACGTGCTGGAAGTCCTCGGCCGCCGCGCAACCGACAGTAGCGCCCAGTTCCGCGAACAACAGGCGCTCACCGCCCTGCGCAACCGTAAATACGACGAAGAATTGCAGACCTGGCTGCGCCAGATCCGTGACGAGGCGTATGTAGAGGTCAAACTGTAACAAAACCCTGAAAAGCCACCTGGCTCCAAAATCAGAACCAGGTGGGCCCGCTTGCAGCGCTGCCTTTGTGAGACGTCTGAGTCCCCCAGTTGGCCTCTGCCACAGCCACTGTGCCGGCGTGTCTGTTGTCCCGTCGTTTTGACCCTAGTGTCGCCCGACGCCTGCTATCGAGGTCTGTCATGTCCGAACCCCGTCGCTTTGCCCTGACCCCCGGTGAGCCGGCCGGTATCGGCCCGGACTTGTGCCTGCTCCTGGCCCGCCAGGCTCAACCGCATATTCTGGTGGCCATCGCCAGCCACGAGCTGCTGGAACAGCGCGCCGCCCAGCTTGGCGTACCGATTACTGTCATCGCTGTCGGACCCTCCGCATGGCCCAGCGCCCCTGCCTCGGCAGGCAGCCTGTATGTCTGGGACACTCCGCTAGCAGCCCCCGCGCAAGCCGGTCACCTGGACCCACACAATGCCGCTTACGTGCTGGAAACCCTGCGTCGCGCCGGCCAAGGCTGCCTGGACGGCGACTTCGCCGGCATGATCACCGCCCCGGTTCACAAGGGTGTAATCAACCAGGCAGGTGTCCCCTTTTCGGGACACACAGAATTTCTCGCCGAACTGACCCACACCGAGCAAGTGGTGATGATGCTCGCAACCCACGGCCTGCGGGTGGCCCTGGTCACCACCCATCTGCCGCTCAAGGATGTCGCCGCCGCGATTACCCCCGAACGCCTGGAACGGGTCACGCGCATCCTGCATGCGGACCTGGTGGAGAGGTTCGGGATCGCCCAGCCACGCATTCTGGTCTGTGGCCTCAACCCCCATGCCGGTGAAGGCGGCCACCTCGGTCGCGAAGAACTCGACATCATCGCACCCAGTCTGGCGCGCCTGCGCGACGAAGGTTTCGACCTGATCGGCCCGCTGCCGGCTGATACGCTGTTCACACCCAAGCATCTGGAGCAGTGCGACGCGGTGCTGGCCATGTATCACGACCAAGGATTGCCTGTGCTCAAATACAAAGGTTTCGGCGCTGCGGTCAATGTCACCCTGGGCCTGCCGATCATCCGCACCTCGGTCGACCATGGCACCGCCCTGGACTTGGCGGGCACGGGCCGGATTGATACCGGTAGCCTGCAGGTGGCCCTGGAGACGGCATACCAGATGGCTGGCAGCCGGCGTTAAAGCCGCAACCAGACCGCAAGAGTCTGTTTGTGGTGCAAAGATCTCCATCGCCCTGCGCCACAACAGCTGATGACGTGCAGCGTGAGGCAACGGTTCACTGGTAAACTGCGCCTCTTTCCTTTTTGTCTTGAGCGTTGCGCCTGCCGCGTGCAGCCGAAGCCTGGAGCTGCCCTGATGTCCGAATACCAACACCGCGCACGCAAGCGCTTTGGCCAGAATTTTCTGCATGATGCGGGCGTGATTCATCGCATCCTGCGGGGCATTTATCCGCGTGCCGGCGAGCATCTGGTGGAAATCGGTCCGGGCCAGGGTGCCTTGACCGAGGGTTTGCTGGACAGCGGCGCGCGATTGGATGTCATTGAACTTGACCTTGACCTGATACCGATCCTGCAGGGCAAATTCGGCAGCCTGCCGAACTTTCACCTGAACCAGGGAGATGCGCTCAAATTCGATTTCACCCGGCTCAGCGAAGATGCACACAGCCTGCGCATCGTCGGCAACCTACCCTACAACATCTCCACCCCGCTGATTTTCCACCTGCTCGATCATGCCCACCTGATCCGCGACATGCATTTCATGCTGCAGAAGGAGGTCGTTGAGCGCTTGGCCGCGGCCCCCGGCGGCGGCGATTGGGGCCGCTTGTCGATCATGGTTCAGTATTACTGCCGTGTGGAGCACCTGTTCAATGTCGGCCCCGGCGCTTTCAACCCGGCGCCCAAGGTCGACTCGGCGATTGTCCGCCTGACGCCCCATGAAACGCTGCCGCATCCGGCTCAGGACCCTCGCATGCTGGCACGCGTGGTGCGCGAAGCCTTCAATCAGCGCCGCAAGACGCTGCGCAACACACTGAAGAATCTGCTGCCTGCACCGGCCATCGAGGCCGCCGACGTGGACGGCGGCTTGCGTCCCGAGCAATTGGACCTGGCCGCTTTCGTGCGCCTCGCCGACCAACTGGCCCTGCAGACAACGCACGGCGAAACGCCCTAGACTCGAACCTCGCCTTACTGTGAGAGCCTTGCATGTCCGATAGCCGCCACCTCATCGACGTCAGCGTCGTCACCCGCTACCTGCCCGAGCGCTCCCAGCCGGATGCCCAGCGGTTCGCCTTTGCCTACACCATTACCGTGCTTAACAGCGGCGCTGTAGGTGCCCAACTGCTCAGTCGCCACTGGATCATCACCGACGGCGACGGCCAGGTGCAGGAAGTGCGCGGCGAAGGCGTGGTCGGCCAGCAACCTCACCTGCCGCCGGGGCACAGCCATACCTATACCAGCGGTACGCTGATGCACACCGAAGTCGGCAGCATGCAGGGCAGCTTCCACATGCTGGCCGACGATGGCCAGCACTTCGAGGCGATCATCGCGCCCTTTAGCCTGGCCGTTCCCGGAGCGTTGCACTGATGGCGCTGTATGCCGCTGGAGACGTGCAAGGTTGCCTGCAACCGCTGAAATGCTTGCTGGAGCGGGTCCACTTCGATCCGGCCCATGACCACTTGTGGCTGGTCGGCGACCTGGTCAACCGCGGCCCGCAATCGCTGGAAACCCTGCGCTTCCTGTATGCCATGCGTGATTCGGTGACCACCGTGCTAGGCAACCATGACCTGCATCTGCTGGCCATTGCGAATAACATCGAACGCCAGAAAAAGCACGACACCCTGCGCGAGATTCTCGACGCTCCCGACCGCAACGACCTGCTGGACTGGCTGCGCCGACAGAAGCTGCTGCACTACGACGCCGAGCGAGACATTGCCTTGGTGCATGCCGGCATTCCGCCGCAATGGACCTTGCAGGAAGCCCTGCAGCGCGCCGGTGAAGTCGAGGAAGCCCTGCGCGACGACGCCCGCCTGCCGCTGTTTCTCGACGGCATGTACGGCAACGAGCCCGAGCAATGGAGCGAGGAGCTGCACGGCGCCGCGCGCTTGCGCGTGATCACCAATTACTTCACGCGCATGCGTTTTTGTACCGCAACGGGCGCCCTTGATCTGAAAAGCAAGGAAGGCCTGGGTAGTGCACCGTCCGGCTACGCGCCTTGGTTCAGCCACCCTGGTCGCAAAACCCGCGGACAAAAGATCATCTTTGGCCACTGGGCGGCCCTGGAGGGCAACTGCAACGAGCCCGGCCTGCATGCCCTGGACACCGGCTGCGTCTGGGGCAACGCGATGACCTTGTTGAACGTGGACAGCGGAGAACTGCACCGCTGTGATTGCCCCAAGAAGCAACCACGCGGCAAAAATGCCAAAACCCAGACGCCTATAGCCCCGGCGTAAAATGGGGTGCTCTTGGGCATCGCTGCGATGCCCCTAAGGGTGCTCGAGGCCGGCATCGCACCAGCAGCCGGCCCAACATGCCCCCTCGCTTTCTACAGGAACCCGCCATGTCCGACACCTATGAACGCATCTCCCCCCAGCAAGCCCAGGCATTGCGCGCCCAAGGCGCCGTGCTGGTGGATATCCGCGATCCGCACAGCTACGCACGCGGCCATATCATCGGCGCCCAGCACCTGGACAATCACAACCTGGCCGACTTCATCGCCGGGGCCGATTTTGACCAACCTCTGATCGTCTCCTGCTATCACGGTATTTCCAGCCAAAGCGCAGCCGCCTACCTGGTCCACCAGGGCTTCAGCGCGGTGTACAGCCTGGATGGCGGCTTCGAATTGTGGCAGGCCACCTTCCCGCAGGACACCGCGACCGCCGGCACGGAATAGTTTTTCCGACGACAAACCGCGTCAGCGCTGGGCTGCTTCGTTACCGCTCACCCTCCCTTCGCTCGGCACGAAAGCAACGCACCTTGACCCTGCCGATAACGAACTATCCTTGACCTCAGACCATCCAAAAAGGGGAAAGCCGGACCACCGGCTTCCGGCGATAGCGACCTTTAGGTTCTGGGGGATTTACCTGATCGACGTGTCGACGGGTTGTCAGCACCCGCAAGAACGAGCCACGCCGGCTCCTTAAATCGAGCGAGGTGATGCGATGAGCATTTTTAGCCACTTTCAGCAACGATTCGAGACGACTCGACAGGAAGAGTATTCCCTGCAGGAATATCTCGACCTATGCAAGGAAGACCGTGCCGCGTATGCCAGCGCAGCGGAACGCCTGCTGCTGGCCATTGGTGAGCCGGAGTTGATCGACACATCGATCGATCCGCGCTTGTCGCGGATCTTTTCCAACAAGGTCATTCGCCGCTACCCCACCTTCGGCGATTTCCATGGCATGGAAGAGTGCATCGAACAGATCGTCTCCTTCTTCCGCCACGCCGCCCAAGGCCTCGAGGAAAAAAAGCAGATCCTCTACCTGCTCGGCCCGGTCGGCGGCGGTAAATCCTCACTGGCGGAAAAGCTCAAGCAGTTGATGGAGAAGGTCCCCTTCTATGCCATCAAGGGCTCCCCCGTGTTCGAATCGCCGCTGGGCCTGTTCAGCGCCACCGAAGACGGCGCCATTCTCGAAGAGGAATACGGCATTCCGCTGCGCTACCTGTCCGCCATCATGTCGCCCTGGGCCACCAAACGCTTGCAGGAATACGGCGGCGACATCAGCCAGTTCCGCGTGGTCAAGCTGTACCCGTCGATCCTCAACCAGATCGCCATTGCCAAGACCGAACCGGGCGATGAAAACAACCAGGACATTTCCTCGCTGGTCGGCAAGGTAGATATCCGCAAGCTCGAAGACTTCCCACAGAACGACGCCGATGCCTACAGCTATTCGGGCGCGCTGTGCCGGGGTAACCAGGGCCTGATGGAATTCGTAGAGATGTTCAAGGCGCCGATCAAGGTGCTGCACCCGCTGCTGACCGCGACCCAGGAAGGCAACTACAACAGCACCGAGGGACTGGGCTCGATCCCCTTCAACGGCATCCTGCTGGCCCACTCCAACGAGTCGGAATGGCACAACTTCCGCAACAACAAGAACAACGAAGCGTTCATCGACCGCATCTACATCGTCAAGGTGCCCTACTGCCTGCGGGTTACCGACGAGATCAAGATCTACGACAAGCTGCTGACCAACAGCTCGCTGTCCAAGGCCCATTGCGCGCCCGATACGCTGAAGATGCTGGCCCAGTTCTCGGTGCTGTCACGTCTCAAGGAGCCGGAGAACTCCAACATCTATTCGAAGATGCGCGTCTATGACGGCGAGAACCTCAAAGACACCGACCCCAAGGCCAAGTCGATCCAGGAATACCGGGACAACGCCGGTGTCGACGAGGGCATGAACGGGCTTTCCACCCGCTTCGCCTTCAAGATCCTCTCCAAGGTGTTCAACTTCGACCCCCATGAGATCGCCGCCAACCCGGTGCACCTGCTCTACGTGCTCGAGCAGCAAATCGAGCAGGAGCAATTCCCCGCCGAGGTGCGCGAACGCTACCTGCGCTTCCTCAAGGAATATCTGGCGCCGCGCTATATCGAGTTTATCGGCAAGGAAATCCAGACGGCCTACCTGGAGTCCTACAGCGAATACGGACAGAACATCTTCGACCGCTATGTGCTGTATGCCGACTTCTGGATCCAGGATCAGGAATACCGCGACCCGGAGACCGGCGAAATTCTCAACCGCATGGCCCTCAACGAGGAACTGGAAAAGATCGAGAAACCCGCCGGCATCAGCAACCCGAAGGATTTCCGCAACGAGATCGTCAACTTCGTGCTGCGCGCCCGCGCCAACAACAATGGCAAGAATCCCAGCTGGCTGAGCTATGAAAAACTGCGCGTGGTGATCGAGAAGAAAATGTTCTCCAACACCGAGGATCTGCTGCCAGTCATCAGTTTCAACGCCAAGGCGAGCAAGGAGGATCAGAAGAAGCACAACGATTTCGTGGTGCGTATGGTCGAACGCGGCTACACGGAAAAACAGGTGCGTCTGTTGTCCGAGTGGTACCTGCGAGTACGCAAATCGCAATAAGGCAGCGGCAAGCGGTGAGCGGCAAGCGGCAAGCGGGAACCCGGCACGCCCAAAGCGCGGCTTTTCACTTGCGGCTTGCAGCTAGAAGCTGACAGCTGCCCCTAAGGGGCACGACCTATGAGTTATGTGATCGACCGCCGACTGAATGGCAAGAACAAGAGCACGGTGAACCGCCAGCGCTTTTTGCGCCGCTACCGCGGCCATATCAAAAAAGCGGTGGAGGAAGCGGTTGGCCGACGCTCCATAACCGACATGGAACACGGCGAACAGATCAGCATTCCAGGCCGCGACATCGACGAACCGGTTTTCCACCATGGTCAGGGTGGGCGCCAGACCACCGTGCACCCCGGCAACAAGGAGTTCGTCGCCGGAGAACGCATCCCCCGCCCTTCCGGTGGCGGCGCAGGCGGTGCCGGCAGTGGTGCCAGCGACAAGGGCGAGGGGCTGGATGACTTCGTCTTTCAGATTACCCAGGAGGAATTCCTCGATTTCATGTTCGAGGACCTGGAACTGCCCAACCTGGTCAAGCGGCACATAACCGGCGCCGACACCTTCAAGACCGTGCGCGCCGGAATCAGCAACGAGGGCAACCCGGCCCGCATCAATATCATCCGCACTCTGCGCTCAGCCCAGGCCCGGCGCATCGCCCTGTCGGGCAGCAGCCGCCTCAAGCTGCGCGAGGCACGGGTCGAACTGGAGCGTCTGAAGCGCGAAGAGCCGGACAATTTCACCGATATCCAGGCCACCGAAGCACTGATCGGTAAATTGCGCGCACGCATCGACAAGATCCCGTTCCTCGATACCTTCGACCTCAAGTACAACCTGCTGGTCAAGCATCCCAACCCCAGCTCGAAGGCAGTGATGTTCTGTCTGATGGACGTGTCCGGCTCGATGACCCAATCGACCAAGGACATTGCCAAGCGCTTCTTCATCCTTCTATATCTGTTCCTCAAGCGAAACTACGACAAGATCGAAGTAGTGTTCATCCGCCACCACACCAGCGCCAAGGAAGTCGACGAGGAGGAATTTTTCTATTCTCGGGAAACCGGCGGCACCATCGTGTCCAGCGCCTTGAAACTGATGCATGAAGTCATGGCCGAGCGCTATCCGGTGAATGAATGGAACATCTACGGTGCCCAGGCTTCAGATGGTGATAACTGGAACGACGACTCGCCCCTGTGCCGAGACATGCTGATCGAGAAAATCATGCCCTACGTTCAGTACTTCACCTATGTCGAGATCACCCCGCGAGAACACCAGGCTCTGTGGTACGAATACGAAGCCGTGCGCGAGGCCTTTGAAGACAGCTTCGCCCAGCAGCAGCTGGTCTCTGCCAGCGATATTTATCCGGTGTTTCGCGAACTCTTTCAGCGGAGACTTAGCTCATGAATGCCAGAGAGCCGAGCAGCAGGGAGAAAAAGCGACAACCGCTGTCCGTAGGCTCGGAGTGGACCTTCGATTTGATCCAGACCTATGACCGCGAAATCGGCCGGCTGGCCAAGCGCTACGGCTTGGAAACCTACCCCAACCAGATCGAGGTGATCACGGCCGAGCAGATGATGGACGCCTACGCCTCCGTGGGCATGCCCATCGGCTATCACCATTGGTCCTACGGCAAGCATTTTCTGGCCACCGAGAAGGGCTATACACGCGGGCAGATGGGTCTGGCCTACGAGATCGTGATCAACTCGGACCCGTGCATCGCCTACCTGATGGAAGAGAACACCATGTGCATGCAGGCCTTGGTGATCGCCCATGCCTGCTATGGCCACAACAGCTTCTTCAAGGGTAACTACCTGTTCCGCAGCTGGACCGATGCCAGTTCGATCATCGATTATCTGGTGTTCGCCAAGCAATACATCGTGCAGTGCGAGGAGCGCCACGGCATCGATGCGGTGGAAGACCTGCTGGACTCCTGCCACGCGCTGATGAACTACGGTGTCGACCGCTACAAGCGCCCGTACCCCATTTCGGCCGAAGAGGAGCGCCTGCGCCAGAAAAGCCGCGAAGAGCATATCCAGAAGCAACTCAACGACCTGTGGCGGACCATTCCCAAGAGCGTCGACAAAGACAAGCGCAAGGACGACAGCAAGCGCTTCCCCGCCGAGCCTCAGGAAAACATCCTGTATTTCATCGAGAAGCACGCGCCGCTGCTGGAACCCTGGCAGCGCGAAATCGTACGCATCGTGCGCAAGGTCGCGCAGTACTTCTATCCACAGCGGCAAACCCAGGTCATGAACGAAGGCTGGGCCTCTTTCTGGCACTACACCCTGATGAACAGCCTGTATGACGAAGGCTTGGTCACCGATGGCTTCATGCTTGAATTCCTGCAGGCACATTCCAGCGTGATCTACCAGCCGGGTTTTGACAGCCCGTATTACAGCGGCATCAACCCCTACACTTTGGGCTTTGCCATCTACAGCGACCTGCGGCGTATCTGTGAAGCGCCCACCGCGGAAGACCGCCAGTGGTTTCCCGATTACGCCGGCAGCAACTGGCTGGAAACCCTCAAGTTCGCCATGTCCAACTTCAAGGATGAAAGCTTCATCCTGCAGTTTCTGTCACCCAAGGTGATACGTGACCTCAAACTGTTCAGCGTGCTGGATGACGACCAGAGGGACGAACTGCTGGTGCCCGCCATCCATGATAATGTCGGTTACCAGGCGATCCGCGAGCAACTGGCCGCCCAGTACAACCTCGGCAACCGTGAGCCGAACATCCAAGTGTGGAATGTCGACCGGCGCGGCGACCGTTCACTGACCTTGCGCCACCAGCAACACGAGCGAAAACCACTGGGCACCTCAACCCATGAAGTGCTCAAGCATCTGCACCGCCTGTGGGGGTTCGACGTGCACCTTGATACGGTGCGCGGTGACAAGATCATTCACAGCCAGCACATTCCCTCCCACAGTGGCGGTGGCGAAGGCGGCGAGGACGATTACCCGCACCTGGATCTTGCTCTGCCCCCGATCTGAACCTGCTTCAGGCACTGGAGGCTTGCCATGCGCACGTGTCTCACACTTACGACCAGCCTGCTGCTGATCGCCTGCAGTACAGCAGACACACCTCCACCGGTGGAGGTGCTCCACAGCGCAGCAGACTTCGGTACCGTGCATGACTACCAATTGGTGGCCCCCGATCAGGCCATCAATGGAGAGTTGCCCTATCCCGCCGGATATCCGCTGCTTGCCAAGAGCTTGCGCGAAGGCTTTGCCGACCGTGGTTACCAGGAAACCCGCGAGGGCGCCTTGCAGGTGTATTACTGGCTGGCGATCCGCGAAACCCCGCTGGACTATCACGTCGACATGCCACCACCCAACCCGCTGGGCCCCTACCAGGCGATCCATCGTTTTTCGGATGAAACCGGCACGTTGCGCCTGCGCATTACCGATGCCGGCGGCAAGGTGCTGTGGGAAGGGATCACCCGCACCGGGCTGAGCCCGACGCATCAGCGCAACGAGCTGCTCAAGCACGCTGTGGACGCTCTGCTCGAGGAATTGCCGCCCGCCCGGTGATCGTCCCTGACCGCGCCGGCTGTTATTCTGCGCGGCCACGGAGGTGACGATGCAAATTTATAAAGTTGGTGGCGCCGTACGTGATCGCCTGCTCGGCAGGCCGGTGACCGAGGTCGATTGGGTGGTGGTGGGCGCAAGCGCCGAACAGATGGGCGAGCTGGGCTATCGCCCGGTCGGTGCGGACTTCCCGGTCTTCCTGCACCCGCATACGGGTGAGGAATACGCCCTGGCGCGTACCGAACGCAAAAGTGGCCGCGGCTATGGTGGGTTTACCTTCCATGCCAGCCCGGATGTCACGCTGGAAGACGACCTGATTCGCCGCGACCTGACCATTAACGCCATCGCCGAAGACGAACACGGCCAGCTTTATGACCCCTACGGCGGCCAGCGTGACCTTGCCGCTCGCCTGCTGCGCCACGTATCCCCAGCCTTTGCCGAAGACCCACTCCGCGTGCTGCGCGTAGCGCGCTTCGCCGCCCGTTACGCCCCCTTGGGTTTTACCGTCGCCCCGGCGACCCTGGCATTGATGCGTCAGCTCAGCGAATCGGGCGAGTTGCGTGCTCTCACCCCCGAGCGCAGCTGGAAGGAAATTTCCCGCGCCTTGTTGGAACCGCGCCCGGACGTGTTCATTCAGGTGCTGCGTGACTGTGGCGCGCTGGCTGAGTTGCTGCCGGAAATCGATGTCCTGTTCGGCGTACCGCAAACAGCGGTGCACCACCCGGAAATCGACACGGGCGATCATGTTCTGCGCGTGCTGCTTCAATGCGCCGAGCATCAGCAACCGCTGACCGTGCGCTGGGCCTGCCTGCTCCACGACGTGGGCAAGGGCCTGACACCCAAGGCCGAATGGCCCCGCCATATCGCCCATGAAAACAAAGGCTACCGGCTGATCAAGGCCATCAACGAGCGCTGCAAGGTGCCCAGGGACTGCGCCGAACTGGCCCTGCTGGTTGGCGAATACCACACCCACAGCCATCGGGCCATTGAACTGCGTCCCAGCACGCTACTGGAGTTGCTCCAGCGCTTCGATGTCTTTCGGCGCCCGCAGCGTTTTGAAGAGTTCATCGCGGCCAGCGAGATGGACGCACGCGGCCGGCTCGGATTGGAACAACGCCCATATCCCCAAGCCGCTTATTTGCGCGGCGCCGCCGCTCGTGCGCGGGCCGTAGCCATCCAGCCGTTGCTGGAAAACGGTTTGCAAGGCGCGGAATTGGGCGAAGCTCTGCAACAGGAGCGGCTCAAGGCGCTCAAGCATTACAAACAGGACTACGCCGAAGCGCTGAAGAAAGGCGCTGAAACACAGCCATAGGATGTGAAAAAGCGACGGTGAGTAGGGTGGATTGAGGCGCGACCAGGATGACTCGGGTTGACCCGGTGGCACACGCCGATACCCATCAATGCCAACTGACACGATGGGTATCGCTCGCTCAAGGCCACCTTACGGGGCAGGCGGCGTCGGATAGGCTTGCAGCAAGTCCACAGGGGTCAATTCACTTCCCCGCCACTGGAAAGGTACCGGCCAGAGCTGTTGATCGATGCGTGCCTCACTCCACAATTCGGCAAAGGTCTTGCCCAGGCTGGGGTGCCGTGTCTGCGGTTCCAACAGCGCCAGCGGCCAGAGCACGAACGCATTCTTGAGAATTTCCGCGCGCGGCAGGATCAGACCATGGAAATTGCCAACCAGCTCGTCGTACAGCAGCACGTCGATATCCAGCGGCAAGCCCTTGCGATCCGGGGCGTAACGGCCATTGTCCGCCTCGACGAACTTAAGTTTACGGTCCAACTCGCCGAGCGGCAGGCGGGTCGTGCCGCTGACCGCCAGGTTGTAGAACGGGCCGCTCTTGATGCCCACCGGCAAACTCTCAAACACTGGCGAACAGTGCAGCTCGCCCAGTAGTTCGCTCAGCGCCTCGAGACCGGCATGCAGGTGCTCGGTACGCTGGATGTTGCTGCCCAGTCCGAGCACGACGCGGCTTACAGACATCCGCGCACGATCTCCACGCCAACGCCTGCAGCCGCCGGCACCGCGCCAGGCTTGGTCACCTTCAGACGCAGCCCAGGAATCTGGAATTCCTCCATCAACACGGCGGCCAGACGCTCGGCGAAGGTTTCCACCAACTGGAATTGTGCCTGGCTGGCAAAGTCTTGAATGCGCTCGGAGACCGCCGCGTAGTCGAGGGCATGGCTCAGATCATCGCTGGCAGCAGCCGCGCGAATATCCCAGGCGAAGGTCAGGTCCAGACGCAGGCATTGGCGAATGCCACGCTCCCAGTCGTACACACCGATGACGGTGTCCACGTCCAGACCTTCGATAAATATTCTGTCCAACTTGCTTGTTCTCCGCCGCACGACAAGGGCGCGACACCCCGTTAGAATCGGGACACCCTCGCCCCGGATTGGCTACCCATGTTCTGGCTGCTGACGCTTCTCGCCTACCTGCTCGGCTCCCTGTCCTTCGCTATCCTGCTCAGCCGGCTGGTGGATGGCCCCGACCCGCGCACCAGCGGCTCAGGCAATCCGGGCGCGACCAACATGCTACGCGTGGCCGGCTGGCGCCTGGCGGCCGTCACCCTGCTCGGCGATCTGCTCAAGGGCTATCTGCCGGTGCTGATCGCCTACCTGGCCGGTCTTTCGGCCCAACAGCAGGCCTGGGTCGGTCTTGCCGCAGTGTTGGGCCATCTGTATCCACTGTATTTTCGTTTTCGCGGCGGCAAGGGCGTGGCCACTGCCGCGGGCTTGCTAATCGGCATCTTCCCGCCGGCCGCCCTGCTCGCCGTGACCGCCTGGCTGCTGGTGTTCCTGCTGACCCGCACCAGTTCGCTGGCCTCATTGATTGCCACGCCCTTGATCCTGCCCTTGCTGGCCTGGCAGCACCCGGCGGTATTGCTGCCCATCAGCATGCTCACCGTGCTGATCGTTTGGCGCCACCGCAGCAATTTGCAGGACCTGCTTGCCAAACGCGAGCGGCATTTTTAAGCCGACATAGCAGCAAAGGTTGGCACGAACGCTCTCAGCCGCACGCTTGGCGCAATGTTTCAGACCGCCGGCAACTGCTCCATCGGCCAACGCGCCCGCACGGAGATCGCCGGGCCATCGCGCTGACCGGCCAGCAAACGCTGACAGCCCGCGTAGGCAATCATCGCTCCGTTGTCGGTGCAAAATCGTGGTCGGGCATAAAACACCTGGCCGTTCATGCCGCCCAGCATTTTTTCCAGCGACTGGCGCAGCGCCTGGTTGGCACTGACACCGCCAGCGATCACCAGCGATTTCAGCCCCGTCTGCTTGAGTGCGCGCTTACACTTGATGGTCAGCGTGTCGACCACCGCCTGCTGGAACGCCAGGGCCACGTCGCAACGACTCTGCTCGGTGTCGTCGCCCGTGGCCTGGCACTGTTGCCAGGTGTTCAAAGAAAAGGTTTTCAGGCCACTGAAGCTGAAATCAAGCCCAGGCCGATCAGTCATCGGACGCGGGAAGACGAAACGTCCCGGCGTGCCGTGCTCGGCCAGGCGAGCGATTTCCGGGCCGCCCGGATAAGGCAAGCCCATCATCTTGGCGGTTTTATCGAAGGCTTCGCCTGCCGCATCGTCCAGCGACTCGCCGAGCAACTGATAACGGCCGATACCATCGACCCGCACCAGCTGCGTATGACCGCCGGACACCAGCAATGCGACGAACGGAAAAGCGGGCGGCTGTTCTTCCAGCATCGGCGCCAGCAAATGACCTTCCATATGGTGTACTCCGACTGCCGGAATCCCCCACGCAAAGGCGAGGGCCTGTGCGCAGGACGCGCCGACCAGCAAGGCGCCCACCAGTCCTGGGCCCGCCGTATAACAGATCGCATCGATCTCGTTCGGCGCGCAGTCGGCCTCGTCCAGCACCTGTCGAATCAGCGGTATCATGCGCTTGACGTGATCACGCGAGGCCAGTTCGGGCACCACGCCGCCATACACACGGTGCTGCTCGATCTGACTGAACAGCGCATCGGCCAGCAGCCCCTTTTCACTGTCGTAAAGGGCGACGCCGGTTTCGTCACAGGAGGTTTCCAATCCCAGCACACGCATGGGCAAAAGCATTCCAGCTAGGCAATTTCGAAGCGCCGCATGATAAACTCCGCACTTCGCCCCGGCCAGCGCTTTTCGATTCAAGGGCTTTGCATTCCGGGCGCCGAACCGTTAACATCCGCAACCCTTGAAAACCGACGTCCTCCTGTGCCGATTGCCCGGAGTGCGTTCACCCCCGGTAATTAATTGAAGGTACGACCTGGATGCCCGCCGTCAAAGTTAAAGAGAACGAACCCTTCGACGTAGCTCTGCGTCGCTTCAAGCGCTCCTGCGAAAAGGCCGGTGTACTGGCCGAAGTTCGCAGCCGCGAGTTTTACGAGAAGCCGACTGCCGAGCGCAAGCGCAAGGCTGCTGCCGCAGTCAAGCGTCACGCCAAGAAAGTACAGCGCGAACAGCGCCGTCGCGAGCGTCTGTACTAAGTTACAGCCGCAGCGCGACACCGCAACGCCCGGCCAACGCCGGGCGTTGGCATTTCAAGCGCCACATTCTCCGCTTCGCAGTCTTGCGAATGGCGGAGCGTTTTCGTTTCCGTCTTCTGACTTCAGAGGCGTATGCTGAGAAACCATGGCCGGCTTGATTCCCCAGTCTTTCATCGATGACCTGCTGAACCGCTCCGACATTGTCGACGTGGTGAGTTCGCGCATCCAGCTGAAAAAGACCGGCAAGAACTACAGCGCCTGCTGCCCGTTTCACAAGGAAAAGACACCGTCCTTCACGGTCAGCCCGGACAAGCAGTTCTACTATTGCTTCGGCTGCGGCGCTGGTGGCAACGCCCTCGGCTTCGTCATGGACCACGACAACCTGGACTTTCCCCAGGCCGTCGAGGATCTGGCCAAGCGCGCCGGCATGGAGGTGCCCCGCGAGGAAGGCGGCCGCGGCCAGAAACCACGCCAGCCCACCGACTCGCCGCTTTATCCGCTGCTGCATGCCGCCTCGGAATTCTATCGCCAGGCCCTGAAAAACCATCCCGCGCGCCAGGCGGCGGTGAGCTACCTGAAAAAACGCGGCCTGTCCGGGCTGATCGCCCGCGACTTCGCCCTGGGCTTTGCTCCGCCGGGCTGGGACAGCCTGCTCAAGCACATGGGCAGCGACCCGCTGCAGCAAAAGGCGATGATCGATGCCGGCCTGCTGATCGAAAATACCGAAACCGGCAAGCGCTACGACCGCTTTCGCGACCGCATCATCTTCCCGATCCGCGACAGCCGCGGACGCGTGATCGCCTTCGGCGGCCGAGTACTGGGCGACGACAAACCCAAATACCTCAACTCCCCGGAAACCCCGGTGTTTCACAAAGGCCAGGAGCTGTACGGCCTGTATGAGGCGCGCAAGCACAACCGCAACCTCGACGAAGTCATGATCGTCGAAGGCTACATGGACGTCATCGCCCTCGCCCAGCAAGGCCTGCGCAACGCGGTCGCCACACTGGGCACCGCCACCAGCGAAGAGCATCTCAAGCGCCTGTTCCGCCTGGTGCCCAGCGTACTGTTCTGCTTCGATGGCGATGCCGCCGGACGCAAGGCGGCTTGGCGCGCCCTGGAATCCACCTTGCCCAGCCTGCAGGACGGCCGGCGCGCGCGTTTTCTGTTCCTGCCCGAAGGCGAGGACCCGGATACCCTGGTGCGCGCCGAAGGCACCGAGGCGTTTCAGGCGCGCATCCACCAGCAAGCCCAGCCCCTGGCGGATTATTTTTTTGAGCAACTCAGCCAGGAAGCCGACCCACGCTCCCTGGAAGGCAAGGCCCACCTGGCCACGCTCGCTGCACCGCTGATCGAAAAGATCCCCGGCGCCAACCTGCGCGCCTTGATGCGCCAGCGCCTGACACAAATCACCGGCCTGAGCGGTGAAGCGATATCCCAGGCACCCACTCCATCCAGCGCACTGCCAAGCGAGTATTCGCCCTATGATGAGGACGCTTATTACCAGGCCTCAGCCGGCTATGCCGATTACGAAACCGCCTCGCCCGCCCCTGCCTTTGAGCGTCCCCGCCCGCAAAAAAGCGAGTGGAAAAAAGATGGCAAGCGCTGGGAGAAAAAAGGCTCGCGAGACTTCCAGCCGCGCGCGCCGCGCACCGCCGTCAGTGTCGAGCCGCCCAACCTGAGCGCGCTACGCACGTTGCTGCATCACCCCGAACTGGCTCAGAAGGTTGAGGAAGCCAACACCTTCGCCGCCGAAGACGATACCTACGCGCAGCTGCTGGTCGCGCTGATCGAAGCCCTGCAGAAAAATCCCAACCTGCGCACCCTGCAACTCATCGCCCGCTGGCATGGCACCGAGCAAGGTCGCCTGCTGCGCGCCCTGGCAGAAAAGGAGTGGCTGATTTCCGCAGACAACCTTGAACAACAATTTTTCGACACTATAACTAGGTTAACGGCCCGCCAGCGGGAGCGTTGCCTTGAACAACTCCTGCAAAAAGCACGTCTAACCGAGTTGAACGCAGCTGAAAAAGACCAGTTACGCGAGCTGCTCAGCCGCGATGCCGGCATGCCCACACGCACATCTGGCGCGCGTGGTCAATAATCGGCTATAATCCTCGGCTTATTTTTAGCCCGCCAGACCGTCAGTGGATAGGGTGTTATGTCCGTAAAAGCGCAACAGCAATCTCGTTTGAAAGAGTTGATCGCCCGCGGTCGTGAGCAGGGTTACCTGACTTACGCTGAGGTCAATGACCACCTGCCGGAGGATATTTCCGATCCGGAACAGGTGGAAGACATCATCCGCATGATCAACGACATGGGTATCAACGTATTCGAGACTGCCCCGGATGCGGATGCCCTGTTGTTGGCCGAAGGCGACACCGACGAAGCCGCGGCTGAAGAAGCCGCAGCGGCACTCGCTGCCGTGGAAACCGACATCGGTCGCACCACGGACCCGGTGCGCATGTACATGCGCGAAATGGGTACCGTTGAGCTGCTGACCCGCGAAGGCGAAATCGAAATCGCCAAGCGCATCGAGGAAGGTATCCGTGAAGTCATGGTCGCCATGGCCCACTTTCCCGGCATCGTCGATGGCATTCTCGCCGAATACCAACGCGTCAGCACCGAAGGCGGTCGTCTGACCGATGTCTTCAACGGCTACATCGACCCGGACGACGGCACTGTGCCCGCCGAGGAAGTCGCGCCCGTCATCGCCAAGCCCGCCGCGCCTGCCGCAAAGGACAAGGACGACGAGGAAGAGGAAGAAACCGAGACCGAGGAAGCCGAAGAAGAAGGTGATGGCGGCCCGGACCCGGAAGAAGCCCTGCGCCGTTTCACGGCTATTGCCGACCAACTGGAAGTTGCCAACAAGGCCTTGAAAAAATACGGCCGTGGCAGCAAGCAGGCCAATGCCGAGCTGGACGCCCTGGGCATCTTGTTCATGCCGATCAAGCTCGTACCCAAGCAGTACGATCCCCTGGTCGAGACCGTGCGCAGCGCCCTGTACCGTGTGCGCCAGCAGGAACGCGCCATCATGCAGCTGTGCGTGCGTGACGCGCGCATGCCGCGTACCGACTTCCTCAAGCTGTTCCCGCACAACGAAGTCGACTTGACCTGGAGCGAAGGCCTGGCCAAGGGCAAGGCGAAGTACGCCGAAGCCATTGGCAACCTGCAGGACGACATAAAGCGCAACCAGCAAAAGCTGATCGACCTTGAAAACGAAGTCGGCCTGACGATTGCCGAGATCAAGGACATCAACCGCAGCATGTCCATCGGCGAGGCCAAGGCCCGTCGCGCCAAGAAGGAAATGGTCGAGGCCAACCTGCGTCTGGTGATCTCGATTGCCAAGAAGTACACCAACCGCGGCCTGCAATTCCTCGACCTGATCCAGGAAGGCAACATTGGCCTGATGAAGGCGGTGGACAAGTTCGAATACCGTCGCGGCTACAAGTTCTCGACCTACGCCACCTGGTGGATTCGCCAGGCGATCACCCGCTCGATCGCCGACCAGGCGCGCACCATCCGTATCCCGGTGCATATGATCGAGACGATCAACAAGCTCAACCGCATCTCTCGCCAGATGCTGCAGGAAATGGGCCGCGAGCCCACTCCGGAAGAGCTGGGCGAACGCATGGAAATGCCCGAGGACAAGGTCCGCAAGGTATTGAAGATCGCCAAAGAGCCGATCTCCATGGAAACCCCGATCGGTGACGACGAAGACTCGCACCTGGGCGACTTCATTGAAGACTCCGCCATGCAATCGCCGATCGACGTGGCGACCGTGGAAAGCCTCAAGGAAGCCACCCGCGACGTGCTCTCGGGCCTCACCGCCCGCGAAGCCAAGGTCCTGCGCATGCGCTTCGGCATCGACATGAATACCGACCACACCCTCGAGGAAGTCGGCAAGCAGTTCGATGTCACCCGCGAACGTATCCGCCAGATCGAAGCCAAGGCACTGCGCAAGCTGCGCCACCCGACACGAAGCGAGCACCTGCGCTCCTTCCTCGACGAGTGATACCAAAACCCCCGGCCCAAACCGGGGGTTTTGCATTGTGGACGACGGATGGCGCATCCCCGCCGACGCCGTTATAATCGCGCCTTCCTTCTGGGGGCCTATAGCTCAGTTGGTTAGAGCAGAGGACTCATAATCCTTTGGTCCACGGTTCGAGTCCGTGTGGGCCCACCACCTTCAAAGCCGCGCACTGCGCGGCTTTTTTGTGTCGATCAGACTAAAAGCCAGCCCGAGCTCTCACTCCACCCCCTCCAACCGCATCGTCGATCGCACCAATCGCTGCTCTTCTTGCTCGATCTCGCGCAGGTTGTCGCGCACGCTGTTGATATGTTCGCGGGCGGCGCGTTGGGCTTGTTCGGGCAGGCGTTCAATTACCGCGTGGTACAGGCGGGTGTGTTGGCGGTCGATCTGTCGTTTCTGCGGCGGGCGGTGGTAGAGGTTGTTTACCGAGGCAAACACCGTGCTCAGCATCAGTTCGCTCAGCGACTGTAACGTCAGCACCAGCACCGGGTTGTGGGAGGCCTCGCTGATGGCGCGGTGGAAGGCGTGGTCGCGGCGCGCGTGCTCGCGGGGGTCGAGCGGCTGCGGTTCGTCGTAGGCGGCGAGCATTTCTTGGTAGCGGCGCTTGATCAGCAGCAGATCGGCGTCGGTGGCGCGCAGCGCGGCCAAGCGTGCCGACTCCCCTTCCAGCAAGGCGCGTACTTCCAGCAGGTCGAATAAGGTACGCGGCTGCGAGCTGAACAGGTTCATCAGCGGTGTCGCATCGTTGCCCCGGTTCAGGTCGGCGACAAACGAGCCCCGCCCCTGCTCAGTGTCGATGATGCCGCGTCCGCGCAGGATGCGCAGGCCCTCGCGCAGCGCCGAGCGTGAGCAGCCGAGGGTTTCCACCAGGCGCCGCTCGGACGGCAGCGCCTGGCCGACTTTAAGCACCCCGTCGACGATCAGCCGCTCGATGCGCTCCGCCACCTGGTCGGCGATTCGGCTTTTACCCTGCTGATTACCCTTGGCATTTTCCATGTTTTAGCTCTCCAACTGGTAGGACCAGCATACAAGCATATGGCCAACAGCCGAAACCGTACCCGCATGGATACAGGGCTACCGGCCTTTCACCGGTGAGACGAGGACGAAACTGGTAGGACCAGTCCCGCCCCCCATGGACTCCTAAAAGCGGCCTGGGCCACTCTCAAGGTGCCATGGCTCAGCGAGCCCGACCGGTTACGCCTCTAGTGAAGCCAACCGGCGGACTCCGAGAACAATTAAAAAACCACCACCGTGTGAGCCCTATGAATATTCTTTACGACGAACGCGTCGATGGTGCGTTGCCCAAGGTCGATAAGGGCGCGTTGCTGGCCGAGCTGCAAGCGCGGCTGCCCGATCTGGAAATCCTCCACCGCACCGAAGACCTCAAGCCCTACGAGTGCGATGGCCTGTCAGCCTATCGCACCACGCCGATGCTTGTGGTGCTGCCCGAGCACGTCGAGCAGGTGCAAACCCTGCTCAAGATCTGCCACGAACGTGGCGTGCCCGTGGTCGCCCGTGGCGCCGGCACGGGCTTGTCCGGCGGTGCGCTGCCGCTGGAACAAGGCATTCTCCTGGTGATGGCGCGTTTCACCAAGATTCTCGAAGTCGATCCTGACGGTCGCTTCGCCCGCGTTCAGCCTGGCGTGCGCAACCTGGCGATTTCCCAAGCCGCCGCACCCTATGAGCTGTACTACGCGCCGGACCCTTCTTCACAGATCGCCTGCTCCATCGGCGGCAACGTCGCCGAGAACGCCGGTGGTGTGCACTGCCTGAAATACGGCCTGACCGTGCACAACCTGCTCAAGGTGGACATTCTTACCGTCGAGGGTGAGCACATGACGCTCGGCTCCGACGCGCTGGATTCGCCGGGTTTTGACCTGCTGGCGCTGTTTACCGGCTCTGAAGGCATGCTCGGGATCATCACCGAGGTGACCGTCAAGCTGCTGCCCAAGCCGCAAGTAGCCAAGGTGCTGCTGGCCGCCTTCGACTCGGTGGAAAAGGCCGGCCGCGCGGTAGGCGACATCATCGCGGCGGGCATCATCCCCGGCGGCCTGGAGATGATGGACAACCTGTCGATCCGCGCTGCGGAAGATTTCATCCACGCCGGCTACCCGGTGGATGCCGAGGCGATCCTGCTCTGCGAACTGGATGGCGTCGAGGCCGACGTGCATGACGACTGCACACGCGTCAGCGAAGTGCTCAAGCTGGCCGGCGCCACCGAGGTGAGGCTGGCACAAAACGAAGACGAACGCGCACGCTTCTGGGCCGGGCGCAAGAACGCCTTCCCAGCGGTCGGGCGCATTTCGCCAGACTACTACTGCATGGACGGCACCATCCCGCGCCGCGAGCTGCCGGGCGTGCTCAAGGGCATCGCCGACCTCTCCGAGCAGTACGGCCTGCGCGTGGCCAACGTATTCCACGCCGGCGACGGCAACATGCACCCGCTGATTCTGTTCGATGCCAACCAGCCCGGTGAGCTGGAGCGCGCCGAAAACCTGGGCGGCAAGATCCTCGAGCTGTGCGTCGAAGTGGGCGGCAGCATTACCGGGGAACACGGGGTGGGTCGCGAGAAGATCAATCAGATGTGCTCGCAGTTCAACGCCGACGAGCTGACCTTGTTCCACGCGGTGAAGGCGGCCTTCGATCCCAGCGGCCTGCTCAACCCCGGCAAGAACATCCCGACGCTGCATCGTTGCGCCGAGTTCGGCCGCATGCATATCCACAACGGCGAGTTGCCCTTCCCCGAACTGGAGCGTTTCTAATGTCCGTATTTGAAAACGACACCAGCGCCCAGTTGCTGGATCAGGTCAATCAGGCGCTCGCCAGCAAGACGCCACTGCGCATTCAGGGCAGCGGCAGTAAAGGCTTTCTCGGTCGTCCGGTCGAGGGCGAACTGCTCGACACGCGCTCACATCGCGGCATCGTCAGCTACGACCCTACCGAGCTGGTGGTCAGCGTGCGCGCCGGCACGCCGCTGGCGGAGCTGGAAGCCGCGCTGGACGCCGCCGGGCAGATGCTGCCCTGCGAGCCGCCGCATTTCGGTCCGGGCGCCACGGTCGGCGGCATGATCGCCACCGGACTTTCCGGTCCCCGTCGGCCGTGGAGCGGATCGGTCCGCGATTTCGTACTCGGCACGCGCATCATCACCGGCCAGGGCAAGCACCTGCGCTTCGGTGGCGAAGTGATGAAGAACGTCGCCGGGTACGACCTGTCGCGCTTGATGGCCGGCAGTTTCGGTTGCCTCGGCGTGCTCACCGAAGTTTCGCTCAAGGTGCTGCCCAAGCCGCGCCTGTGCAGCAGCCTGCGCCTGGAAATCGACCAGGAGCTTGCCCTGCTCAAGCTCGCCGACTGGGGCCAGCAGCCGATTCCGATCAGCGCGGCCAGCCATGACGGCCAGGCGCTGCACTTGCGACTGGAAGGCGGTGAAGGCTCGGTCAAGGCCGCCCGTGAACGGATCGGCGGTGAAGATCTGGATGCCGGCTACTGGAACGACCTGCGCGAACAGCGCCTGGCGTTCTTTGCCGACGCGCGCCCGCTGTGGCGCCTGTCCCTGCCCAACAATACGCCGGTGCTGGCACTGCCTGGCGAGCAA
Source organism: Pseudomonas sp. B392_1p (assembly GCF_052245235.1). Lineage (NCBI taxonomy): Bacteria > Pseudomonadati > Pseudomonadota > Gammaproteobacteria > Pseudomonadales > Pseudomonadaceae > Pseudomonas > Pseudomonas sp. B392_1p. The sequence continues at coordinate 86,562 of NZ_JBQPXM010000004.1, forward strand.
CTGATGGACTGGGCCGGGGCCCAGCGCTGGCTGAAGAGCGATGCCGATGCGGAGATGATCCGTGGCATCGCCCGCGAAGTCGGCGGCCATGCCCAGTGCTACACCTTGGGCGTTACTGACAGCCCGTTCCAGCCGCTGCCGGAGCCGCTGCTGCGCTATCACCGCCAGCTCAAGGCGGCGCTCGACCCGCAGGGCATCTTCAATCCCGGCCACCTGTATTCCGAGGTCTGATGACGCTATGCAAACGAATCTGAGCGAAGCGGCCAAGCAGCTGCCGCGTGCCGAAGAAGCCGAAAGCATTCTGCGTTCCTGCGTGCACTGCGGTTTCTGCAATGCCACCTGCCCGACCTACCAACTGCTCGGCGACGAGCTGGACGGCCCGCGCGGGCGCATCTACCTGATGAAGGAGATGCTCGAAGGCGGCGAAGTAACCCAGAGCACCCAGCTGCACCTGGATCGCTGCCTGACCTGTCGCAACTGCGAAACCACCTGCCCGTCCGGCGTGAAGTACCACAACCTGCTGGACATCGGCCGCGATTTCATCGAGCGCCAGGTACCGCGCACCACCAGCGAGCGTCTGCTGCGCGGTGGCCTGCGCACCGTGGTGCCACGCCCTGCCCTGTTCAAGGCACTCTTGAACACCGGCAATGCGCTGCGCCCGCTGCTGCCGGCCTCGCTGCAAGCTCACTTGCCGCGCGAGATCCGCCCGGCCAAACCGCGCCCGCAGACCACCCACAGTCGCACCGTGCTGATGCTCGAAGGCTGCGTGCAGCCGAGCCTGTCGCCCAACACCAATGCCGCGACCGCGCGGGTGCTGGACCGTCTCGGCATCAGCGTCACGCCGGCCCGCGAAGCCGGTTGCTGTGGCGCGGTGGACTACCACCTTAACGCTCAGGATGCCGGCCTTGAACGCGCCCGGCGCAATATCGACGCCTGGTGGCCCGCCATCGAGGCGGGGGCCGAAGCCATCGTGCAGACCGCCAGTGGCTGTGGTGCCTTCGTCAAGGAATACGGCCACCTGCTCAAGGACGATCCGGCTTACGCCGCCAAGGCGGCGCGCGTCAGCGAGCTGGCCAAGGACCTGGTCGAGGTGCTGCGTGGTGCCGAGCTGGAAAAGCTCGGGGTCAAATCCACCATGCGCATGGCCTTCCATTGCCCGTGCACCCTGCAGCATGCCCAGAAGCTGAGCGGCGCGGTCGAAGACGTGTTGACCCGACTGGGCTTCCAGCTCACTACGGTGCCCGATGCGCACCTGTGCTGCGGTTCAGCGGGCAGTTACTCGCTGACCCAGCCGGAGATATCCAAGCAGCTACGCGACAACAAGCTCAACGCCCTGGAAAGCGGCAAGCCGGAGGTGATCGTCACCGCCAACATCGGCTGCCAGACCCACCTGGACGGCGCCGGGCGCACGCCGGTCAAGCATTGGATCGAGATTGTCGAGGAGTCGATGCAGTAAGGCTGAAGAAGCCGAGCGAACCTGAACACTTGCAACCCACCTGCGCATTGGCGCAGATCGAATTCGATAGGAGAAAGCATGAAAACCAAAGCCGTACTGGGCCAGACCGAAGTCACCGCCATCCTCGCCGCCGCCCGTGCCGAGGCGCAGGCCAATGGCTGGGCGGTGACCGTCGCGGTCGCCGATGACGGCGGCCACCTGCTGGGTCTTGAGCGTCTTGACGGCTGCGCGCCGATCGCTGCCTACATTGCCACCGAGAAAGCCCGCAGCGCAGCGCTGGGTCGTCGCGAAACCAAGGGCTACGAAGACATGGTCAACGGCGGCCGCAACGCCTTCCTGTCAGCGCCGGTGGTGTGCTCGCTGGAAGGCGGCGTACCGGTGATCGTCGACGGCCAGATCGTCGGCTCGGTGGGTGTGTCCGGCGTCACCGCCGCGCAGGATGCCCAGATCGCCAAGGCCGGCGCCGCCGTCCTCAACTGATTTTTCAGGCCAGACAACAAAGGAGAATAAGAGCATGACTGAGCGTGCAACCCTGGGTCGCCTGCGTGTAGCGACCACTCTGCAGCGTTTTATCGAAGACGAAGTCCTGCCGGGTACCGGCCTCGACGCCGCCGCCTTCTGGCAGGGCCTGGACGCCCTAGCCCATGATCTGGCGCCGAAGAACCGTGAACTGCTGGCCGTGCGCGACCGCATTCAGGTCGAACTGGACACCTGGCACAAGGCCAATCCCGGTCCGATCAAGGACATGCCGGCCTACCGCGCCTTCCTCGAGTCCATCGGCTACCTGCTGCCGGTGCCCGAGCAGGTGAAGATCGAAACCGCCAACGTCGACGTCGAGATCTCCAGCCAGGCCGGCCCGCAGCTGGTGGTGCCGATCATGAACGCGCGCTACGCGCTGAACGCCGCCAACGCCCGCTGGGGCTCGCTCTACGACGCCCTCTATGGCACCGATGCCATCAGCGAAGAAGGTGGCGCGCAGAAGGGGCCGGGCTACAACGAAGTGCGCGGCGCCAAGGTGATCGCCTTCGCCCGCAATTTCCTCGATCAGGCTGCGCCGCTGGCCGCAGGCAGCCATGCCGACGCGGTCAACTACCGCGTGCAGGATGGCCAACTGAAGGTCACGCTGGAGAACGGCAACGTCACCGCACTGGCCCAGCCGGAAAAATTCGTCGGTTTCCAGGGCGATGCACTCGAGCCCAAGGCCGTGCTGCTGAAGAACAACGGCCTGCACGTTGAGATCCAGATCGACCCCAACAGCCCGATCGGCCAAACCGACGCCGCCGGCGTCAAGGATCTGCTGATCGAAGCCGCGATTTCCACCATTCTCGACTGCGAAGACTCGGTCGCCGCCGTCGATGCCGACGACAAGGTGCTGGCCTACCGCAACTGGCTGGGCATTGCCAAGGGGACCCTCAGCGAGGAAGTGGTCAAGGGCAACACCAGCTTCGTGCGTCGCCTGAACCCGGACCGCGAATACAGCGCCCCGAACGGTGGCACCCTGAGCCTGCACGGCCGCTCGCTGCTGTTCGTGCGTAACGTCGGTCACCTGATGACCAACCCGGCGATCCTGCTCGAAGACGGCAGCGAGATCCCCGAGGGCATCATGGACGGCGTGTTCACCAGCCTGATCGCCAAGCACGACCTGGCGCGCAAGGGCAACTCGCGCACCGGCAGCGTTTACATCGTCAAGCCGAAGATGCACGGTCCTGTGGAAGTCGCCTTCGCCGATGAGCTGTTCAGCCGCGTTGAAGACCTGATCGACGTGCCGCGCCATACCCTGAAGATGGGCATCATGGACGAGGAGCGCCGCACCAGCGCCAACCTCATGGCCTGCATCGGCGCCGCCAAGCACCGTGTGGCCTTCATCAACACCGGCTTCCTCGACCGCACCGGCGACGAGATGCACACCTGCATGGAAGCCGGCCCGGTGATGCGCAAGGGCGACATCAAGAACACCCCGTGGATCAAGTCCTACGAGCGCAACAACGTGCTGGTCGGCCTGGCCTGCGGTCTCAAGGGCAAGGCGCAGATCGGCAAGGGCATGTGGGCCATGCCGGATCTGATGGCGGCCATGCTCGAGCAGAAGATCGGTCACCCGCAATCCGGCGCCAACACCGCCTGGGTACCGTCGCCCACCGGCGCCACGCTGCATGCGCTGCACTACCACCAGGTGGACGTGCAGGCCGTACAGAGCGAGCTGGAGAAGGTTGACCTGGCCGCCGAGCGCGAACAACTGCTCAACGACCTGCTGACCATTCCGGTCGTCGCCGAGGCCAACTGGAGCGCCGAAGAGAAGCAGCAGGAGCTGGACAACAACTGCCAAGGCATCCTCGGCTACGTGGTGCGCTGGGTCGAGCAAGGCGTTGGCTGTTCCAAGGTGCCGGACATCCACAACGTCGGCCTGATGGAAGACCGCGCCACCCTGCGCATCTCCGCCCAGCACATCGCCAACTGGCTACACCATGGCGTGGTGACGCGCGAGCAGGTTCAGGAAACCCTTGAGCGCATGGCCAAAGTGGTGGACCATCAGAATGCTGGCGATCCGCTATACCGCCCCATGTCCACCGACTACACGCAGTCGATTGCCTTCCAGGCAGCTGCGGACCTGGTGTTCAAGGGACGGGAACAGCCTGCGGGTTACACCGAGCCGCTGCTGCATGCCTGGCGTCGCCGCTTCAAGGAAGCCAACTGAGTAACACAAGGGCAATCACAGCTGCGCAACGCACTGCGCGTTCGCAGCCGTGACGATTTACAAGCCCCAGACAGCCTAAGCTGCCTGGGGCTTTCAAGCATCGGGCTGTAGGTATTCGCATCTGCCAACTTGCAACCCAGGCTTCGTCCACACGACGGGGTTATGCAAAACGCCGGGTACATCCAGGCATTACTGAAAGTGGTTCACAACAAAAAAAAGGGACCCAAGCATGAGTCAAACACTACTGTCCATTCTGGCCTTCGTGCCACTGGTGCTAGCGGGTGTGCTGCTGATCGGCTTTCGATGGCCCGCCAAGTATGCAATGCCGCTGGTTTTCGTCCTGACGGCGGTGATCGGGCTGCTGGCCTGGGACATGACGCTCAACCGGGTCATTGCCTCAACGTTGCAAGGCCTGATCCTCACCGCCGCGATTCTCTGGATCGTCTTCGGCGCGATCCTGCTGCTCAACACGCTGAAGCACTCGGGGGGGATCAGCGCGATTCGGCGCGGCTTCTCCAACATCAGCCCTGACCGCCGCGTTCAGGCGGTGATCGTGGCGTGGCTGTTCGGCTGCTTCATCGAAGGCGCATCCGGCTTCGGTACACCGGCCGCCGTGGTCGCTCCGCTGATGGTGGCACTGGGCTTCCCCGCCATGGCCGCCGTCGTGCTGGGCATGTTGGTGCAATCCACGCCGGTGTCCTTCGGCGCAGTCGGTACGCCGATCCTGGTGGGCGTGGGGGCCGGCCTGGACAAAAGCGGGATCAGCGAGCAGCTGGTCACGCTGGGCAGCAGCTGGGAGGTGTTCTTCCACCTGATCTTCTCGCGTGTCGCGATCATTCATGCCCTGTGCGGGATTCTCATGCCGCTGATCATGATCAGCATCATGACTCGCTTCTTCGGCAAGAACCGTTCCTGGACCGAAGGCCTGGCCATCGCGCCGTTCGCCATCTTCACCGGCTTTGCCTTCGTCATCCCTTACGCGGCGGCTGGCGTGTTCCTCGGCCCGGAATTCCCCTCGATGATCGGTGCCCTGGTAGGCCTGGCCATTGTGGTACCGGCCGCCAAGGCAGGCTTCCTAATCCCCAAGCAGAGCTGGGATTTCGCGCCGGCCAGCGAGTGGCCAGCCGAGTGGATGGGCAAGATCGAAATGAAGCTGGACGATATGTCCGGTAAAAAAGCGATTTCCGTGCCCATGGCGTGGGCGCCCTACGTGCTGCTGGCTGTGCTGCTGGTGCTGACGCGCAACGTACCTGAGCTGAAGGCCTGGCTGTTGTCCCTGAGCTTCGGCTGGAAGGACATCATGGGCGAAACGGGCGTATCCGGAACCCTGGAACTGCTCTACCTGCCGGGTGGCCTGCTGTGCATCGCTGCGCTGGGGACCTTCTTCATGCATCGCATGCGGGTAAGTGAGCTGGTGACTGCGTTCAGCGAGTCCAGCAAAACGCTGCTGGGTGCTGGCTTCGTGTTGATCTTCACCATCCCGATGGTGCGCATTCTGATCAACTCCGGGGTCAACGCGTCGGACCTGATCTCCATGCCGGTGGCCATGGCGCGTCTGGTGGCCGACAGCGTAGGCGATGTGTATCCGTTCTTTGCACCGGCAGTCGGTGCGCTCGGCGCGTTCATTGCCGGCTCCAACACCGTGTCCAACCTGATGCTGTCGCAGTTCCAGTTCAACGCCGCTGAGCTTCTGGGCATGTCCGGTGCGTTGATGGTAGCGCTGCAATCCGTCGGTGCGGCGGCGGGCAACATGATCGCTATCCACAACGTGGTGGCGGCCTCGGCGACGGTAGGTTTGCTGGGACGTGAAGGCATCACCTTGCGCAAAACCATGCTACCGACCCTGTACTACCTCATCCTGGCCGGTGGTATCGGGTTGATTGCCGTGTTCATCATGGGCATTACCGACCCCTTGGTGATCGCCAGCAACTGAGCTGCATCGACTCCGAGCTCTAACTGAAAATGATAAAGCACAGCGCCGGTTTAACCGGCGCTGATGCATAGCAAGAGGCTTCAGATGACTACTGACTTCAAACAAGCCGCGCTGGATTACCACGAATTCCCCACCCCCGGCAAAATCAGCATCGCACTGAGCAAACCCGCCGATACCGCCGCCCACCTCGCCCTAGCCTACAGTCCCGGTGTAGCCGAGCCCGTTCGCGCGATTGCCGCCAACCCTGAAAATGCCTACCGCTTTACCGGCAAGGGCAACCTTGTCGCAGTGATCAGCGACGGTAGCGCCATCCTCGGTCTCGGCGACCTCGGGCCGCTGGCCAGCAAACCGGTTATGGAAGGCAAGGCCCTGCTGTTCAAGCGTTTCGCAGGCATTGATTCGGTGGATATCCAGGTCAAGTCGGAAAGCCCCCAAGCCTTCATCGACACGGTTGCGCGCATCGCCGATACCTTCGGCGGCATCAACCTGGAAGACATCAAGGCGCCCGAGTGCTTTGAGATCGAGAAGATCCTGATCGAGCAGTGCGACATCCCGGTGTTCCACGACGACCAGCACGGCACCGCCATCGTCACCGCCGCCGGCATGCTCAATGCGCTGGAAATCCAGGGCAAACTGCTTTCTGACGCACGCATCGTCTGCCTCGGCGCCGGCGCGGCGGCCATCGCCTGCATGAAGCTGCTGCTCAGTCTTGGTGCCCGTCGCGAGAACCTGTACCTGGTCGACCGCCAAGGTGTGATCCGTTCCGACCGTGGCGATCTCGTCAGCCACAAGCAAGCCTTCGTTAATGACGGCGGCCCCCGCACCCTGCTGGACGCCATGCAAGGCGCCGACGTGTTCATCGGCCTTTCGGGTGGAAACCTGCTGACGGCAGACGCACTGCTGGCCATGGCGCCCAAGCCGATCGTCTTTGCCTGCTCGAATCCCGATCCGGAAATCCAGCCGGAACTGGCCATGAGCCTGCGCGACGACCTGATCCTGGCCACAGGCCGCTCCGATTACCCGAACCAGGTGAACAACGTACTGGGTTTCCCCTTCATCTTCCGCGGCGCCCTGGATGTACGTGCTGCGCGAATTAACGAAGAGATGAAGATCGCAGCCGTTGAAGCCCTGCGCCAGTTGGCCAAGGAGCCGACGCCGGTCGAAATGCTGCAAGCATTCAACATCGACCGCCTGGAGTTTGGCCCTGACTACATTCTGCCCAAGCCGCTGGACGCGCGACTGCTGGGTGCCGTGGCCGGTGCCGTGGCTAAAGCTGCGGTCGATTCGGGTGTTGCCCGCTTGCCCTACCCTGCCCACTACCCGCTGTGATCGACCGCCTTGGGTAGCGGCTAGCGTGCTGGCGATGGGGGGAGTAACCGTAGGGTGGATGTCGCTTTTCACATCCACCACCACCGCTCGGTGGAAAAAAACGTTGTCCACCCTACTGACTTATCCCCTCTTATTCGCTCACCTCTAATTCAACCCAGGTCGGTGCATGGTCACTGGCGCGGGGCTGATCGCGCACCCAGCGATCGACACCGGCGTTCTGTAGCCGTGGCGCCAGGTCGGGGCTGAGTAGCAGGTGGTCGATGCGCAGGCCCGAGTCCTTTTCCCAGTGCTGGCGAAAGTAATCCCAGAACGTATAGATGCGCTCTTGCGGAAAGCGCGCACGCAGGGCATCCGTCCACCCCTGAGCCAGCAACCGCTGATAGCACGCACGGGTTTCCGGTTGGAGCAGCGCGTCCTTACGCCAGGAGCGCGTGTTGTAGATGTCGTCGTCGGTGGGCACCACGTTGTAATCACCGGCCAGCACCACCGGGTGTCCGCTGGCATACAGCGAGGCGGCGTGCTGGATCAGCCGTTCGAACCAGGCGAGCTTGTAGTCGAACTTGGGTCCTGGCTGCGGGTTGCCATTGGGCAGGTAAAGGCTGGCGACAATCACACCCTTCACTGCGGCCTCGAGGTAGCGACTGTGGGTATCGTCAGGATCACCCGGCAAGCCGCGACGAATCTCCAATGGTTCCGCATCCCGGGCCAGAATGGCCACACCGTTCCATGACGCCTGGCCGTGCCAGATGGCGCCATAGCCGGCCGCTTGGATATCCAGGATGGGAAAGGCCACATCCGCAGCCTTGAGTTCCTGCAGGCAGGCCACGTCCGGCTGTTCGCACTCCAGCCACTGCAGCAACGCCGGCAGGCGTGAGCGAATACCGTTGATATTGAAGGTGGCGATTTTCAAGGTCTGCACGCGGGGCCTCGCTGATCGACAGGACGCAGAGCCTGTTCCGCGCGAGCGTGGAAGCAGGTGGGCTTAACAATAGAAGCCTCGGCACACCATCGGTTCTACCCCCGCGATGTACAACCGTTGTAGAGCACAGCAAAACCTACCTGGACAGCTGCGCACAATGTGTTCGCTCGTGGCTATGCGCGGCGCCTCGTCTGCACCTATATACCGCCTGAATTGCTCCTGCTGAGGGAACCGCGGCAAGGTTCAACAGTCAGATTTCCGCGCCAGCCGCGCGGGCATTTATTCACCTGATGACTGCACCCCTGACGTCGTGAAACTGTAACGAAGCTGCCGTAAAAAATAGCTGTTAACTCTTCATTACACTGTATTGACGACCAACATGACCACGCTTATCGAATTGGCCCAACACATCGAAAACCTGTATCCCTTGAAGGATAAGCAGGCCGGCACCCGCTACCGCATCGTCAATCAGTTGGCCGGCCTGACCGAGCTGGAAGAGTTAGGCGGAAAACCCCGTTACGTGCCTTCCCATGCCTTGCAGGACGGCACGCTGTGGGATGCGTCTTCTGTACAACTAACAGCCGCCCGCTGATACAGGCGGCTGTCCGCTTAATAGCTCAGGTTCAGGGACAGACTTGCGCCATGCTGGCGCTCTTCCGCATCCCGCAGGTGATAGGCCGCACGAACCGTCACGGTATGCCCCAACGACAGTCCTAGCCCCAGGGTCGCCAGCGTCTGGTCCTGATAGGGCGTGATGGTCTGTAGGTCATAGTCGAAACCCGGCATTGAATTGAGCCCCATGCGCAGGGTTTGTGGATCGTCCTCGTACTCACGCTCGCGCGCCACTTCGCCGAACACCTGCAAAGTGCGGCTCAGCTGCAGGTTGGCTTCCAGACCCACCCCCAGTCGCTTGCTATCACGGGTCTGCTCGGCATAATGCAGCGTCGTGGAGTTTTCCCCATCCTCGCGATACGCGTCGATTTCCACGCGCACATAGTCGGCACTCACAAAGGGACTGACCTGCCAACTGCCCCGCCGCCCCAGCGCGTAGCCCAGTCGCAGGGTGGCGGCCGCAAGCTGGCCATCGGTATCGCCTCGTTCGATGCGCTCGGCGATGCCCAGGTCGAAACGCCGTTCCAGGTCGTGGTAATTCAAGTGGCCCGCCGTCACACCGACATCGGCCCACAGGCGTTTTTGCCGGTACTGCGCAAAGGTGCTGAGCAGATAGCCCCGCAGGTCATAATCGGACTGGCTGTGGTCCATCTCCAGGCTTTGCTCCTGCAAGCCCAGGGCAAAGCCCAGGCGCCAGCGCTCGCTCAGCCGATAGGTCGCGCCCAGGTTCACGCCCAGGGTTTCACTTTCGCCGGGCGCCACGGCCAGATGCTCGTCGAAATCCCGCCGCTGACCGGTTGCCGCCGTAAAGCTGCGCCAGTTGCCCCGCGTCTGCCAATCACCCCGGTCAGCCTGCCACTCACTGCGCAGGTGCTGTTGGTGCGTGTTCAAACCGGACAGGGCCATGTCCGGCAGCAGGCCGATTTCCCACGGGGCCGACAGAAGCGAATAGACGTAGTCGGCGCTGATCTGTTGCACCGCCGCTGTGGGGTGAACGCCATCATAGAAAATCAACTTGTCCGGATCTGCAGAAGCACTGCCCTGGCCCCAGGTCGGATCGGGCTGGCATCGGTCCCCGTTGAAGCACACGTCCATCTGCGCAACATTGGGGTCGAAGCCAAAGCGCGCCGGGTCGGCGAGCATTTCACTGAACAGCGCCCGGTTATTGAGCCGAATGACGTTACCGCCCAGCGCCAGCAATTGCCGGTCCAGTTCGGCATTGAACAGCCCACTCAGACCTGACCATGCGTCGCGTTGCCCACTGGCGAAGCCCGCCGGACTCAGGCCCACGTTCGGCAAGTCCGAAACGATGATGTAACGCGCCCCGGCACGCTGCAGTGCAGCCACGCCAGCGACCAGATCCGCGGCGGCGGAAGCCGCGCTGGCCTGATCGTTAATTCGTCCCTGAAGAATGTCGTTACCGCCGCCATTGACGTAAAACAGCGTCGAGGCACTCACCCGCGGCACATCAACCAAGTAACCGTCACGGGTGCGCGAAACTAGCCCGGCATCAACCTCCGAGCCATCTTCATCGATGATCGATGCCAGGATTTCATCGGTGCGACTCCCCCCTACCGCATAGTTGGTGCCGTCCGGATTGCCGGTAAGCTCCTCGGGAAGGATCGGCGTCGAGGGGAGTGCCTGCAGCCCAAGCCGCCCGGCCAGCCGCTGGGAGGCGACAGCGGCATACGGCTCATCCCGACCATCGATATAGTCGGGCCCAATGCGGTTGGTAAAACGTATCCCATCGGTGGGAAGGCCATTTTGTGTGGCGCCACCTAGATCTGGAAATTGCCCACTGTCACTGAGCGAATCGCCAAAGATCACCAGTTGCGAATACGGCGAGGCGGAAGAAAGAGCGGGAAGACCGGCAAACAACAGCGCGATGCCCAAGGTGTGGCGTCGAAACGTCATAGAGGACTCCTGTCATTGTTGGTGTTGTAAAAGCACCCTCAACGACTCTAGACCTCGTTTCGTTAGGTCACTGACCGATTGCCGGTTAGTTGACCCAGGCGGACCTCACACTCGTCTGTTTATTGCGGCGTCTCGAGAAGGTTTATCCCAAGGAATGCTTTAGGAGACGGTCAGGTGAATAAATATCGCCTACCCCTCCGCCATTGCCTGCGCCACAAACCAACCACAAAAAAGCCCCGCCCGGATCACTCCGGGCGGGGCTTTTCAGTTCAGCTCAGCCGATCAGACCTTGCTGCGCTCGAAGCGCTTGCGGTCGTTTTCGTTGAGGTACTTCTTGCGCAGGCGAATCGACTTGGGGGTCACTTCGACGAGTTCGTCGTCGTCGATGAACTCCAACGCCTGTTCCAGGGTGAACTTGATCGGCGGCACCAGGGCGATGACTTCGTCCTTGCCCGAGGCACGCATGTTGTCGAGTTTCTTGCCCTTGGTGGGGTTGATGGTCAGGTCGTTGTCGCGGCTGTTGATGCCGCACAGCTGGCCTTCGTAGATATCCTGGCCGGGCTCGAGGAACAGCTTGCCGCGGCTTTGCAGGGTTTCCAGCGAGTAGGTGAGCGCCTTGCCGGTGGCCATGGACACCAGGACGCCGTTCTGGCGGTTGGCGACTTCCCCCGACTTGACCGGCCCATAGTGGCTGAAGGTCGAGGTCAGGATGCCGGTACCCGAGGTCATGGTCAGGAAGCTGTTGCGGAAACCGATCAGGCCACGGGCCGGGATGGTGTATTCCAGGCGCACACGGCCCTTGCCATCCGGGACCATGTTGGTCAGATCGCCCTTACGCAGGCCCATCTGTTCCATCAGCGGACCCTGGTGGGTTTCCTCGATGTCGATGATGACGTTCTCGTAGGGCTCCTGCTTCTCGCCGTCGACGTCCTTGATCACCACTTCCGGACGGCCCACGGCCAGTTCGAAGCCTTCACGGCGCATGGTTTCGATCAGTACCGACAGGTGCAGTTCACCACGGCCGGAAACCTTGAACTTGTCGGGCGAGTCGCCTTCTTCGACGCGCAAGGCGACGTTGTGCAGCAGTTCCTTTTCCAGACGCTCCTTGATGTTGCGGCTGGTGACGAACTTGCCTTCCTTGCCGCAGAACGGCGAGTCGTTGACCTGGAAGGTCATGGACACGGTCGGCTCGTCCACGGTCAACGGCGGCAGGGCCTCGACGTGGTTCATGTCGCACAAGGTGTCGGAGATGTACAGCTCGTCCATGCCGCTGACGCAGACGATGTCACCGGCTTCAGCTTCGGCAACTTCAACGCGCTGCAGGCCGGAGTGGCCCATGACCTTCAGGATACGGCCCTGGCGCTTCTTGCCGTCGGCGCCAATGGCGACCACCGGGGTGTTGGTCTTGATCTTGCCGCGCTTGATGCGGCCCACGCCGATCACACCGAGGAAGCTGTTGTAGTCCAGCTGGGAGATCTGCATCTGGAACGGACCGTCCACGTCGACGTTGGGCGCCGGCACGTGATCGACGATGGCCTGGAACAGGGCGTCCATGTTGTCGGCCAGGTTCTCATGATCGAGACCGGCCAGACCGTTCAGGGCGCTGGCGTAGACAATCGGGAAGTCCAGCTGCTGCTCGGTGGCGCCGAGGTTGTCGAACAGGTCGAAGATCTGATCGACAACCCAGTCCGGACGCGCGCCCGGGCGGTCGATCTTGTTGACCACGACGATCGGGTTCAGGCCGGCCTGGAAGGCTTTCTGGGTCACGAAGCGGGTTTGCGGCATCGGGCCGTCGATGGAGTCGACCACCAGCAGCACGCAGTCGACCATGCTCATCACACGCTCGACTTCACCGCCGAAGTCGGCGTGGCCGGGGGTGTCGACGATGTTGATGTTGTAGTCCTTCCACTTCAGCGCGGTATTTTTCGCCAGGATGGTGATGCCACGCTCCTTTTCCTGGTCGTTGCTGTCCATCACGCGCTCGTTTTCCAGCTCCTTGCGGTCCAGGGTGCCGGACAGGCGCAGCAGCTTGTCAACCAGGGTGGTCTTGCCATGGTCGACGTGGGCGATGATGGCGATATTGCGAAGATTCTCGATCACAGTTTTGTCTCGATATTAAGCTCGTGGCTGAAGGCCCGAGCTGGGAAGCTGATTCCCGCGGTTGTTGCCGCACGGGATGGATGGAAGCGGCGGCGCGAAGGCCGCTCTCTTCCGGGCTCGCTACGCGTCGCGGGACGCGCCAGAGTCGGGAGGTCGGTGGCGGATACTGCCACCTAGCAGCCCAGGCTGCTTCACGGACCTGTCAGGTCGGACGATAAACGCGCACATTGGCATGCCCCTCGGACAGAAGATGATGAGCATGCAGGCGGCTCATGACACCTTTGTCGCAATACAGCAGGTACTGGCGATTGTCATCCAGTTCCTTGAAGCGGTTGTTGACCGCGTAGAACGGCAGCGTCTGAATTTCGATCCCCGGCAACTGCAGCGGTTCATCGTCCACCGCGTCGGGATGGCGAATGTCCAGGACGATCTGCCCAGGCAGCGCTTCGCTGACGACTTCCACCGGCACATCTTTACCCAGCTCTTCGATGACCTTGTCCACGGTGATCCGCGTGGCGCGCTCGATCGCGCGCTCGAGAATCGCCATGTCGAACTGTTCTTCTTCATGCTCGATGCGCCCGCGCTTGGCGCGGGTGGTCGGGTTGACCGAAATCACCCCGCAGTATTCCGGCATGTTCTTGGCGAACTCGGCGGTGCCGATGGCGGTCGCGGTGTCGATGATGTCCTGCTTGTGCGCGGCAATCAGCGGGCGCAGCACCAGGGTGTCGGTAACCGAATCGATCACCGACAGGTTAGGCAGGGTCTGGCTGGACACCTGGGAGATGGCTTCACCGGTAACCAGCGCATCGATGTTCAGCTCGGCAGCGATGCGGCTGGAGGCGCGCAGCATCATGCGCTTGAGCACCACGCCCATCTGGCTGTTGTCGACCTTGCCAAGAATCTCGCCGACCACTTCCTCAAAAGGCACGCTGATAAACAGCACGCGATGGGACGAGCCGAATTTTTGCCACAGATAGTGGGCAACTTCCATCACCCCCAACTCATGGGCACGACCACCGAGGTTGAAGAAGCAAAAATGGGTTAGCAGACCGCGTCGCATCATCTGATAGGCGGCCACGGTAGAGTCGAAACCACCGGACATCAGCACCAGCGTCTGCTCGATGGAGCCCAGCGGATAACCGCCCAGGCCCTGATGCTGCGCATGAATGATATACAAGCGGTCGTAACGCACCTCGAACCGCACCTCGACCTCGGGGCGCTTAAGGTCGATGCCGGCGGCGCCGCACTCCTGGCGCAGGCGGCTGCCCACGAAGCTGGCCAGCTCTACTGAGGTGAACGAATGGGTGTTACCGGAACGCTTGCAGCGCACGGCGAAGATCTTGCCCGGCAACTGTGCGCCAAAATGCTCGCGGCATTTTTCCAACACATCGTCGAAATCGACGTAGGGGTAGTCGTGCACTTCCAGGCAATGCGCGATGCCCGGCGTGTTGCGCAGGCGCTCCAACATCTCGGCCAGTAGCTTCGGCTCAGTCTGCCGGGTTTCCAGCTCCAGGTTGTCCCACTCGCCCTGCACATCCAGTTGCGGATCGAGATCCTTGAGCACCATGCGGATGTTCTTCGCCAGCTGCCGGATGAACTGCTTGCGCACCGGACGGCTCTTGATGGTGATTTCGGCGAAGGGCTTGACGATGACTTTCATGGAAGGCGGGACTGGGCGGGCAGCCAGAAAAAAGAGGGGCGCGAATTATACCGGAAATTGTGCAAGCTTTGATCGATTAATTGCAGCGCGCCCGATTGTCATTGAAAACGCAGCCGTTCAGATGAATCGACTGTCCCAATCGGGTGTGCAGGTCGTAAACGCAGCGGGGTGCCGACAGAGGGTCGAGGCGAAGCACTAGATGAGGCGCAACTCGCAACTCGCAACTCGCACCACTTTGTATCGAAGTGGGCGAGCACGCACTGTTTTGGTGCAAAAGCACGGCTGCAAGCAGAACGAAGCTCCGTAATCAGCGCCATTCATGGCATGTCGGGACACTGGCACACTCATTGCTGTCTTGTGGTGGAGGGTGCCCTGGCGGATCATGCCGCCCCAGCATTACCTAATTCTCTGGGAGTCAGCCGCATTCGGCGTGTACCCCGGTTTGCTTTCCCTTGGAGGACACTATGTCGAAATCGCTGCAACTGATTAAAGACCATGATGTGAAGTGGATTGACCTGCGTTTTACCGATATCAAAGGCCAGCAGCACCACATCACCATGCCGGCGCGCGATGCCGACGACGATTTCTTCGAACACGGCAAGATGTTTGATGGCTCCTCCCTGGCCGGCTGGAAAGGCATCGAAGCCTCCGACATGATTCTGCTGCCGGACGACGCCACGGCCGTACTCGACCCGTTCACCGAAGAGCCGACGCTGATTCTGGTCTGCGACGTGATCGAGCCCTCCACCATGCAGGGCTACGACCGCGACCCGCGCGCCATCGCTCGCCGTGCCGAAGAGTTCCTGAAAAGCACCGGCATCGGCGACACCGTGTTCGTCGGCCCGGAGCCGGAATTCTTCATCTTCGATCAGGTGAAGTTCAAGTCCGACATCTCGGGCTCAATGTTCAAGATCTACTCCGAGCAGGCGTCCTGGAACACCGACGCGGACTTCGAGGGCGGCAACAAGGGTCACCATGTCCCGGTCAAGGGTGGCTACCTGCCGACCCCGCCGAAAGACTATGACCACGAAATCCGCACCGCGATGTGCAACGCCCTGGAAGAGATGGGCCAGTTCGTTGAAATCCATCACCACGAAGTGGCGACGGCCGGTCAGAACGAAATCGGCGTGCGTTTCAATACGTTGGTCACCAAGGCCGACGAAGTTCAGACCCTCAAGTACTGCGTGCACAACGTCGCCGATGCCTACGGCAAGACCGCGACCTTCATGCCAAAACCGCTGTACGGCGACAACGGCTCGGGCATGCACGTGCACCTGTCGATTGCCAAAGATGGCAAGAACACCTTTGCGGGCGAAGGCTATGCAGGCCTGTCCGACACTGCGCTGTACTTCATTGGCGGCATCATCAAGCACGGCAAGGCGCTGAACGCCCTGACCAACCCGTCGACCAACTCCTACAAGCGCCTGGTGCCGGGCTTTGAAGCACCGGTGATGCTGGCCTACTCGGCCCGCAACCGTTCCGCCTCGATCCGCATTCCGTACGTGTCCAGCCCGAAGGGTCGCCGTATCGAAGCGCGTTTCCCGGACCCGGCCGCCAACCCCTACCTGGCCTTCTCCGCCCTGCTGATGGCCGGTCTGGACGGTATCCAGAACAAGATCCACCCTGGCGACGCTGCCGACAAGAACCTGTACGACCTCCCGCCGGAAGAGTCCAAACTGATCCCGCAGGTGTGTGGCAGCTTGAAGGAAGCCCTGGAAGCCCTCGACGCCGACCGCGACTTCCTGCTCAAGGGCGGCGTGTTCAGCAACGACTTCCTCGATGCCTTCATCGAACTGAAAGCCGCTGAAGAACTCAAGGTGCGCACCTTCGTGCACCCGCTGGAATACGACCTGTACTACAGCGTCTAAGCCAGCGCCGACCGCTGTCGGTGTAGCAAGCAAGAGGCCTCCTTCGGGAGGCCTTTTTAGTTTGGGCTGTGTCTGCGTGATGCAAGCACTTTAGCCGGCACAGAGGCCGTTGCCGAAATGAATTCGGCCCTACAGGCGAATACCCCACTAGTTGGTAGGCCTGCCTTAACTGTGGGGCCGAATTTACTTCGGCGGCGATGCTCGGCCCGCCGTAGCCTGTGCTCCAGCGCTAACACCCAAGAGGCCCCTAAGGCCTCTCCGTTACCGCAAGAGTGATACCCAAGGCATGGGCCAGTATTACCGCCGCAGCCGAAATAAATTTGGCCCTACAGGCTGAATACCCCACTAGTGGGTGACACATTCCTACAACCAAACCGCGTCCCAGTGCGGGTACTCACTGATTCGCTCCACCAGGCCCGCCCTCAGCGGGTTCGCCACGATATAACGCGCCAGGCTCGTCAGGTCTTCATCGTGGCGCACCGCACGATCATGAAACCCACGCTGCCAAAGCGGCACCTGCCGGTTAACACGGCGCCGGGTTGAGCTTGCAACGCGCCCTTTCAACGTCTTGATCAGCACCGAAAGGTTGCTGCCTGCCTGCACATGAAACATCCAATGCAAATGGTCCGGCATGAGCACCCATGCCAGCGAATCAAGCCGACGCTCGTCCTGTAGCCGGCGCATTTCGCGAATCACGAGACGTGCAGTATCGAAATCATCAAACCAGGCAAGCCGCTGGTAGGTGCAGATCGTCACGTGATAAACCTGATGGGGTAGCGAAACACGTCCTCGACAGAGGTCTTGATAGGGCATGTCCTTTGCCTTTGGATAATGATACCCAGGGCACTTTAGCCAGTATGGGCGCCGCAGCCGAAATGAATTCGGCCCTACAGCTGGACATCCTGCGGTGTGCACAAAGCAGATACCTTCACCTGTGGGGCCGAATTTACTTCGGCGGCGGTGCTCGGCTCGCCGTACAAGCATGTGCCACAGCTCCAACATCCAAAAGGCCCATATAAGGCCTGTCCGTTACCGGAAGAGTGATACCCCAAGGCACTCGAGCCAGCATTACCGCCGCTGTCGAAATGAATTCGACCCTACAGCCTAGACATCCTGCAGTGAGCATAAAACCGATACCTTCGCCTGTGGGGCCGAATTTACTTCGGCAGCGATGCTCAGCTCGCCGTACAAGCATGTGCCACAGCTCCAACATTCAAGGGGCCGATAAGGCCTGTCTTGTTACCGGAAGAGTGATACCCAAGGCACCTGGGCCAGCATTACCGCCGTTGCCGAAATGAATTCGGCCCTACAGCTGGACATCCTGCGGTGTGCACAAAGCAGATACCTTCACCTGTGGGGCCGAATTTACTTCGGCAGCGCCCAACCCGTCATCGAACCCTTTCCTGGCTCGCACCCAACATTCCATGCACAACCCCACGTCCCGTGAGCCTGCCACTTGCCAGCTGCAAGGTCCGGTGCAAGTCTTGCCGGATTGCCACGGAGGGAACATCCCCATGCGCCTGCTCACCTGCCTGCTTTGTGCTCTGGCTCTGCCGGCCAGCGCCGAGATCTACAAATACACCGACGCCCAAGGCAAAACGGTGTTCACCAACCAGCCTCCTGAAGGGCAGCCGGTCGAGCGCATCGAGTTGCCCCCCACCAACACGATCCAATCCTCCGTTCCTGAGGGCGCCTCTACGCCACCCGCCGCTTCGTCACTCGTTTCCCGCTATCGAATCTTGCAGTTGGCCGGTCTTCCGGATGACGAAGCCTTGCGCGCCAATAACGGCACTTTCACCGTCAGCGTGCAGATCGAGCCGCCCTTGGCGCCAGGGCACAGCCTGCAATTGCTGCTCGACGGCAGCCCCCATGGCCCAGCCAGTACCACTACACAGCTGCAGATAAATCAGGCCGACCGCGGTACCCACAGCCTGGCCGTACAGGTGCTGGCCGATAGCAAAGCACTGCAGCAAAGCGATGTACTGACCTTTACCGTCCAGCGCATCAGCGTCAACAGCCCGGCTCGCAAGGCTGCACCTTGATGCGCCTGGCATTTCTGGGGTTGGCGCTTGTCAGCCTGCCGCTTTACGCGCAGATCTATACGCATGTCGATGCCGAGGGCAACCGGGTCTTCAGCGGTCGCCCTTTGCATGAGCACTCTCAGCCTGTCGCCCTTCCTCCCATCAATCGCTTGCCGCCTGCACTGCCGGTTGAGGCGCAACCTCGCCCCGCCGCTCCGTCTGAATACAGTCAGGCACAGACCTATCAAATCGTCCGCATCCTGCATCCCGCAGCGGATGCGACCTACCGGGATGGCGCCGGCGATCTCAGCGTGCTCGCCAGCAGCGAGCCAGCCTTGCACCCTGGTCATGCCTACCAGCTACTGCTCGATGGCCAGCCGCTGGGCAGCGCCGCCTCACAACCCCGCTTCCAGCTGCATAATCTGGATCGCGGCAGTCATCGCTTGGCGGTGGAGATTGTCGATGCCATCGGCACAAGCCTGATCCGCAGTGCCGAGCAAACCGTGCATATCCACCGCCCTTCCCTGGCTCAGAAGCGGCGGGTCAGGCCCTGCCAGCGTGACGATTATGGGCGTCGCCTGGAATGCCCGATGCGCGACAAACCCGTCGAGAAGCGCGACATCCCTTACGTCCCCTTCTTCTGACTTTCCGCATCTCGATTCCATCGCACTCACCCGTTTACGCACCATACTGGTGCATGGAAGCGCTAATCACGGCACACTTTTAAGGCAACCGGGCCGCAGAAAGCCGCCAGGTGCCCCATCGCTCGTGCCATACGCCGCCTGGTTTGCTTCTTGCATTTCAATGCCGCCAGAAGATGGAACCTACCCATGATGATGAACACTAACGCCACGCATCGGCTGTTGCTGGATAACCTGAACACCGCCATCGTGCTGCTTAACGACAGCCTGCGCCTGGAATACATGAATCCGGCCGCCGAAATGCTGCTGGCCGTCAGTGGTCAACGCAGCCAGGGGCAGTTCATCAGCGAGTTGTTCACCGAATCGCCCGAGGCCTTACCCGCGCTGCGTCAGGCCGTTGAAGAAGCCCATCCTTTCACCAAGCGCGAAGCCCTGCTCACCACCCTGAGCGGCCAATCGCTGACCGTGGATTACGCCGTAACGCCGGTCATCAATCACGGCACCACGCTGCTGTTGCTGGAGATCCATCCACGCGACCGGCTGTTGCGCATCAGCAAGGAAGAGGCCCAGCAATCGCAGATCGAAACCACCAAAGTACTGGTGCGCGGCCTGGCCCACGAGATCAAGAATCCACTGGGTGGTATTCGCGGTGCGGCGCAGTTGCTGGCACGCGAGCTGCCGGGCGAAGCGCTCACGGATTACACCAACGTGATCATTGAGGAGGCCGATCGCCTGCGTAACCTCGTCGATCGCATGCTGGGCTCCAACAAGCTGCCGTCGCTTGCTTACACCAATATCCATGAAGTACTGGAGCGAGTCGCTAGCCTGATCGAAGCGGAAAGCCAGGATTGCACCATGTTGGTGCGCGATTACGATCCAAGCCTGCCGGACGTCTTAATCGACCACGAACAGATGATTCAGGCCGTGCTCAACATTGCCCGCAATGCCCTGCAGGCACTGGCCGGATATACCATGACCGAACCGGCGCGCATCACCCTGCGCACTCGCGCGCTGCGTCAGTTCACCATTGGTCACGTCCGGCACCGCCTGGCAATCAGACTGGAAATAATCGACAACGGTCCGGGCATCCTGCCCGACCTGCACGACACCCTCTTTTATCCCATGGTCAGCGGCCGTCCGGACGGTACCGGGCTGGGCTTGGCGATCACCCAGAACATCATCAGCCAGCATCAGGGGCTGGTCGAATTCGAGAGCCAGCCTGGGCGCACCGTCTTCGCCATCGTCCTGCCACTGGAACAAGGAATTTCTCCGTCATGAACCGAAGCGAAACTGTCTGGATCGTCGACGACGACCGCTCCATCCGCTGGGTGCTGGAAAAGGCGCTGCAACAAGGCGGACTCACCACGCAAAGTTTCGACAGCGCCGACAGCGTGCTCAGTCGCCTGGCCCGCCAGCAACCGGACGTGATCATTTCCGATATCCGCATGCCCGGCGCCAGCGGCCTGGACATGCTGGCGCAGATCCGTGCACAGCACCCCGGCCTGCCGGTGATCATCATGACCGCGCATTCGGACCTGGACAGCGCGGTGGCCTCCTACCAGGGCGGCGCCTTCGAATATTTGCCCAAGCCGTTCGATGTCGACGAGGCGGTTTCGCTGGTCAAGCGCGCCCACTTGCACGCCCAGGAACAGCAAAACCAGGCGGCCCCCGAACCCCAGCACGCCACGCCGGAAATCATCGGCGAAGCACCGGCGATGCAGGAAGTATTTCGCGCCATTGGCCGGCTCAGTCAGTCCACAATCACCGTGCTGATCAACGGTGCGTCCGGTACCGGCAAGGAGCTGGTTGCTCATGCGCTGCATCGTCACAGTCCGCGCGCGGCCTCGCCGTTCATTGCCTTGAACATGGCGGCGATTCCCAAGGACCTGATGGAATCCGAGCTGTTCGGCCACGAGAAAGGCGCCTTTACCGGCGCCGCCAACCAGCGTCGCGGGCGTTTCGAGCAAGCCGATGGCGGCACGCTGTTTCTCGACGAGATCGGTGACATGCCGGCCGACACCCAGACGCGTCTATTGCGGGTGCTGGCCGACGGCGAGTTTTATCGGGTCGGCGGCCATATCCCGGTCAAGGTCGACGTGCGCATCATCGCCGCCACCCACCAGGACCTGGAAAACCTGGTGCGCGACGGCAGGTTCCGCGAGGACCTGTTCCATCGCCTGAACGTCATTCGCATTCATATTCCGCAACTGCGCGATCGCCGCGAAGACATCCCCGCACTGGCCCGGCACTTTCTCGGCCGGGCTGCCCGTGAGCTGGCGGTAGAGCCCAAACTGCTCAAGCCGGACACCGAGGAGTACCTGTGCAACCTGCCCTGGCCAGGCAATGTGCGCCAGTTGGAGAACACCTGCCGCTGGATCACCGTGATGGCGTCCGGTCGCGAGGTGCACCTGGATGAGTTACCGCCGGAACTGCTGACCCACAGTCAGGATGCCGCGCCCGCCATCAACTGGGAACACGGTTTGCGCCACTGGGCCGACCAAGCCCTGGCCAGCGGGCAGTCGAACATCCTCGACAGCGCCGTGCCGGCGTTCGAGCGGATCATGATCGAGACCGCCCTCAAACACACCGCCGGCCGCCGGCGCGACGCCGCCGTGCTACTCGGCTGGGGCCGCAATACCCTGACACGCAAGATTAAAGAACTGGGCCTGAACATAGGCGGCGGTGACGAAGAGGATGGTGAAGAAGGCGGCTAGCGGCCTCTACGAGCACTGCCTGCCTGTGGCGAACATGTCCACTTCGCACGCTTCGAGGTAGCGGCGAATTTATTCGCCGGGCCCTGCGTCTTGCGACGAGGACTGGGATGCCACTAACCGGGGAATTGGAAACGTTGGTGTCCGTCACAAGGCTCATGCAGCTTGAACGTTATGTGCCAGGCGAAGAATTCGCCTCTACATCCGTACACCCGACCAAGGCTGTCATAAAACATAAACATCCCTGGTTTATTGTCCAAGGACTCCAGTTTTCGGGGCCCCTGGTTCAGGCAGGATTGGGGAACCCCTCTTTTATTCCGTGGCGAGGCTGATGACTAGCCGCCACGTCTCCCCCTCCTCAAGGCCCTGCCACTGCGCGGGCAAAGGGCGGGTAGCGACCAGGTAGACCAGCAGGCCCTGCGCCGAGGGCATCACCCGCCACTTCACGTCGCCACCGGCCAGAGAAAGTGTGCCTTGTTCGGCAGCGCCCTGCGCCTGAATCAACAGGGCATAGGCTCCTTCCACATCCTGGGCCTGCACGGCCGGCTCGCGGTCAAAGTACAGCTCGAGGCCATTTGCCGTGGCCTGCACAGCCAGTAACTGCACATCTCCGGGCGCCATTAGCCTGCCCAGCATCAGCCCGACCAGCAGTCCGCTTACCGCCAAGCCAAGCAGAAACAGGGGCCACACGCGCCGCCGAGGGTCTGTCGGAGGAGTAGAATGCTGCCCGTCTTCGTGCTGAGTACCGCGCATGTTTCACGTCATCCTTTTTCAACCGGAAATTCCACCCAATACCGGCAACATTATCAGGCTGTGCGCCAACAGCGGGTGTCAGTTGCATCTGATCGAGCCCCTAGGCTATGAGTTGGACGACAAGCGCCTGCGCCGCGCCGGGTTGGACTATCACGAATACGCGCCGCTCAAGCGCCACCCCGACCTGAAGCACTGCCTGGACAGCCTTGACCTACGCCTCGGAGCGCCCATCGATGCCGAGGCGCCCCGCCTGTTTGCCTTTACCACCAAGGGCTCGCAACCCTATCACCAGGTGCACTACCGCGCCGGTGATGCCTTTTTGTTCGGCCCGGAAAGCCGTGGCTTGCCCGCAGAGATACGCGATGCCCTGCCTGAGGCGCAACGCCTGCGCCTGCCGATGCGCGAAGGCAACCGCAGCCTCAACCTGTCCAACACCGTCGCCGTGGCCGTCTATGAGGCCTGGCGGCAACTGGATTTCGCGCAGGAGCAGTGAGAGCCGCCGCACTCGCCGCTCGCTCCGCCCAATAAAAAAGCGCCCGAAGGCGCTTTTTTATTACTTCTTGCCGCAGCATGAAAACTTACTGCTGCGTAGCCGTCTGGGCTTCGGCATTGATGCGTTGCAGCTCTTGGGCGTACAGGGCATCAAAGTTCACCGGCGCCAGCATCAGGGCCGGGAACGAGCCACGGGTGACCAGGCTGTCCAGCGCTTCGCGGGCATAGGGGAACAGAATGTTCGGGCAGAACGCGCCAAGCGTGTGGCTCATGGACGCGGCGTCCAGGCCCTTGATCAGGAAGATGCCGGCCTGTTGCACTTCGGCAATGAACGCCACTTCTTCACCGGTCTTGACCGTTACCGAGAGGGTCAGCACCACTTCGTGGAAGTCGCCTTCCAGGCTCTTCTGACGGGTGTTGAGGTCCAATGCGACATTCGGCGCCCACTCCTGACGGAAGATTTCCGGGCTTTTCGGCGCTTCGAAGGACAGGTCCTTCACATAGATGCGCTGCAGGGAAAACTGAGGGTTCTCGCCGTTCTGCGCGGCACCGTTGTTTGCTTGTTCAGTCATGGCTGAGCCTTATTGTCGTGCTTGTTGAAATCAGCTTTGGAGCAGCGCGTCCAGCTTGCCAGCGCGCTCCAGAGCATACAGATCGTCGCAACCGCCTACGTGCCGCTCGCCGATCCAGATCTGCGGCACTGAAGTTCGTCCCGCCTTGTCGCGCATTTCGGCACGCACTGCAGGCTGACCGTCCACGGCGATTTCTTCATAGACCACGCCCTTGTGATCGAGGAGCTGCTTGGCGCGGATGCAATACGGGCACCAGGCAGAGGTATAGATCAGGACGTGGGCCATATCATTTCACCACTGGGAGATTGTCACCGCGCCAACTGGCCAGGCCACCCGACAGCTTGGCAGCGGTGTAGCCTGCCTTCTGCAGTTCGCGGCACACCGTGCTGGAGTGTTGGCCCATGGCGTCGACGACGATAATGGTCTTGGCTTTATGTTTGTCCAACTCGCTAATGCGCGCAGCCAGTTTTTCGTAGGGCATGTGCAAGGCATCGACGATATGTCCGGCGTCAAAATCCTTTTTCGCCCGCACGTCCAACACGATGCCCTGCTCGCTGTTGACCAGCGCGGTCAGCTCACGGGTGCTGAGACTACGGCCGCCGCGGCTCAGTTCATTGAGCGCGAAAAGGACCACCAGAACGACGAAAATACCGCTCAATACATAGTGGTTAGTGACAAATTCAATCAACGTGGCAAGCATCTAGATGTTCCCGGACGGTAAAATGCCGGCAGTATACACAGGGCCCCGAGCCGGCGGCACCCTGACGCGCCGTGACGCATCGCTCGCCAACGCTTAGAATCCCCGGCCCTTTTCCATTGACCCCATCAAGCGGAACGAGTCGATCTTATGCCTGCCACGCCCAAACCCCTGGTCCTGATGATTCTCGATGGCTTCGGTCACAGCGAAAGCCCCGACTACAACGCCATCCATGCGGCCAATACGCCGGTTTACGATCAACTACTCGCTACCCAGCCCCACGGTCTGATTTCCGGCTCGGGCATGGACGTCGGTTTGCCGGACGGTCAGATGGGCAACTCCGAAGTCGGCCACATGAACCTCGGCGCCGGGCGCGTGGTGTACCAGGACTTTACCCGCGTCACCAAGGCCATTCGCGACGGCGAATTCTTTGCCAATGAGGCGATCAACGCGGCCGTGGACAAGGCCGTGGCCGCCGATAAGGCCGTCCACATCATGGGGCTGCTCTCCGATGGTGGCGTGCACAGTCATCAGGATCACCTGGTGGCAATGGTCGAATCGGCTGCCCGCCGTGGCGCCACTCACATCTACCTGCACGCCTTCCTCGACGGCCGCGACACGCCGCCAAAAAGCGCCCAGCCGTCCATCGAGCTGCTCGAAGCCTCCTTTGCCAAGCTCGGCAAGGGCCGTATCGCCAGCTTGATTGGCCGCTACTTCGCCATGGACCGTGACAACCGCTGGGACCGCGTCGAGCAGGCCTACAACCTGATCGTCCAAGGCCAGGGCCACTTCCACGCCGCCACCGCCGTGGAGGGCCTGAACGCCGCCTATGCGCGCGAGGAGAGCGACGAGTTCGTCAAGGCCACCACCATCGGCGCCCCGGCCCGTGTGGAAAACGGCGATGCGGTGATCTTCATGAATTTCCGCGCCGACCGCGCCCGCGAACTGACCCGTGCGTTCGTCGAGGCCGACTTCACCGGTTTTACCCGTGCCCGTGTGCCTCAGCTGTCCGGCTTCGTCATGCTCACCCAGTACGCCGCCAGCATCGACGCGCCCTGCGCCTTCAAGCCGGAGCCGCTGACCAACGTGCTCGGCGAGTACCTGGCCAACAACGGTAAGACTCAGCTGCGCATTGCCGAAACCGAGAAGTACGCTCACGTCACCTTCTTTTTCTCCGGCGGCCGCGAAGAGCCCTTCCCCGGCGAGGAACGCATCCTGATCCCTTCGCCGAACGTCGCCACCTATGACCTGCAGCCGCAGATGAGCGCGCCGGAAGTCACCGACCGCATCATCGAAGCCATCGAGCAGCAGCGCTATGACGTGATCATCGTCAACTACGCCAACGGCGACATGGTGGGCCACACGGGTGTGTTCGACGCTGCCGTGCAGGCCGTGGAGTGCCTGGATGCCTGCATGGGCCGGATCGTTACCGCGCTGGACAAGGTGGGTGGCGAAGCCTTAATCACTGCTGACCACGGCAACGTCGAGCAGATGGAAGACGTCGTCACTGGCCAAGCGCATACCGCGCATACGTGCGAGCCAGTGCCTTTCATTTATGTAGGCAAACGCAACCTGAGCATTCGCGAAGGCGGCGTGCTGGCCGATGTCGCACCGACCATGCTGAACCTGCTGGGACTGCCGCAACCCGCAGAAATGACCGGCACCAGCATCGTCGAGCTGCACTGATCATTTTTTTGAGAGCCACCTGCTAAGCTGCTCGCCAGGGACGAATGGAATCGTCCCCAGCGGCATATACCCTGCCCATGATTGGCGACATCCGTAGCCGTACGCGGGAAACCGACCCAGCCAACCATCCGACAGTCTGCCGCCTGGCCTGCAGCTCGCCGCTGCTTTTTTGGGCATACTTGCCCAGTCTTTTGTTCCAGGTGCCGTACGCCCCATGTTTCGAGCCCTTGCCCTTATTCTGCTGAGCTGCCTGCTGGCTCCAGCCTTCGCCGATCAGAAGGCGCAGACCCAGCAACAACTCGAAGCGGCCCGCAAAGATGTGGCCGAACTGAAGAAGATGCTGGAGAAGCTGCAGCAGGAAAAATCCGGCGTGCAACAACAGCTTCGCTCCACCGAGCAGGAGATGGGCGAGCTGGAAAAACAGGTTCGCGAGCTGCAACAGCAACAGAATCAAAGCGAGGCGCAGCTCAAGCAACTCGATCAACAGAAAAAAAAACTCCAGCAATCACGCGCTGAACAGCAACGTGTGATCGGCACTCAAGCGCGCGCTGCGTACCAGAACGGGCGCGGCGAATACCTCAAGCTGCTGCTCAACCAGCAAAATCCCGCCGCCTTTTCCCGCGTCCAGACCTACTACAGCTACCTGAACCAGGCGCGTCTGGAACAGCTTCAGGGGTTCAACGACACGCTCGCGCAACTGCACCAGGTAGAAAGCGACCTGGACGCACAGCAGCAGCAACTGGCCAAGCAAAAACAGGCCGTGGCCGAGCGCCAGGCGCGTCTTGGCGAGGTTCGCAAAGAGCGCCAGCAGGCGCTGGTCCAGTTGAATCAGGATGCAAACAGCCGCAATCAGAAGCTCAAGGCCCGCCAGCAAGACCAGGCCGAACTGCAAAACGTCCTCAAGACCATCGAAGCCACCCTCGCCCGCCAGGCCCGCGAAGCCGAACAGGCTCGCCAGCAGGCCCTGGCCGAAGAGCGCCGCCAACGCGAACGGCAGCGCCCCAGCGGCGCACCGGTCAGCGGCGAGGCATTGGTTTCCAGTAGCGGCTTCACCTTTGGCGGCCCCTTCGCCGACGCGCGGGGCAAATTGCCCTGGCCCGTGGATGGCCGCCTGTTGGCCCGCTATGGTGCCCAGCGTGGCGAAGACGCGCGCAGCACCTGGGATGGCGTCCTAATCGGCAGCCGTGCCGGCCAACCAGTGCGCGCCGTGCACGGTGGCCGGGTCGTATTCGCCGATTGGTTGCGTGGCGCCGGCATGCTGGTCATTCTCGATCACGGCGGTGGTTACCTCAGCCTCTACGGGCATAACCAAAGCCTGCTGAAAACGGCCGGTGACATCGTCAAGGCCGGTGATACCATTGCCACGGTTGGCACCAGCGGCGGCCAGGAAATTCCGGCGCTGTATTTTGCTATTCGTCAGCAGGGTCGCCCCAGTGATCCTGCACAATGGTGCCGCGCGCAGGGTTAGCGCGCCTTTTCATTATTCCTGGAGTTCAACATGCTGCATCTGCGCCCTTTCGCTATCGCCCTCTCGCGCGGACTGACGCTATGCCTGGCGCTGGCCTTCAGTCATGCCTGGGCACAGCAGCCCGCAGCCAGCGGCGAGCGGGTCGCCTTGCCCCAGGCGCCATTGCCACTGGAAGATCTACGCACCTTTGCCGAGGTGTTTGACCGCATCAAGGCGGCCTATGTCGAGCCGGTGGATGACAAGACGCTGCTGGAAAACGCCATCAAGGGCATGCTCAGCAACCTCGACCCGCACTCGGCCTATCTCGATCCGCAGGCGTTCCAGGAACTGCAGGAAAGCACCAGCGGCGAATTCGGCGGCCTGGGTATCGAAGTCGGCATGGAAGACGGCTTCATCCGCGTGGTCTCGCCTATCGACGACACCCCGGCCGCCAAGGCCGGCATCGAGGCGGGCGATCTGATCATCATGATTGACGGCCAGCCCACCAAGGGTCTGTCGATGCAGGAAGCCGTGGACAAGATGCGTGGCAAGGCGGGGACCAAAATCACCCTGACCCTGGTACGCGACGGCGGCAAACCCTTCGATGTGCAACTGACCCGCGCCGTGATCAAGGTGCAGAGCGTGCGCTCTCAGATGCTTGAAAGCGGTTATGGCTACTTGCGCATCACCCAGTTCCAGGTCAATACCGGCAGTGAAGTCGGTCAAGCGCTGGCCAAACTGCGCAACACCAATGGCGGCAAGCTGGAAGGCCTGGTGCTGGACCTGCGCAACAACCCCGGTGGGGTTCTCCAGTCGGCCGTAGAAGTCTCCGATCATTTCATGACCAGGGGCCTGATCGTCTATACGGAAGGCCGTATCGCCAATTCCGAGCTGCGCTTTTCCGCCAATAGCGCCGACGCCAGTGAAGGCGTACCGCTGGTGGTGCTGATCAATGGCGGCAGTGCCTCGGCCGCGGAAATCGTCGCCGGCGCTTTGCAGGACAGCAAGCGCGCCGTGGTCATGGGCACCGACAGCTTCGGCAAGGGCTCGGTGCAGACCGTGCTGCCGCTCAACAATGACCGCGCCCTGAAGCTGACCACCGCGCTGTATTACACGCCCAATGGCCGCTCGATCCAGGCCCAGGGCATCGTTCCGGACATCGAGGTGCGCCGCGCCCGTCTGACCCGCGACAGCAATGACAACGAGAACTTCAAGGAGGCCGATCTGCTCGGTCATCTTGGCAACGGCAATGGCGGGGCTGACAAGCCCAGCAGCCAAAAAGCCCAAAATGAACCCCGTCTTCAGGATGACGACTACCAACTGAGCCAGGCGCTCAACCTGCTCAAAGGATTGAGCATTACCCGCGCTAAATGACCTGCGCGGCACGCGCCCTCATTGGCGCGTTCGGTTTGCTGCTGTCGCTCGGCTCGCTGGCCGCTGACGGCAGCCAGACGCATAGACCGCGACTGAGCCTGATCATCGACGATATCGGCAATAACCCGGAACGCGACCGGCGCGTACTGGAGCTGTCTGGTCCGGTGGCACTGGCCGTGCTTCCGGACTCACTCCACGCCGACGAAGTCGCCCGTGCCGCCAGCCGCGCCGGTAAAACCGTCCTGCTGCACATGCCGATGGCCCCTGCTGATGGTCCCTACGCCTGGCGGCCCGGCCAGCCGCACGAGGAATGGCAAACACGACTAAATGCCGCCCTGGCCCGCGTGCCCCATGCCCGTGGGCTGAATAACCACATGGGCAGCCAGATGACCGCCGACCCACAGGCCATGGCCTGGCTGATGCCGGAACTGCAGCAACGTCATCTGTTCTTCGTCGACAGCCGTACCAATGCCGCCACCGTGGCCGCCGCAGAAGCGCAACGCATCGGCTTGGCCAGCCTGTCGCGGGATGTGTTTCTCGACCACGACCAAGGCCTGCAAGCCGTCGCCCGCGAGTTCGCCCGTGCGGTGGAACTGGCGCGCCGGCAAGGTTCAGTGGTGATGATCGGCCATCCCCATCTCAACACCCTGGCGGTGCTGGAACGTGAACTGCCGAACCTGGCCGAGCAAGGTATCGACTGGATCGACGTGCCGGCGATGATTGCCCTGCGCGGCAACCGGGCGATGGCGGCCCATGGCAAAAACGGTGTTTATCGCACGCCGCCGCAAACGCAACCGGTGGCCCACACGCTGCGTTGATCGCCCCAAGAAGGTTGGTTAACAGCTTCGCGGCGAGGTCGCCGCTTCACCTCCACCGCTGCGATCAAAAACAAAAAAAGCGGCCAAGACATAGCCTTGACCGCTTTTTTTTGACGCTACAAAACTTACCGGACGACGATGCCACGCGCGGCCAGGTAGGCCTTGGCCTCCGGCACGGTGAATTCGCCGAAGTGGAAAATACTGGCCGCCAATACTGCATCGGCCTTGCCTTCAATGATGCCGTCAGCCAGGTGTTGCAAGTTGCCCACGCCGCCCGACGCAATCACCGGAATGCCCACGGCCTCGCTGATCGCGCGGGTCACGCCCAGGTCGTAACCGCTTTTCACGCCGTCCTGGTCCATGCTGGTCAGCAGGATTTCGCCGGCGCCCAGATCTTCCATCTTCTTCGCCCAGAGCACAGCATCCAGACCGGTCGGCTTGCGTCCGCCGTGAGTGAAGATTTCCCAGCGCGGGGTTTCACCCGGCTTGGAGACCTTCTTGGCGTCGATGGCGACGACAATGCACTGCGAGCCAAAGCGCTGCGCGGCCTCGCCGACGAACTCCGGATTGAACACTGCGGCGGTGTTGATCGACACCTTGTCGGCGCCGGCATTGAGCAGGTTGCGGATGTCCTGCACGGTGCGTACGCCGCCGCCCACGGTCAGCGGGATGAACACCTGGCTAGCCATGCGCTCGACGGTGTGCAGGGTAGTATCGCGGCCGTCGACGCTGGCGGTGATGTCGAGAAAGGTGATCTCGTCGGCGCCCTGCTCGTTGTAGCGGCGGGCAATCTCCACCGGGTCGCCGGCATCGCGGATGTTCTCGAACTTGACGCCCTTCACCACGCGACCGTTGTCCACGTCAAGGCAGGGGATGATGCGTTTGGCCAGTGCCATATTGGTGCTCTCGCAGTTCTGTAGGGTGGACAACGCTGTGCTTGTCCACCATCGACAGGTGGAAAACGCTTCGCGGTTTTCCACCCTACGCCGGATTCACGCTTCGAAGTTGTCGCAGAGCGCCTGGGCTTCAGCCACGTTCAGCGTGCCTTCATAAATGGCCCGACCGGTGATGGCGCCGACGATGCCCGGCGCGCGGGCATTGAGCAGCTTCTGGATGTCACCCAGGTTATGAATGCCGCCGGAGGCGATTACCGGAATGCGGCTGGCAGCGGCCAGGACGGCGGTGGCTTCGACGTTGCAGCCCTGCATCATGCCGTCTTTGGCAATATCGGTGTAGACGATGGCGGAGACGCCGTCGGCCTCGAAACGACGGGCCAGGTCCACGGCTTGCACGCTGGACACTTCAGCCCAGCCATCGGTGGCAACGAAACCATCTTTGGCGTCCAGACCGACGATCACCTTGCCCGGGAAGGCCTTGCAGGCCTCGGCGACGAACTCTGGCTCCTTGACCGCCTTGGTGCCGATGATCACGTAGCTGACGCCGGCGCGCACATAGTGCTCGATGGTTTCCAACGAACGGATGCCGCCACCGATCTGGATCGGCAGGTTCGGATAGCGCTTGGCGATGGCGGTGACGACTTCACCGTTGACTGGCTGGCCTTCGAAAGCACCATTGAGGTCGACCAGGTGCAGGCGGCGGCAACCACCCTCGACCCACTTGGCGGCCATGCTCACCGGGTCATCGGAGAACACCGTGGAGTCTTCCATGCGGCCCTGGCGCAGACGCACGCAGGCGCCGTCCTTGAGATCGATAGCGGGAATAATCAACATCTGGAAATGTTCCTCAAAAATCGGGGCTGTCTGATTCGCTGGAGGCTAAAGGCTGGACGACAAAGCGGATCGATCAACGTCAAGCCTCCAGCGTTCAGCCTCACGCGCGGCGCGCGTCGTTACCACCTGCCATCCCAGGCGACAAAATTCTGCAGCAACTGCAGGCCGTGGGTGTGGCTTTTTTCCGGGTGGAACTGCACGGCGAAGCGTGAACCGTCAGCCAGGGCGGCAGCGAAATCCACGCCGTAATGGCCGCGACCGACCACCTGCTTGGGATTACCCGCTTCGATGTAGTAGCTGTGCACGAAGTAGAAGCGCGCCCGGTCGGGAATGTTGTGCCACAGCGGGTGGGGCACGTTCTGCTCGACTTCGTTCCAGCCCATGTGGGGCACTTTCAGGTGCTCGCCGTCCTCATGCAGGTCCTTGCCGAAGTAACGCACCTGACCGGGGAACAAGCCGATGCAATCGACCCCGTCGTTCTCCTCGCTGCGCTCCAGCAACGCTTGCATGCCGACGCAGATACCGAGAAACGGCCGATCGACGCTGACTTCGCGCACCAGCTCATCAAACCCCAGGCGGCGGATCTCCGCCATGCAGTCACGAATCGCCCCGACGCCCGGAAACACCACGCGATCCGCCTCGCGGATCACCTGGGCGTCGCTGGTCACCAGCACCTTGCCGGCGCCGACATGCTCAAGGGCCTTGGCCACCGAGTGCAGATTACCCATGCCGTAATCAATGACGGCAACGGTTTGCATCACAGGCATCCCTTGGTGGACGGCATTTGCCCCGCCATGCGCGGATCTTCGCTGATGGCCATGCGCAGGGCGCGGCCAAAGGCCTTGAACACCGTCTCGATCTGGTGGTGGGTATTGGTGCCGCGCAGGTTGTCAATGTGCAGGGTTACCAGGGCGTGGTTGACGAAGCCCTGGAAGA
The DNA here is from genome assembly GCF_052245235.1 of Pseudomonas sp. B392_1p. Classification (NCBI taxonomy): domain Bacteria; kingdom Pseudomonadati; phylum Pseudomonadota; class Gammaproteobacteria; order Pseudomonadales; family Pseudomonadaceae; genus Pseudomonas; species Pseudomonas sp. B392_1p. The sequence continues at coordinate 118,923 of NZ_JBQPXM010000004.1, forward strand.
ACTCCTGGAACAGGTCGACATCGAACTTGCCGACCACCGCGCGGGTAAAGGGCACGTTCATGGTCAGGCCGGGACGGCCGGAGAAGTCGATGACCACCCGCGACAGCGCTTCATCCAGCGGCACGTAGGAATGGCCGTAGCGCACCAGGCCCTTCTTGTCGCCGATGGCCTTGGCGAAGGCCTGGCCGAGGGTGATGCCGACGTCTTCCACGGTGTGGTGATCGTCGATGTGGGTGTCGCCCTGGCATTCGATGTCCAGGTCGATCAGACCATGACGAGCGATCTGGTCAAGCATGTGCTCCAAAAAGGGCACGCCGATGGCGAAACGCGCCTGGCCAGTGCCATCCAGGTTGATTGAAACCTTGATGCGGGTTTCCAGGGTGTTGCGTTCAACGGACGCCTTACGTTCGACCATTACCAGCTCCGCAATAAAAATCAGGGGGCGAAAGGGCGGACATTATAGGCCGGAACGCCCACGGCTTGAAGCCGCGCGGCGCGCCGGCCCGTTTTACGCCGATAACCTGTTCGGCTTTTACCGATAATTGCCGGGCTTACAACGTAACCCACCACCTGTCACACGCCTGGGCGAACATACCGCCCCAGTGCGTGCACAAAGCAGTGGCGCTTGATACCGTATTTCGCCGCCAAGCCCAAGGGCTGTACGACTCACGTATTGAAAACCGGAACCATGCCCGTCTACGTCGAAAACCTCAGCCTCGCCTCACCCCAGGACCGCCGCGACCTGGAACTCATCTATGCCGATGCGCCCGAGTGGTTGCTGGCGCCTTATCCCCAGGCCAGCACCTTGATCGACGACGCCCTGGCGAACCAGTGCCTGCTGGTCGGCCGCTTTAACGGCCGCCTTCTGGGTGCTGCGCGACTGGAGCGACTGGCGGACCGCTGGCGCCTTACGCACTTGTGCGTGCGCGAGCTGACTCGCGGTCGTGGCGTCGCCCAGCGCCTGCTCGACGAAACGCGACGCTTGGCCCGCGAAGCCGACGTGCCGCTGGTACTTGCCGCCAACCCCGGTCAGACTGCTGCGCAACGTCTGGCTGCGCACCATCAGCTGTCCCTGGAAGCACTCTGAACGGAAGTCCACCTCCATGTCGCACCCTTTTTCCAGTCTCACCCCCGATCTGGTGCTGGATGCCGTGGAAAGCCTCGGCTACCTGAGCGACGCCCGCGTGCTCGCGCTCAACAGCTATGAGAACCGTGTCTATCAAGTGGGCATCGAAGACAGCGTGCCGCTGATCGCCAAGTTCTATCGCCCCGGCCGCTGGAGCGACGCCGCGATCCGCGAGGAGCATGCCTTCAGCCAGGAATTGGCCGAGCAGGAAATTCCCGTCGTCGCACCGCTGCGTCGCGACGATGAAAGCCTGTTCGAGCACGCCGGCTTTCGCTTCGCGCTGTTTCCCCGCCGGGGCGGCCGCGCGCCGGAACCCGGCAATCTCGATCAGCTGTACCGCTTCGGCCAGTTGCTGGGTCGCATGCACGCCGTAGGCGCCAGCCGACCGTTCAAGGAGCGCGAAGCCCTGACGGTGGATAACTTTGGTCACGAATCCCTGACTACCCTGCTGGACGGCGGCTTTATTCCGTCTGGTCTGTTGCCGGCATACGAATCCGTGGCCCGTGACCTGCTCAAGCGCCTCGACGAACTGTTCGCCCGGGTGTGCTACGACAGCATTCGCCTGCACGGTGATTGCCATCCCGGCAACCTGCTGCACCGCGATGACAGTTTCCACATCGTCGATCTCGACGACTCACGTATGGGTCCGGCGATTCAGGACCTGTGGATGATGCTGGCCGGCGAGCGCCAGGAACGCCTGCGCCAACTCTCCGAACTGGTGGAGGGTTATCAGGAATTTCATGATTTCCAAACCCGCGAACTGCCATTGATCGAAGGCATGCGCAGCCTGCGCCTGATGCATCACAGCGCCTGGCTGGCGCGCCGCTGGGACGACCCTGCCTTCCCGCCGAGCTTTCCCTGGTTTGCCAGTGAGCGTTACTGGGGCGACCAGATACTCACTCTGCGCGAGCAACTCGCCGCGCTGGATGAGGAGCCGTTGCGCTTGTATTGAGCCTGCGCAAACGCAATTATTTGGCGGGCTGCCCGCTGCTCTCCGCATGCTTATCCATAGCGCGTGCAACGGGCGAGGCCGCTCTACCCCGGCAATGTCAAAACCCGCGAGCAGGCTTACACTAGGCAGCATCGTTAGCGTCCTAATCAAGGATTTCCATGGCTCCCGCCAATCTGCGTCGCGGCTACTTGCTCGGTCTCGTCGCCTACGTCATCTGGGGTCTGTTTCCCCTGTATTTCAAAGCCATTGAAAGTATTCCCGCAACCGAGATCATTGTTCATCGCGTGCTGTGGTCCGCGTTGTGCGGTGCAGTGTTGCTGCTGTTCTGGAAGCACCCTGGCTGGTGGCGCGAGCTGTGCGCCAATCCCAAACGCTTTGCCGTACTGGCCTTGAGCGGCGCACTAATCGCCGCCAACTGGCTGATTTATGTGTGGGCGGTGAATAACGAGCGGATGCTTGAGGCCAGCCTGGGTTATTACATCAACCCGCTGGTCAACGTGATGCTCGGCATGCTGATTCTCGGCGAGCGGCTGCGGCGTTTGCAGTGGTTGGCCGTGGCGCTGGCCTTGATTGGCGTGGCGCAACAGATTTGGCAGCTGGGCAGCCTGCCCTGGGTGTCGCTGGGCCTGGCCCTGACCTTCGGCATCTATGGGCTGATCCGCAAGCAAGCCCCGGTAGCCGCGCTCCCGGGGCTGGTGGTGGAAACCTGGCTGCTATTGCCGGTTGCCTTGCTCTGGGTGGCTTTTCACCCGGCCGCGGTCAGCAGTCAGTTGGAGTTCTGGGGCACGCCGCTGGCCTGGCTGCTGGCCGCCGCAGGACCCATTACCTTGGTGCCACTGGTGTGTTTCAACGCCGCCGCGCGCCACCTGCCGTACACCACGCTGGGGTTTTTACAATACCTGGCACCCACATTGGTGCTGTTACAGGCCATCTTCCTGTTTGGCGAGCACTTCGACCCGGCCCGCATGCTGTCTTTCGCCTTCATTTGGGCTGCGCTGGCCATTTACAGCGTGGATGCTTGGTTAAGCCTGCGCCGCAGCAAGCCAGGTCAAGTCGTTTCGTAGTGGGAGCGTGCCCTTCGCTACACAGGTGCCGGGCTTGTCAGGCACCTGTGTAACTGTTGCCCGCGGATGCTTATCGGGTGTCCTCACCATCATCGACGCGCAGATGCACATCGACCATCAGATCATCGGCCAGGGTTTCCAGGCTCGCCTGCAGGTTTTCTGTGCTAACCGCCAGCGGCAGGGCCAGCCAGGCATGGGCGCGAAACAGCATTTCGTTACTCATGGGCGCGGCATCCACTTCCGTTTCCAGCTTTTCAATGTTCACCCCCAACTCGGTCAACACGCGCGTGATGTCGTACAGAATGCCCGGGCGGTCATCACCCACCAGTTCCAGTTGTACCGGCCGCCAGGTACAGGCCGGCTCGGGCCCACAGGGCTCGGCCAGTACGCGTATGCCGTGCTGATTCAGTGCCTGCAAGGCTTCCAGCAATTCTTCGTGGGACTCGGCCGGCACCGCCACCCGCAGGATTCCGGCAAATTGCCCAGCCATGCGCGCCATGCGGCTTTCCAGCCAGTTGCCGCCGTGTTCAGCGACACAGCGGGCGATGCGCTCGACCAGCCCCGGCTGATCCGGGGCAATAATGGTGAAGACCAGATGCTCCATGTTCGGCTGCTCCTGTAAGAAGTCGCAAGACGACGACCGCTCACTAGGTATAGAACAGCCGGCCGAAACGGCCGTAGGGTCTGTTGACGTTTCATCGCGAGCCGCGTTGCTGCGCCAAATGTCGCCAGGCAAGGCGCGGGACGAAGGCAATGGTTATTCCCTTGCCAAGTCCCGCAACGCCGCATGGCGACATTTGCCGCGCAACCCGAAGGGTCGGGCCTGTTTTTGCGCGATGCGGCGTTTCTCGTCACTTATTTGGAACACCAAACTTCGCTCCTCGTGCCTTGCCTCGCGCAAAAACAGGCTCCGGCGCGGCCGCGAACGAAACGTCATCAGACCCTAACCACCGCCCGCTGTTTTTCCATTCGTCTTCATGTAGTATCCGCCAGCTCGGACTACAAGAAGAACAAAAAAGCATCCGAGACCAATCGTAGAGCAGATCAAGTGAGGCGAATAATGACTGAGCGCGTTGAAATCGGTGGCTTGCAGGTCGCCAGAGTTCTTTTTGACTTCGTGAACAACGAAGCCATTCCCGGCACCGGCCTGAATGCCGATGCCTTCTGGACAGGCGCCTCAGGCGTCATCCACGACCTGGCGCCGAAGAACCGTGCCCTACTGGCCAAGCGTGACGAGCTGCAAGCGCAAATCGACGCCTGGCATGCTGCTCGCCAGGGCCAGGCCCACGATGCGGCCGCCTACAAGGCCTTCCTGCAGGAAATCGGTTACCTGTTGCCCGAACCGGCCGACTTCAAGGTCACCACCGAAAACGTCGACGCTGAAATCGCCACCATGGCCGGCCCGCAGCTGGTGGTGCCGATCATGAATGCCCGTTTCGCTCTCAACGCCGCCAACGCTCGCTGGGGTTCGCTGTACGACGCGCTCTACGGCACCGATGCCATCAGCGAAGACGGCGGCGCCGAGAAAACCAAAAGCTACAACAAGGTGCGCGGCGACAAGGTCATTGCCTTCGCCCGCGCCTTCCTCGACGAAGCCGCGCCGCTGGCCAACGGCTCGCACGCTGACGCCACTGGCTATCGCATCGCCAATGGCCAACTGCAAGTCAGCCTGAAAGACGGCAGCACAACCGGCCTGCAACAGCCGGGCAAGTTCATTGCCTTCCAGGGCGAAGCCGCCGCGCCGAGCGCCGTGTTGCTGAAGAACAACGGCCTGCACTTTGAAATCCAGATCGACGCCAACAGTCCGATCGGCCAGACCGACGCCGCGGGTGTCAAAGACATTCTGATGGAAGCCGCCGTCACCACCATCATGGACTGCGAAGACTCCACCGCCGCGGTCGATGCCGACGACAAGACCGTGGTCTATCGCAGCTGGCTGGGCCTGATGAAGGGCGACCTCGCCGAGTCCGTCACCAAGGACGGCAAGACCTTTACCCGCACCATGAATCCGGACCGCGTCTACACCAAGGCGGACGGTTCCGAGCTGAACCTGCATGGCCGCTCGATGCTGTTCATCCGCAACGTCGGTCACCTGATGACCAACGATGCGATCATCGACAAGGACGGCTTCGAAGTACCGGAAGGCATCCTCGATGGCCTGCTGACCAGCCTGATTGCCCTGCACAACATCAAGGGCAACACCACCCGCAAGAACAGCCGCACCGGTTCGCTGTACATCGTCAAGCCGAAGATGCACGGCCCGGAAGAAGTCGCCTTCACCAACGAACTGTTCAACCGCATCGAAGATGTCCTGGGCGTGACGCGCAACACCCTCAAAGTCGGCATCATGGACGAAGAGCGCCGCACCACCGTCAACCTCAAGGCCTGCATCAAGGCCGCCAGCGAGCGCGTGGTGTTCATCAACACCGGCTTCCTCGACCGTACCGGCGATGAAATCCACACTTCCATGGAAGCCGGGCCCGTCGTGCGTAAGGCTGCCATGAAGGCGGAGAAGTGGATTGCCGCCTACGAAAACTGGAACGTCGACCACGGCCTCAACTGTGGCCTGTCCGGGCGTGCCCAGATCGGCAAGGGCATGTGGGCCATGCCGGACCTGATGGCCGGCATGATGGAACAGAAGATCGGTCACCCGCTGGCCGGCGCCAACACCGCCTGGGTACCCTCGCCGACCGCCGCCACCCTGCACGCCCTGCACTACCACAAGGTGGATGTGTTTGCGCGTCAGCAGGAGCTGGCCAACCGTGAGTTCGCGTCGCTGGACGACATCCTGACCATCCCGCTGGCCCAGGACACCAACTGGTCCGCCGAAGAGAAGCAGCAGGAAATCGACAACAACGTGCAGGGCATCCTGGGCTATGTCGTGCGCTGGATCGACCAGGGCGTTGGCTGCTCCAAGGTGCCTGACATCAACGACATTGGCCTGATGGAAGACCGCGCTACCCTGCGTATCTCCAGCCAGCTGCTGGCCAACTGGCTGCGCCACGGCATCATCACCGAGGCTCAGGTTGTGGAAAGCATGCAGCGCATGGCCGCGGTAGTGGACCGCCAGAACGCCGGCGATGCCCTGTACAAGCCCATGGCACCGAACTTCGACGACAACGTCGCCTTTCAGGCGTCGCTGGAATTGATCCTCGAAGGGGCCAAGCAGCCCAACGGTTACACCGAGCCGGTGCTTCACCGCCGCCGCCGCGAGTACAAGGCCAAGAACGGCCTGTAATCGCCCGTTACGTTGGAAAAGAACCGCCCTTCACCGGGCGGTTTTTTATTCCTGCCAACCACTAAAGGAGCGCCGACACTCGCCGATAGACTGACGATTTTTTACCTCGGTTATGTGGACAGCCAGGCTGTCACCGGCTCGGTCAAGGTGCTTTTCACCCTGCGCTAAGTCAGGGTGATCGTCGCCTCGTAAAAAGCGCCGCGATCACTCGCGGCGCTTTTTTGCGTCCTCTTAATAGGAAGCCGTTTCGAAAGATGGGCCGACAGCCAGAAACCGCCTCTTCTACAAACAGAAATGCCAGTTACGCCATAGACTTACGTCCAATGTTGGCTCGCGGGTCCGCGGCCCACCATTACTGACCCGCCGTGTTTGAGCGGCGCACTGGCCACGGGGGAACTCCCGTGCACCTTTTCTGCGGCACCTGAAACCGCTTGGACGAGGCAGTCAGTCTTTTCACACAACACATGGAGTAGCCATGAGCAAGGCGGACGCTTTTGCCGAGGCTGGTAGGACAGCAGTACTGCAGAACATTCAGGGCACCCTTGAATTTCTGCAAAAATTCCCGCCGTTCGATCAGATGGAAAATACCCATCTGGTCACGCTGGTAGAGAATTGCCAGCTGCGTTTCTACGCCCAAGGCGAGCCGATTCTGAGACCCGAAGACGGCCCGGTGGAATATTTCCATATCGTCAAACAGGGACGAATCCAGGGACAGCGCCGCAGCCCGAACGGACACGCCCATGACACCACCTTCGAAATCAGCACCGGCGAGTGTTTTCCCATCGCCGCGCTGATTGGCGAACGTGCCACTCGCACCGCCCATATGGCCGCGACCGACAGTTTCTGTTTGTTGCTCAAGCGCGACGTCTTCATGCAGTTGCTCAGCCTGTCCAGCGTGTTTCGCGATTTTGCCCTGCGCGGCGTCAGCAGCCTACTCGACCAGGTCAACCAGCAGGTGCAGCGACGGGCGGCGGAAAGCCTGGGCGAGGATTATTCCCTGGATACCCGCCTCGATGCTCTGACCCACCATGCGCCAGTCGTTTGCGTGCCGAGCACGCCATTGCGCACTGCGGTAAGGCTGATGCACGAACAGTCAGTGGGCAGTATCGTCATCGTGGATAGCGAGCATCGCCCGCTGGGCATCTTTACCCTGCGCGACCTGCGCCGGGTGATTGCCGATGCCAGTGCCAACCTGGAGCAGCCGATCCACGACCTGATGACCCATGACCCCTTTTACCTGGGGCCTTCGGCCAGCGCGTTTGACGCGGCCATCGCCATGACTGAGCGGCACATCGCGCATGTCTGCGTGGTGGAAGACGAGCGTCTGGTGGGCGTGCTTTCCGAGCGTGACCTGTTTTCCTTGCAACGGGTGGACCTGGTGCATATGGCCCGTGCCATTCGCCATGCCGAAACCATCGAGTCATTGATCGCCCGGCGTAAAAACGTCGGCCTGCTGGTCGAGCGCATGCTGGCCCACGGTGCGAGTTCCACCCAAATCACCCAACTGATCACTCTGCTCAACGACCACACCGTGTGCCGGGTCATCGAACTGTGCATCGAAGAGCTCGGCGATCCCGGCGTGCCCTTCAGCTGGCTGTGTTTTGGCAGCGAAGGCCGCCGCGAACAGACGCTGCACACCGATCAGGACAACGGCATCATGTTCGAGGCCCGTACCGCAGCCGAGGCCGCCTCCCTGCGCGGCCGCCTGCTGCCGTTGGCCGAACGCATCAACCAGCGCCTGGATCAGTGCGGCTTCACCTTGTGCAAGGGCGACATCATGGCCGGCAATCCGGAGCTGTGCCTGTCGCGCGCCGAATGGATGCGCCGTTTCCAGGGCTTCGTGCGTGAGGCGACGCCGGAAAACCTGCTCGGCTCGAGCATCTATTTCGATTTGCGTGTGGTCTGGGGCCCGGAGCAGGGCTGCCGAGCCGTGCAGAAGGAATTACTGAAACTGATCCATGGCAACACCATGTTTCAACGCATGATGGCCGAGAACTCCCTGCGCCATCGTCCGCCCGTAGGGCGCTTCCGCGATTTCGTGGTCGCCCGCAAAGGCGCAGAAAAAGACACCCTGGACCTCAAGGTGCAAGGCCTGACGCCCTTCGTCGATGGTGCACGGTTACTGGCGCTGGCCCACGGCATCGACGAGACGAATACCCTGGAACGGTTGCGCTTGTTAGTACTCAAAAAAGCCATCGACGCAAAGGACGGAGCGGCCTATGAAGAGGCCTACCACTTTATTCAGCAGATGCGCATGCAGCAGCATCAGCAACAAGCACGACAGGGCCAGCCCTATTCGAACCGGCTGGATCCAGACACCTTGAACCATCTGGATCGCCGCATCCTGCGCGAGTCGTTCCGCCAGGCCCTGCGATTGCAAAGCAGCCTGACACTCCGGTATCAGTTATGAATGCATTCACCACCTGGTTGACTCGACGCAACCCACTCCTCACCGATGCGCAGCGCCGCCGCTGCGAACGACTGCCGCGTGCTGCGGCGCTGAGCGTCGCGCCCTTGAACACTCAGCGCTTTGTTGTAGTGGATGTGGAGACCACCGGCCTGAACCTGCATCGCGATCAGGTGCTGTCGATCGGCGCCGTAGTAATTGATCAAGGCGCGATCCACTTTGCTGAACAGTTCGAGCGCACCCTGCAGCGCGAGTATCAGACGCCTGGACCCAGCGTTCTGATTCATGGGATCGCACCCAGCGAAATAGCCGCAGGAGACGATCCGGTCGAGGTGCTGCTCGATTTCATGGAGTTCGTTGGCGACAGCCCGCTGCTGGCGTTTCACGCGGGTTTCGACCAGCGCATGCTGACCCGCGCACTGAAGGAAAGCCTGGGTTACAAGCTGCCCAATCCGTTCATCGATCTCGCCCATCTGGCGCCTCTGCTGTGCCCGCAGGTGCGCTTCCCCAATGCCGGGCTCGACGACTGGCTCGAGCATTTTGGGCTGCAGGTGCAGCAACGCCACAATGCCAGTGCCGATGCGCTGGTCAGTGCCGAACTGGCCTTGATCCTGTTCAACCGTGCCCGCCGTCAGCAACTCGACAGCCCAGACCTGCTGGCACGGCGTGTCAGCAACTGGAAGCGTCGGCAAGCACACGCGCTGTAAATATGCCGGCTGTCATGCCTAAGTAGGCGGCTTCGCCGTTACGCGGTGTTGCACGTTAAGCCGGGTCATCGGACAGCCGCCTGTGGCATATCACAGCTCACCGTTGAGAATAAAAAAAGCCGCCTGCCCCAAGAGGGCAGGCGGCTTTTGAATTTAAAGAACCGCGCGGGATCAGTAACCCAGTGCGAAGTCTTCTTCAGCCAGGTCCATCAGGTTGTTGGCACCGGACAGCATGGTTGCTGCGTGGGTGCGCGTACGCGGCAGGATACGCTCGAAGTAGAAGCGGGCGGTCTGCAGCTTGGCCTTGTAGAAGGCTTCTTCGCTGGTGCCAGCGGCCAGTTTCTCGGCGGCCAGGCGAGCCATGTCAGCCCAGAAGTAGGCCAGGCAGGCATAGCCGGAGTACATCAGGTAGTCCACGGAGGCGGCGCCGACTTCTTCGCGATCCTTCATGGCAGCCATACCGACCTTCATGGTCAGCTCGCCCCACTCCTTGTTGATCGCCGCCAGCGGCGCGACCAGGTGCTTGACGGCCTCGTTACCTTCGTTGGCCTGGCAGAACTTGTGCACGATCTTGGTGAAGCCCTTGAGCGCCTCGCCCTGGGTCATCAGCACCTTGCGGCCCAGCAGGTCGAGGGCCTGGATGCCGGTGGTGCCTTCGTACAGCATGGAAATACGCGCGTCACGCACGTTTTGCTCCATGCCATGCTCGGCGATGAAACCGTGGCCACCGAAGATCTGCACGCCGTGGTTAGCGGCTTCAAAACCGACTTCGGTCATGAACGCCTTGGCGATCGGGGTGAGGAACGCCAGCATCGCGTCAGCGGCTTTCTTCTCGTCTTCATCCTGGCTGCGCTGGACGATATCCACCTGCTTGGCGGCGAAGTACACCATGGCCCGATTGCCTTCGGCGAAGGCCTTCATGGTCAGCAGCATACGGCGCACGTCCGGGTGCACGATGATCGGGTCGGCGGCTTTCTCAGGCGCTTTCGGGCCGGTCAGCGAACGCATTTGCAGGCGCTCGCGAGCATAGGCCAGGCCACCCTGGAAGCCGATCTCGGCGTGGGCCAGACCCTGCAGTGCGGTACCCAGACGTGCAGTGTTCATGAAGGTGAACATGCAGTTCAGGCCCTTGTTGGCCGGGCCGATCAGGAAGCCGGTAGCCGCGTCGAAGTTCATCACGCAGGTGGCGTTGCCGTGGATGCCCATCTTGTGCTCGATGGAGCCACAGGACACGCCGTTGCGCTCGCCTACACCACCTTCGGCGTTAGGCAGGAACTTCGGCACGATGAACAGCGAGATACCCTTGGTGCCGGCCGGTGCGTCGGGCAGGCGGGCCAGCACAATGTGCACGATGTTCTCGGCCATGTCGTGTTCGCCGGCCGAAATGAAGATCTTGGTGCCGGTGACCTTGTAGCTGCCGTCAGCCTGGGGCTCGGCCTTGGTGCGCAGCATGCCCAGGTCGGTGCCGCAGTGCGGCTCGGTCAGGCACATGGTGCCGGTCCACTCACCGGTGACCAGCTTGGTCATGTAGGTGCTGATCTGCTCTTCGGTACCGTGGGCGGAGATGGTGTTCATCGCGCCATGGGACAGGCCGGGGTACATGCCCCAGGACCAGTTGGCCTGGCCGATCATTTCGCTGAAGGCCAGGCTGAGGGATTCCGGCAGACCCTGACCGCCGTGCTCGACGTCGTGGGCCAGGCTCGGCCAGCCGCCTTCGACGAACTGTTGATAGGCTTCCTTGAAACCAGTCGGGGTTTTCACACCCTCAGGGGACCAGACGCAGCCTTCCTGATCGCCCACGCGGTTCAGCGGGGCAATTACTTGCTCGCAGAATTTGGCGCCTTCTTCAAGGATCGCATTGACCGTATCCGGGGTGGCGTCTTCACAGCCCGGCAGGCTCTGGTAATGGGCTTCGTAGCCAAGCAGCTCGTCACGAACGAAACGAATATCGCGCAAGGGGGCCTTGTAGTCGGGCATTGCGGTAAACCTCAGCGGTAGGTCTTTGGGGTGGTGAGCTGCGACACAACCACGCGCGCTCAAACAGTTGTTTGAAACTTACGTTTACCTCCTACCCTTGTCAAGTCCAGGCACACGAACAGGCATAAGCCTAGAAGCCCCCAAACGGGGCTTCCAGACCATCACTATCAACACTGGTTTTCAGCGGGTCAGCAGGGACTGCAGCTGCAGATGTTCAGCTACCTGGGCTGGCTGCGGAGAAGCAAGATGAGGCACGCAACCCAGGCACGGCGCTGGCAGCCGTTCGGTGAGCGTCGCCAGGTTATCCGCCAGTCGAGAGGTGGCCGGATCGACCACATTGGCAACCCAGCCGGCCAATCGCAGGCCGTTGGCGGCAATCGCCTGAGCCGTCAGCAGGGCATGGTTGATGCAGCCCAGACGCACGCCCACCACCAGGATCACGGGCAACCGCAGCGCCACCGCCAGGTCGGACAAACAGGCACCGCCGTCCAGCGGCACGTGCCAGCCGCCAGCGCCTTCCACCAGGGTGAAATCCGCCTCAAGCGCGAGCACGCGGCGAGTCGCCGTTACCAGCCCTTCCACGGTCAAGGGCACACCTACTTCCCGGGCCGCCAGATGCGGCGCGATGGCTGGCGCAAAGGCGAAGGGATTCACCATGGCGTAGTCCAGCGGCAGGCTGCATTCGCCCAGCAAGGCCAGAGCATCGCCATTGCGCAAACCTTCAGCCGTTGTCGCGCAATCGGAGGCTACCGGCTTGGCCGCCGCCGTGCTCAGCCCCTGCTGCCGGGCAGCGTGCAGCAGGCCGGCAGCAATGGTGGTTTTGCCGATTTCCGTGTCGGTACCGGTGACGAAGAACGCAACCATGCTCAGGAGTCCTTGCGCAGAACGCCGTAGACCACCTGATAGGTGGCCGGTAAACCCTGGGGTTGGCGGAACGTTTCATAGGCCTCGGCCAAGGCGCGCAGCCGCGCCCGCCCGGTCAGGCCACCGGGACGCCCTGGATTGAGATTGTGCGCACCGAGCGCCTTGAGCTCATGGGTCAGCTGACGCAGATCGGCGAAATGCAGCACCTCGGCGCGCCGGCTCAAATGCACAACCTGCAGGCGGCTGTCCGCACACAGGGTCAGATAGTCCTCGAACGCCCGAAAGCGATTGACGTGCACGAAGCCATCCACGGTCTGCCAGCTGTCGCGCAGTTCCTGCAGCGTGCCGACGCACAGGCTGGAAAATGCCATCACCCCGCCAGGGCTCAGCACCCGGCGCGCCTCGTCGAGCACCGCCGGGAAATCGGCGCACCACTGCAGGGCCAGACTGGAAAAGATCAGCTCCGTCGAGTTGTCCCGCAGCGGCAAGGCCTCGGCATCGCCGGCAATAAAATCCTGCGCACCGCCCAATGGCCGGGCATGGCGCAGCATGCCTTCGGCGATATCCACCGCCACGCCCCGGGCTGCCGGCAGCCGGGCCGACAACTCTCGGGAGAAATACCCGGTGCCGCAGCCCAGGTCGAGCCAGCGCTGTGCCTGCGCGGTGCTTTCCGGCAGCTTATCCAGCAACTGCAGGCCGACGGTGCGCTGCAACGCCGCAACCCCGTCATAACTGGCCGCTGCGCGGGAAAACGACGCCGCCACCTGGCGCTTGTCGGGCAGGCTTTGGCTGGGGAGCGAAGCATTCATCGTGCGGACTCCTGAATGAACGCCAGCATTGATCCCGCCACCTGCCGCGCATGACTGAAGGGCGCGGCATGACTGACCTGTTCGATGACTTCGATATGCGCCTGCGGCAGGTGCCGACGTGTGGCCTGCGCTGCCGCGACCGGCACCAACACGTCTTGCTCGGCAAACAGATGCAGGTGCGGTCCCTGCCAGGTCGCCAGAGCGGCCCGGCCATCGAGCTGCGCCAAACATTCCAAGCCGGCAGCCAGCACGCCTTCATCTGCCTCGGTGCGCATACCCTGCAGCTGGCGACGCAAGGCCCGTTGGGCGCTATCGCCCTGACTGGCCAGCAGGTCGAAACGTTGCAACGTTACGGCTGTATCCGCTGCCAGCCCCTGGCGAAACGCGGCCAGGGTCTCCACAGGCATGGCGTCAGGCCAACCACTGCGCTGTTGGAAGCACAGGTTGCTGGCGATACAGATCAATCCACGACAAGCCACGCCGCGCCGTGCTGCCAACTGGGCGGCGAGCATGCCACCCAGCGACCAGCCGCCCAGCCAAGTATCGCGGGGCAGCTGTGCCTCCAACGCATCGAGCCAGTGTTCGGCTTCGGTCAGCACCGGCAATTCGGCCAGCTCGACCTGCAGCGCGCCGCTCGACAATTCGCGCAGCGCCGTCGCCAGCGGCTGCAGTGCCGCGCTGGAGTAGGACCAGCCGGGCAACAGTAACAGCCGTTCAGCCATGGGCCAGCTCCGCCCAGGCGGTGGCGAGCGCGTCCAGCAAACGCTCCAGATGCGCCTCGCTGTGCGCGGCAGAAAGCGTGACGCGCAAGCGCGCAGTGCCGGCCGGTACAGTCGGCGGGCGAATCGCCCCGACCAGAATTCCGAGTTCCTTCAAGCGAGCCGACAGGCGCAAGGCGCGCTGGCTATCACCGATCAGGATGGGCTGGATCGGCGTCGGGCTGTCCATCAGGCTCAGGCCAATCTCGGCCGCGCCCTGGCGAAAGCGTGCGATCAGTCGGTTGAGGTGCTCGCGACGCCAGCCTTCCGTGCGCAGCAGCTGCAGGCTTTTCAGCGTCGCGCAGGCCACGGCCGGTGGTTGGCTGGTGGTGTAAATGTACGGCCGGGCAAACTGGATCAGCGTTTCGATCAGCTCCTCGCTGCCGGCGACGAACGCGCCCGCCGTGCCGAATGCCTTGCCCAGGGTTCCGACCAATACCGGCACGTCGTCCTGATTCAGGCCGAAATGCTCGACGATGCCGCCGCCCGTGGCGCCCAGCGGGCCAAAGCCGTGGGCATCATCGACCAGCAGCCAAGCGCCGGCTTTCTTCGCCTCGGCGACCAGCTCCGGCAGCGGCGCCAGGTCGCCGTCCATACTGAACACGCCATCGCTGACGACGAGGGTATTGCCTTCGGCCTTGGCCAACCGTGTCGCCAGGCTGGTCGCGTCGCTGTGCAGATAGCGCGAAAAGCGCGCGCCGCTGAGCAAGCCGGCATCTAGCAGGGAGGCATGGTTGAGGCGATCTTCCAGCACCGTATCGCCCTGACCGACCAGCGCGGTGACCGCAGCCAGATTGGCCATGTAGCCGGTGGAAAACAGCAGCGCACGAGGCCGGCCAGTGAACTCGGCCAAGGCTTCTTCAAGCTCGTGGTGCGGTGAGCTGTGGCCGATCACCAGATGCGAGGCGCCGCCGCCCACGCCCCAACGCTCGGCGCCAGCGCGCATCGCCTGGATCACCTCTGGATGGTTGGCCAGGCCCAGATAGTCGTTGGAACAAAAGGCCAGCAGCCGTTCGCCATCGGCCACCACCTCCGGCCCCTGGGGGCTTTGCAGCAACGGACGCTGGCGATAGAGATGCTCGGCACGGCGGGCGGCGAGACGCGTAGCAAGATCGAAACTCATGGGCAGCACCAGAAGCCGGTGGATAACCGCAAGCGGGTTATCCACCCTACAAAAATGGTTGGGCTGGCGTAGGGTGGATCGGGGCGCCCAGCTGACGCTTCATCCATCCACCGAACGTGCCATCAAACCGACGCGGCGTTGTAGAACAGCTTGGAATCGCGCTGCTCGACCAGCGCCTGCTCGATGGCCGCTTGATGCACGTCATCGTCATGCTCCTCGCGGGCTTCCGGCTGGATGCCCAGGCGCGCGAACAGTTGCATGTCCTTGTCAGCCTGCGGGTTGGCGGTGGTCAGCAGTTTTTCGCCATAGAAGATCGAGTTGGCGCCCGCAAAGAAGGCCAGCGCCTGCATCTGCTCGTTCATCTGTTCGCGACCGGCGGACAGACGCACATGGGATTGGGGCATCATGATGCGCGCCACGGCGAGCATGCGGATGAAGTCGAACGGATCGACATCCTGCGCCTCGGCCAGCGGCGTGCCTTTGACCTTGACCAGCATGTTGATCGGCACGCTCTCCGGGTGCTCTGGCAAGTTGGCCAGCTGGATCAGCAGGCCAGCGCGGTCGTCCAGCGACTCGCCCATGCCGAGGATGCCGCCGGAGCAGATTTTCATCCCCGCATCGCGCACATAGGCCAGGGTCTGCAGGCGGTCGGCATAGGTGCGTGTGGTGATGATGCTGCCGTAGAACTCCGGCGAGGTGTCCAGGTTGTGGTTGTAATAATCCAGGCCGGCTTCAGCCAGGGCTCGGGTCTGCTCCTGATCGAGCTTGCCCAGGGTCATGCAGGTTTCCAGGCCCAGCGCCTTCACACCCTCGACCATCTGCAGCACGTAGGGCATGTCCTTGGCGGACGGATGCTTCCAGGCCGCGCCCATGCAGAAGCGCGTGGAGCCGATGGCCTTGGCGCGGGCGGCCTCCTCTAGCACCTTCTGCACTTCGAGGAGCTTTTCCTTATCCAGGCCGGTGTTGTAATGGCCGGATTGCGGGCAGTACTTGCAGTCTTCCGGACAGGCACCGGTCTTGATCGACAGTAGCGTGGAAACCTGCACGCGGTTCGGGTCGAAATGCTGACGGTGCACCGTCTGTGCCTGGAACAGCAAATCGTTGAACGGCAGCTCGAACAGGCTGCGCACTTCGGCCAGGGTCCAATCGTGACGACTGACAGCGGTTGCGGTGGCGCTCATGGGTTTCCCTTCTTCTTGAACAGCGCCTGCTAGATTTCCCGGCGCGACATGGATGCGCGAAAAACTAGGGGATGGCCCAGGCCTATGTCAACTGCAAAATTTTTACCGGTTTACTACTGGCTAAAAATCAACCACAAATGTCTGCTTTGCGACGAACTCGCCGAACAGTCGCTGCCACTGTGTGGTCCCTGCGAGACCGACCTGCCTTGGCTGGCCGGGCAGTGCGCCGTGTGCGCGCTGCCTTTGCCGACCCAGGGGCTGGCATGTGGCGCCTGCCTGCGTCAGCTGCCGGCCTTCAGTAGGGTCGAAGCACCTTGGCATTACGCCTTTCCAATCGACACCCTGATTACCCGCTTCAAGCATCAGGCACGCTGGCCACTGGGCCGCTTGCTCGCCGAACTGCTTGCGCGGCATTTGCGCCATGCGTATGCCGAAGGCCTGCCGCGCCCGCATCGTATTTTGCCGGTTCCCCTGGCCCGTTCTCGACAACGGCAGCGCGGATTCAACCAGGCGGCCATGCTAAGTAACTGGCTGGGTCGCGAACTGCATCTGCCAGTGGATGAGCACTTGCTGCTGCGCGCCCGTGACACGGCCGCCCAGCAAGGCTTGGATGCACGCGCCCGGCAACGCAACCTGCGCCAGGCATTTGCCTTGTCCGCTAACGCGGCGGCAGTCATTCAAAATCAACATCTGGCGCTGGTCGACGATGTACTCACCACGGGAGCCACCGCCCAAGCCCTGGCTCACCTGTTACGCCAGGCGGGCGCGGCGCGTGTCGATGTCTACTGCCTGGCGCGCACACCTAAACCCGGCGTTTGAGCTTTGATATGCTCGGCTGAAAAAAACGGGCTTTCCATGGACAGCATTGACACCCTCATCATCGGCGCCGGCGCACTCGGCCTGGCGTGTGCAGCGCGCCTGGCCGACCCGCAGCGCAGTACCCTGATCGTCGAAGCCGAACGGTTGATCGGCAGCCACACCTCCAGCCGCAATTCGGAAGTCATCCACGCCAGCCTGTATTACCCGCCGGGCTCGCTCAAGGCCGAACTCTGCCTGGAAGGTCGCGAGCGTCTGTATGCCTGGTGCCGCCAATACCAGGTGGCGCACCGGCAGATCGGCAAGCTGCTGGTGGCTGTCGAGGATGCCGAGCAAGAGCAATTGGCCGGCCTGCTCGCCAATGCCCACGCCTGTAACGTAAACGACTTGCAGACCCTCGACGCCCGCCAGTTACAGCAGTTGGAGCCGGCCGTGCGTGGCGTAGCCGGGTTGCTGTCGCCGAGCACCGGCATCATCGACAGTCACGCCTACCTGCAGTCCCTGCTCGCCGCCGCCGAACAGCAAGGCGCGCAGCTGGTCCTGGATACCCGGGTCACCCAACTGCAGAAGATGGGCGACGGTTGGCTGGCCAGCGGCATCAGCGCCGGCGAGCCGTTCCAGATCCGGACCCAGCAGGTCATCAATGCCGGCGGGCTGTTCGCCCAACAACTGGCGGCGGCGACTGAGGGTCTGGCACCTGGGTCCATCCCTGCACTGCACCTGTGCCAGGGTCGCTATTTCAACTACAGCGGACGCTCGCCGTTCAGCCGGCTGATTTATCCGTTGCCGGCAGCCAACCAGGCCGGGCTCGGCATTCACGCCACCCTGGATCTGGGCGGCCAGCTGCGTTTCGGCCCCGATGTGCATTACCTGCAACACATCGATTACGCGGTCGATCCCACTCTGCGGGAGTCTTTCGCTCAGGCCGTGCGCCGCTATTTCCCCGACCTCGACAGCCAGCGCCTGGAGCCCGGCTACAGCGGCATCCGGCCAAAGCTTTCCGGCCCTGGCGAACCTGCGGCGGATTTTCATATCCAATTGCCGTCCAGTCATGGCTTGCAGGGGCTGGTCAACCTGTTTGGCATTGAATCGCCGGGGCTCACCGCCAGCCTGTCAATCGCCGACCGTATCGCTCAAGCCCTGTGATCCGCCCGCTTGGCGGTACGCGTCAAGAGCGTCAATGCGTATACTTCCTCGCCAAATCCATCCATTTACCCGTAAGGACTTGTCCATGAAAGCGCTCGGCAAAATCCTGGGCATTATTTTCCTTGGGCTCTTGCTGATCCTGGTCGGTCTGGGTTTCGCCCTCACCCACTGGTTCGATCCCAACGATTACAAGGACGAAATTCGTCAGTTGGCACGCGACAAAGCCAACCTGGAGTTGACCCTCAACGGTGACATCGGCTGGAGCCTGTTCCCCTGGCTGGGCCTGGAACTGCACCAGACCACCCTGGCCAGTGCGCAAACCCCGCAACAGCCCTTCGCCGAGCTGCGCATGCTGGGTCTTTCGGTGCGTGTACTGCCACTGCTGCGCAAAGAAGTGCAGATGAGCGACATCCGCATCGACGGCCTCAACCTCACGTTGCAGCGCGACGAACAAGGGCACGGCAACTGGGAAAACATCGGCCAGCCGGCCAAAGACAGCGCCGGCGATGACACGCCGGTCGCACAAAGCACGCCCCCCGAGCCTGCCGAGGGTGCCGAGGACAACGCAGCCCTGCCGATCCAGCTGGATATCGACAGCCTGAAGGTCAATGACGCCCGTTTCAGTTACCACGATGCGCAAACCGGCCAGCAGTTCAGCGCCGAAAGCATTCAACTGGAAACCGACGCGATTCGCGAAGGCGCCTCCATTCCGCTGAAACTAAGCGCCTTCTTCGGCACCAACCAGCCGGTCATGCGCGCGCGCACTGAAGTGCGCGGCAACCTGCGCTTCGATACAGCACTACAACGCTACCAACTGGAAAATCTGCGCCTGACCGGCGAGGCGTCCGGCGAACCGCTGAATGCCAAGACCGTGACCTTCAGCGCCCAGGGAGAATTGCTGGTCGATCTGGAGGCGCAGATCGCCGAATGGAACAGCCTGAAGTTTTCCGCCAATCAGCTGCATGCTCTAGGCGACCTTAAGGTTCGCGAGCTTGATGACGAGGCACAGATCAGCGGTGGCCTGTCCATCGCCGCCTTCAATCTGCGTGATTTCCTCGAAGGTCTTGGCCAGACGCTGCCGGAGATGGCCGACGCCAATGCTCTGGGCAGGCTCGAAATGTCCACCCGTCTGAGCGGCACGCCAAACAGTATCCTGATGGAAGAGCTGCGCCTCAAACTCGACGACACCACACTCACCGGTAACGTGGCCGTTGCCGACTTCAGCACCCTTGCATTGCGCGCCCAGCTCAAGGGCGATCGGATGGACCTGGACCGCTACCTGCCGCCGAAAAGCGAGGCGGACAGCGCCAGCACTGCGCGCCAGGCCGAGGTAAAAAGCTCCAGCCAGGCCGCCGGAGACGGCAATTCGCCGCTGCCCAACGCACCCACCCAGCAAGCCTGGAGTGACGCGCCGATTCTGCCCATGGACCTGCTGCGCCAGCTTGATTTCCAGCTGGCAGTCAACTTTGGCGAACTGGTCTTCGACAAGCATCCCATCACCAACGCCAGCCTCGACACCCAAGGCAAGGATGGCCTGATCACCCTCAAGGCGCTGCACGCCGACCTGTATAACGGCCAGGTCGACGCCAGCGGCAAGGTCGATGTGCGCAACGCCTTGCCACAGTTGGCCATCGCCAGCACGATCAGCAAGCTGCCGGCGGACAAGTTCATCCAACTGGACAACCAGCCCTCGCCCATCAAGGGCCTGCTCGACTTCAAGGCCGACTTCAGCACACGGGGCAACAGCCAGAAAAGCTGGGTCGATAACCTCAACGGCAAGGCCGATTTCCTGGTCAGCGACGGCGTGCTGGTTGATGCCAACCTCGACCAGTATCTGTGCAGGGCCATCGCCACGCTCAACCGCAAAGCGCTGAGCAAGGAACTGCGCAACCGAGACACGGCTTTCGAGGAGTTGCGCGGCAATCTGGTGGTAACCAACGGCGTGGCCAACAACCCGGACTTCAAAGCTAGCATTCCCGGCCTGGCCATCAGCGGCAACGGCAGCCTCGACCTGCGCGTGCTCGGCCTGGATTACCACATCGGCATACTTATCAAGGGTGACCAGCGCGAGATGCCCGACCCGGCCTGCCAGGTCAACGAGCGCTACGTCGGTCTGGAATGGCCGCTGCGCTGCCGTGGCCCGCTGGAGCTGGGCGCCAAGGCCTGCCGCATCGACCAGGACGGCCTGGGCAAGATCGCCGGCAAGCTGGCGGGCGAGAAACTCACCGAAAAACTCGATGAAAAACTTGGCGACAAGGTCAGCCCGGAACTCAAGGATGCCCTCAAGGGCCTGTTCAAACGATGAGTCCCGAGCAATTCGGCACGGCCGTGCTGGCGTGGTATGACCAGCATGGCCGCAAAGATCTGCCTTGGCAGCAGGGCATCACGCCTTACCGGGTGTGGGTTTCGGAAATCATGCTGCAGCAGACCCAGGTCGCCACCGTACTCGGTTATTTCGATCGGTTCATGGCAGCCCTGCCCACCGTCCAGGCGCTGGCCGACGCGCCGGAAGATGAAGTCCTGCACCTGTGGACCGGCCTGGGCTACTACACCCGCGCGCGTAACCTGCACAAGGCTGCGAAAATCCTCGTTGCGCAACATGGCGGCGAATTCCCACGCGACGTCGAGCAACTCACGGAACTGCCCGGCATCGGTCGCTCCACCGCCGGGGCCATCGCCAGCCTGAGCATGGGCCTGCGCGCGCCGATCCTCGACGGTAACGTGAAACGCGTTCTGGCGCGCTACGCCGCCCAGGACGGCTATCCGGGCGAGCCCAAGGTTGCCAAGCAACTCTGGGCGCTCGCCGAGCGCCTCACCCCGCACGCGCGCGTCAATCATTACACCCAGGCGATGATGGACCTCGGCGCCACGCTGTGTACACGCAGCAAGCCGACCTGCCTGCTCTGCCCGCTGCGCGAAGGCTGCCGCGCGCAGCTGCTCGGCCAGCAAAGCGCCTACCCAACGCCCAAGCCACGCAAGGAGTTGCCGCAGAAGCACACCTTGATGCCAGTGTTCGCCAATGCCGAGGGCAGCATCCTGCTCTACCGGCGCCCTTCCAGCGGCCTGTGGGGCGGTTTGTGGAGCCTGCCGGAAGTCGCGGCACTGCCCGACCTGCATGCGCTGGCCCAGCGTTACGGCCTGGAGCTGGGCGAACCCCGTCGCCTGCCCGCCTTCACCCACACGTTCAGCCATTTCCAGCTGAGCATCGAGCCCTGGCTGGTGCCGACCAGCGCCTTGAGCAGCGTCGTGGCCGAAGACGACTGGCTTTGGTATAACCTTGCCACCCCGCCGCGCCTGGGCCTCGCCGCCCCGGTGAAAAAACTGCTCAAGCGCGCGGCCGATGAATTGATCGCAGGAGAATTGTCATGACCCGTACGGTGCACTGCCGCAAATATCACGAAGATTTGCCCGGCCTCGACCGCCAGCCCTATCCAGGCGCCAAGGGCGAAGACATTTTCAACAACGTGTCGAAGAAAGCCTGGGAAGAGTGGCAAAAGCACCAGACCATGCTGATCAATGAACGTCATCTGAACATGATGAATGCCGAAGACCGCAAATTCCTGCAGGTCGAGATGGATAAATTCCTCTCCGGCGAGGAGTTCGCCCAGGCTGAAGGCTACGTGCCTCCAAGTGCCTAAAAAACAGCCAAGTACTTAAATAAACAGCTTTTTCTACCGCCGCCGGTTGACTCGGTGGCGGTAAAACCGGTTTAATGCCGCCCGTTGTTGCCCAGGTAGCTCAGTCGGTAGAGCAGGGGATTGAAAATCCCCGTGTCGGCGGTTCGATTCCGTCCCTGGGCACCACTTTTATCAGGTGCTCAAATTCCTGATATGCCCAGGTAGCTCAGTCGGTAGAGCAGGGGATTGAAAATCCCCGTGTCGGCGGTTCGATTCCGTCCCTGGGCACCACTGATACCGAAAAGCCCCAAACGAAGATCATTCGCTTGGGGCTTTTTATTGCCTGCAATTTATTCATTGCCCAGGCAAATCATCGCCTGCCGCCTGGTCCGGCAAGCATGCAGTTGACGGTTTTTCAATCGATCCAATGTCGCTCTTGCTCGACACGGGGGAGTTCCGCGATCCTCCATTGCATCAAGACGGCCCGTGGTCGTCCAAACGCCACTGCCGGAGAAGCGCATGAAGACCGTTGCCCAGATGATCAAGGACAAGCAGAACCACGATGTTCATACCATCGCCCCGCACACCACCGTGCTGGAAGCCTTGCGCATCATGGCCGAGCACAATGTCGGCGCCTTGCCGATTGTCGAGGACGGTCAACTGATTGGCGTGGTCAGTGAACGGGACTATGCACGCAAGGTAGTACTGCAAGGCCGTTCTTCGGTGGGCACCCCGGTCAGCGCCATCATGAGTGCTCCAGTGATCACCACCGAGCCCCGCCAGAGTATTCAGGCGTGCATGAGCACCATGACCGAGTGCCACCTGCGCCACCTGCCCGTGGTCGAGGATGGCAAGCTGATCGGCATGCTATCGATCGGCGACTTGGTCAAGGAAGCCATTTACGAGCAGGAGAGCCTGATTCGCCAGTTGGAAAGCTATATTCGCGGCGAGTGAACGGTCGACTCTCGATCAGCTGTTTTCAGCGTGCCGGTGCGCCGGCAACCAATCCGTACTGCGCACCCATGCCTCGAATTGATCCGCCGGCAATGGCCGGCTGAACAGATAGCCCTGGACCTCCTGACAGCCCAGACGCCGCAGCAGGGCCAATTGCTCCTGGGTTTCGATCCCCTCGGCCATGGCCGTCAATCCCAAGCCATCAGCGATGCCGAGAATGGCCTGCACGATGCGCTGGTCGCTGGCATCGTTATGCAAATCGCGCACGAATGATCGATCGATCTTCAAGCGATGCACAGGCAGATGCTTCAAATAGCCGAGCGATGAATAGCCTGTGCCGAAATCATCGATGGCCAGGTGAACACCCCGCTCAGCGAGCCGCTGCATTTCTCGCCCCACGCTGACCGAGTCCGGTGTGGTCAGGCTTTCGGTCAACTCCAACTCCAGGCAGTTGGCCGGCAAACCGCTCTCGGTCAAGCTGGCGCACACCAGCTCAAACAACCCTGGCACACGAAACTGGGCCATCGACAGGTTGACCGCCACGCGCATCTCGGCCGGATAACCGGCAGCCAACCAGCGGCTCATCTGGGTGATTGCGGTGCGCAGTACCCATGCGCCAATCTCGACAATCTGTCCGGTGCTTTCGGCCACCGGAATGAATTCCGTCGGCGCGATGTTGCCTAGCACGGGATGCCGCCAGCGCAACAGCGCCTCGGTACCCACCAGGCGCCCCTCCTCCACGTTCAGCTGCGGTTGGTAATGCAATTCCAGCTCATCGTTCGCCAGGGCCTGGCGCAAGGCGTTGCTGAGCAATTGCGCGCGCATCAGGCGCGCCTGCAGCTCGGCTGTGAAGAACGCATGGTGGCCGCGCCCTTCCTGTTTGACGCGATACATGGCGCTGTCGGCATGGCGAAACAACGTGTCCTGATCCCGGCCATCCTCAGGAAACATGGCGATACCGATCGACGCGCTGACCTGCAGGCTATGGCCCTGCACCTCAATGGGCTGAGCAAGCTGAGCCTGCACTCGCACGGCAACCTGGGCGGCGCTCTGTGCGTTGGTAAAGGGCAAGGTGAGGATGAACTCATCGCCACCCTGGCGGGCCACGCTGTCCTCGTCGCGCAACAAGTCTCGCAGGCGCTGGGCCACGGCCACCAGCAACGAATCGCCAACCTGATGACCCAGCTGATCATTGACGTGCTTGAAGTGGTCCAGGTCCATGAACAACACAGCCAATGGCTGCTGATTGCGTTCGCAAATTTCCAGCGCCTGGGCGAAGCGCGCAGCAAAAAGCGTGCGATTGGGCAAACCGGTCAAGGCGTCGAAGTGGGCCAATTGCTGGATGCGCTGCTGATCGAGGATGCGCTGGGAAATGTCCCGCGCCAGCACCACAAAGCGCTGCTGAAAACCCTTGTACATGCGCGCTGCCGACAGTTCGAAATGCACCACGCCACCGGCCTGCTCCAGGCGCAGCTGACGGCCATTGCTGACGCCCTGCAGGCGGGCTTCATCGAGCGCCAACCGGCAGACCTTGGCAGCATCGGCCGGCAGTGCTTCGTCAAGCGTGCGGTGCAGCATGTAGGGCAGATCATCGATTTGCCGGTAATTGTCGGGAATGTGTACGCGCAGGCACCGCCCTTTGGCATCAAACTCGAACAACAGATCGGGAATGGCATCGATTACCGCGTGGGCGTGTTCGCGGGTTTCGTGGAGCGCGCGGTAAGGGGCCAGGATGGTCCCCACGAACATCACGCGATACAGCAGCAGGTACGCCAGCACCTTGTAGACATGACCGGCCAGATTGTAGAGGTCGGTCACTTGCGCATAGCGGGTGAACAGCAGCTCACTCATGACCATCAGGCCCAGCGCGCCGAATAACAGTGCCACGTTGAAACTGCTGCGCTCGCGCAGCTGGCGTACCAGCAGAAGCATGCTGAGCAGATGCATGCCGATCAGGCCGTATTCGGCAATTTGCTTGATCGGTGTCAGGCCCAACCCGGGAATAAAGGTGCGCGGCATCCACTGTGGATGGACCAAAAAAACCCAGTGCGCCGGAACCACGACAGCGAGCACGCCGCACAGGCCCAGCAGTCGCCAGGGCGCACGGAACGGCCGCCGCTGCTCTTCGACCAGATGCCAGGGAAAGCAGGCCACCAGCAACAAGGACAACGCAGCCAGGTAACGGGCCAGCAACCAGAAGTTGATGGCCTTTTCCGGATCGCTCGGCGTAAAGAAGCTGGGCATGCCCGGGTAGGAGAGCATGTGCGACGTATCCGCAATGGCCACACCCAGAAAGGCACAGGACACCAGCAGGATATTGCGCTGGCGATGCAGGCCATAGGTGGTCCAGCCCACCGTGAAAATCAGCCCGGCCACCAGAATGGCAAGGATTTCCAGACACTGATGCCACGTCAGAAAATGCGGGTTGTGCGAAGGTAAAACCCCAGCTGCCCACTGGATCGCCAATAGGCCGAGCAAGGCCAGCCCGAGCAAACCTGCTGCAAACACCAGCGCGAAACGATGTTGGGGGTGAACCAAGTGGAACAGATGCACGCACCAATCCTTTTAGATTGCGTGAACAAAGCGACTTTCAGGCAAAGTCTTACAGCATCGGACTGAGCACCGATGCACTGCATTTGACCGCCTGACCTGGCCCGCGTCTATCCGACAAAACGGTTATAGAAGCGGCGTTGATAAGGTCGCGGATAACATCCTGCTGTGAGTCAGAATGCATTGTTCTGTCGCGAAATCCCATGTGGCGTAGATCGCGACCGGCACTTTCAGTAAAATCCCGCCACCCTGAGTCTCAAGCCGACAAAATCCTTCCATTTAGAGGATATTTCGAGAGCCCTGAGACACCCGCAAGCCCACCTCGTGGTGGGCTTTTTGCTTTATTGATGCTGCGTGCGGTTTGCTTGGCGCTCCATGCCCCCTGTGCTAGCGTGCAGACGAGAGCGTTGCCGCAGTTGTGCGTCATGAAGAACAAAAGAGGACAACGTATGGTTCAGGCACCGCCTGCACTGGAAATCCGCAACCTGCACAAGCGCTATGGCGACCTCGAAGTGCTCAAGGGCATTTCCCTCACCGCTCGCGATGGTGATGTGATCTCCATTCTCGGCTCCTCCGGCTCCGGAAAATCCACTTTCTTGCGCTGCATCAACCTGTTGGAAAACCCCAACGAAGGGGAAATCCTGGTTGCCGGCGAACAGCTCAAGCTCAAGCAGGGCAAGGGTGGCGAACTGGTTGCAGCCGATGCCGCACAGATCAACCGGATGCGCAGCAAGCTCGGATTCGTGTTCCAGAACTTCAACCTCTGGCCGCACATGAGCGTGCTCGACAACATCATCGAAGCCCCGCGCCGCGTGCTCGGCCAGAGCAAGGCCGAGGCCATCGAGGCGGCCGAAGCGCTGCTGGCCAAGGTCGGCATTGCCGACAAGCGCCACGTGTATCCCAATCAGCTGTCCGGCGGCCAGCAGCAACGCGCGGCCATCGCCCGTACGCTGGCGATGCAGCCCAAGGTCATCCTGTTCGATGAGCCGACCTCAGCGCTGGACCCGGAAATGGTCCAGGAAGTGCTTAACGTGATCCGCGCCCTGGCCGAAGAAGGTCGCACCATGCTGCTGGTCACCCACGAAATGAATTTCGCCAAACAGGTTTCCAGCGAGGTGGTGTTTCTCCATCAGGGCCTGGTCGAAGAACAGGGCACACCCGAGCAGGTATTCGACAACCCCCGTTCGGCACGCTGCAAACAATTCATGTCCAGCAACCGCTGAGGGAGTCATCACATGGAACACATCAAGACATTTGTGCTGGGTGCTGTCTTTTCCCTGTTCTTCGGTACCCAGGCTTTCGCGGCCGAGAAGCTCAAGATCGGTACCGAAGGCGCCCTGCCGCCCTTCACGATGATCAGCCCCAAGGGCGAGGTCGTCGGCTTCGACATCGATATTGCCCAGGCGCTGTGCGCGAAGATGAAGGTTGAGTGCGAGGTGGTACTGTTCGACTGGGACGGCCTGATCCCGGCGCTCAACTCCGGCAAGTTCGACATGCTCGCTGCCTCCATGTCGGTTACCGAGGAACGCAAGCAGGCCATTTCCTTCACCGACCCCTACTACACCAACAAGCTGCAGTTCGTGGCGCCAAAGTCGGTGGACTTCAAGACTGACAAAGACAGCCTCAAGGGCAAGGTGATCGGCGCACAGCGCGCGACCATCGCCGGCATCTGGCTGGAAGACCACCTGGAAGACGTGATCGACATCAAACTCTACGACACCCAGGAAAACGCCTACCTGGACCTGTCCACCGGCCGCATCGACGCCATGCTGTTCGACAAATACGCCCAGTGGGAATGGCTGAACAGTCCGGCCGGCAAGGATTTTGAATTCAAGGGTGAACCGGTCTTCGACGACGACAAGATCGCCATTGGCGTGCGCAAGAACGATGACGAACTGCGCGAGCGGCTGAACAAGGCGCTGGCGGAAATCCTCGCCGATGGCACCTATGAAAAAATCAATGCCAAGTACTTCCCCTTCAGCATTTACTAATCAGCCAGACCGCCGCCTGGTTCTTCGCCGGGCGGCGGCGCACGAGCTCACATGATCGATTTGCACGGATTCGGCCCGGCCCTTGTTGCCGGGACCTGGATGACCATCCAACTGGCCCTGGCCTCCCTGGCCCTCGGCCTGATACTCGGCCTGCTCGGCGCCCTGGCCAAGACCTCCCCCTACGCCACCTTGCGCTGGGTCGGCGGCACCTATTCAACCATTGTGCGCGGCATTCCCGAGCTGCTCTGGGTGTTGCTGATCTACTTCGGCACCACCGACGTGATGCGCGCCCTCGGTGAACTGTTCGGCATCAAGAACCTTGCTCTGAGCCCGTTCGCGGCAGGCACCATCGCCCTGGGACTGTGTTTCGGCGCCTATGCCACCGAAGTATTCCGCGGCGCGCTGCTGGCCATTCCCAAGGGTCACCGGGAAGCCGGACTGGCCCTGGGCCTGAGCAAGGTGCGAATCTTCTGGCGCCTGGTGCTGCCGCAAATGTGGCGCATCGCCCTGCCGGGCCTGGGCAACCTGTTCATGATCCTGATGAAGGACACCGCACTGGTCTCGGTGATCGGCCTGGAAGAAATCATGCGCCGCTCGCAGATTGCAGTCAGCGTCAGTAAGGAGCCCTTCACCTTCTTCCTTGTTGCAGCCTTCATCTACCTGGGCCTGACCGTGCTGGCCATGACCTGCATGCACTTCCTGGAAAAACGTGCCGCTCGCGGCTTTGCAAGGAGCGCAGCATGAGCTGGGACGTTTTCATCCGTTGGCTGCCAAGCTTCCTCGACGGCGCCTGGCTGACCTTGCAACTGGTCGGTGTTTCCGTAGTGGCCGGCCTGATCCTCGCCCTGCCGCTGGGCATTGCCCGTGCTTCGCGCAATCTGGCGGTGCAAGCGCTGCCTTATTGCTACATCTTCTTTTTCCGCGGCACTCCGCTGCTGGTGCAACTGTTCCTGGTCTACTACGGCCTGGCGCAGTTCGAGGCGGTTCGGGAAGGACCACTGTGGCCCTATCTTCGCGATCCCTATTGGTGCGCGATCATCACCATGACGTTGCACACGGCGGCCTATATCGCCGAGATCATCCGCGGCGCCATCCAGGCGGTGCCACCGGGCGAAATCGAAGCGGCCCGGGCGCTGGGCATGTCCCGTCGCCAGACCATGTGGCATATCATCCTGCCGCGCGCAGCACGCATCGGCATGCCGGCCTACAGCAACGAGGTGATACTGATGCTCAAGGCCAGCGCCTTGGCCAGCACCATCACCCTGCTGGAACTGACGGGCATGGCGCGCAAGGTCGCCGCCCGCACCTATTTGCATGAGGAAATGTTCCTGACAGCCGGCCTGATCTACCTACTGATCGCGTTCATATTGATGCAGGGCTTCAAATTGCTGGAGCGCTGGCTGCGGGTCGATGCTACCCAGCAAGGTCGTTGATACAACCCACGCGTCGCCCTGGTATGAAAAATGCCTGATATCGGTACTGCGGCCGGGAATTAAACCTCCCGGCCGACCTATTCTAAACACTGCATGTCCAGCCACTGCCAAGAAAAGGGAGCAACACTCCATGAAGAACTACAAGAAACTTCTGCTGACTGCCGCTGCACTCGTGTTCGCCAGCAGCAGTTTTGCTGCCGAAAAACTGACCATCGGTACCGAAGGTGCCTACCCCCCGTTCAACCTGATAGACGCCAGCGGACAAGTCGTTGGTTTCGACGTCGAAATCGGCCAAGCGCTGTGCGCCGAGATGAAAGTCGAATGCAACGTGGTCACCTCTGACTGGGACGGCATCATTCCGGCCCTCAACTCCGGTAAGTTCGACATGCTGATCGCCTCCATGTCGATCACCGAGGAGCGCCAGCAGGCCGTTGACTTCACCAACCCCTATTACACCAACAAGCTGCAATTCGTGGCACCCAAGTCGGCGAATTTCAAGACCGACAAGGACAGCCTCAAGGGCAAGGTAATCGGTGCGCAGCGCGCCACCATCGCCGGCTCTTGGCTGGACGACAACCTGGGCAACAGCATCGAGATCAAGCTCTACGACACCCAGGAAAACGCCTATCTGGATCTGTCTTCCGGTCGCATCGATGGCATCCTTGCCGATACCTTCGTTCAGTGGGAATGGCTCAAGAGCGATGCCGGCAAGAACTTCGAGTTCAAGGGCGAGCCGGTGTTCGACAACGACAAGATCGGTATTGCCGTGCGCAAGGGCGACGATGAGCTGCGTGAGCGCCTGAACAAGGCACTGGCCGCAATTGTCGCTGACGGCACCTACAAGAAGATCAACGACAAGTATTTCCCCTTCAGCATTTATTGATCCGAACAGACGGCGCCCGGCTGACAGCCAGCCGGGCGCCGTCGCTTTTTATGAGGCACCTGCGCCGACGCCCGGACGCTACGCCCACCGGTACATTCATGCCTTCCCGCCTCGCCGCACACTTCCAGTCCCTGAACAGCTTTCTGCTCCGTCATCAGGAACTGTGGCGCCCGCGCCCTTTCACCCACCGGCACCTGCCCTGGGAACATCAGCACCCTGAACTGGGGCAATGGCTACGCCGACGCAACCTGGCCGACGCCGAAACTGCACATCATCAGCCAGCCCTGCTCAGAGAAGCACCCGCGCCGTTTCCCACCTTGGCCGCCGAGGCACTGGCACTCAGCCAGGTCGAAACCTTGTTCTGCGCACCGCCACAAGCCCATGCCGAACCCGTTGCCGTGCCCGGGCGTAAATGGCACCAGATCCAGGCGTTCAGCGGTCACCTGCAGTTCGACCAGGCGCCTCAACATTGGCTCGACTGGTGCGCCGGCAAGGGCCATCTCGGTCATCACTTGGCGAGCAACGGCACCGCCCTCACCTGCCTGGAACGGGACGAAGCATTGGTGAGCGCGGGCCAGCTATTGGCCAGGCGCAGCCTGCCCATGGCCCGGCATCTGCATCAGGATGTGATGGCCGAGGACGCCGCCCGCCACCTCGGCCCCACCATCACGCCCGTGGCCCTGCATGCCTGCGGCGATTTGCACGTGCGCCTGCTGCAGCTGGCCGTCAGGCAAGGTTGTCGGCAACTGGCGATCGCTCCCTGCTGCTACAACCGCATCGCCGGCGACAGCTATCAACCGCTTTCCACCGCCGGCCACACTTCGACGTTGCGGCTGAGCCGCGACGAACTCGGCCTACCGCTGAGCGAAACCGTTACCGCCGGCGCCCGGGTGCGCCGCCAGCGTGATCTGTCCATGGCCCGCCGCCTGAGCTTCGACCTGCTGCAACGTCAGTTGCGTAACATCGACGAGTACCTCAATACCCCCTCGCTGCCCGCTGGCTGGCTGAACAAGAGCTGCGCCGATTATTGCCGTGAGCTGGCCGCCCTCAAAAATCTACCCGATCCAGGCGAGCAAGACTGGCCGGCCCTGGAAGCCGCGGGCTGGCAGCGCCTGGCCGAGGTACGCAACCTGGAACTGGTGCGCGGCCTGTTCCGTCGCCCGCTGGAGCTCTGGCTAGTGCTGGATCGTGCCCTGTTTCTGGAGGAACAGGGTTTTCAGGTCCGCCTGGGCCATTTTTGCCTTAGCGAACTGACACCACGCAACCTCCTGCTTATCGCCGAACGTTAAGTGAGATACCCACAAAACCTGTGGATAACTCTGTGCGCAATGTTTGGAAAAGCAGCTCTAAAGCCCGAAAACCGGGCCTTCTGAATAGTTGGCCTATTTTCAACCAACGGCAATAAAGTCAGTTAAAACAGCAGGTTGAGCATTTCGTCGAGCCAATCACAGATTTTTTCTCAAAAAGCTCGACGTTCAATTCCGATTGTGAATAACCGCAAACCATTTTCTACCCAACGAGACCGAAAAGCCCATTCAACGGTTTACAGCGCAAGCCCAATCGTTATAATGCGCCTCCATTACGCCGGTATAGCTCAGCTGGTAGAGCAACTGACTTGTAATCAGTAGGTCCCGAGTTCGACTCTTGGTGCCGGCACCATACAAACAACGACTTAGGCTCACCTCACGGTGGGCCTTTTTCGTTTATGGCGCGGGCTAACACGAAGCGATAAATCCCCCGCCTTTCCTACTGTGCTTTCCGCTCCCTTGCTGGCCCTTTGATTACCATCGGCAGTCTTCGTCTGGCATGATCACCCCACTATCAAACCCAGTCCGGGATAGCCGGGGGACGATTTCACGGGATGGAACATGGTCGAGAGCAGTAACTTCGCCTTCCTCAAGGAACACGACCCGGTGTTCTTCCAGCTCGCCAATGCGGCCGAGCGAGCATTCGCCAGAGATCCCAACACGACCCTGATCAAGCTGCGTCAGCTAGGCGAGGCACTGGCTCAGGATCTGGCTGTACGCGCTGGCATCGAATTCGACGCCACCCTCTCCCAGTCCGACCTCCTTTTCCGCCTGAGCCGGGAAATCCAGCTCGACGGAAACATCCGCAACCTGTTCCACACCCTGCGTATCGAAGGCAACAAGGCCACTCACGAATTCCGCACCCAGCACCGCGAGGCGCTGGACGGGCTCAAGGTCGCTCGTGCCCTGGCCATCTGGTATCAGCAATCGTTCGGCAAGAACGGCAGCGCCTTCAAGCCCGGCCCCTTCGTCACCCCCGCCGACCCCAGTGCGCCGCTGCGTGAGCTGCAAGAGCAAATAGAACAACTGCGCGCCGAGTTGGGTGACAGCCGCCAGCAGCTGGAAAGCAACCAGCAACTGGCCGAGCTGTTGGCGCGGGAGAAAGAAGAGTACGCCAGCCTCTCCGGGCAAATGAGCGAGGAAGCGCGCACCTACGAGCAGATCGCTCTGGAGCACGAAGCCGAACTGGCCAAGACTCGCAGCGAATTCGAGGCACGCCTGCAGGCACTACATCAGCAATTGGAAAACCAGCCGCAGGCCGCCCAGCAGGTCATGCGCAAAACTCAGCAGGCCAGCAGCCAGTTCGACCTCAGCGAAGACCTGACCCGCATCCTCATCGACCAGCAGCTGAATGATGCCGGCTGGGAAGCAGACTCGCTCGATCTCACTTGGAGCAAGGGCGCACGACCGGAAAAGGGCAAGAACAAGGCCATCGCCGAGTGGCCGACCAGCAAGTCCAAGGAAAATGCCGATTACGTGCTGTTTATCGGCCTCACGCCGATGGCCATCGTCGAAGCCAAACGCCAGCGCATCAACATCGCCGACCGCATCCCGCAGGCCGAGCGTTATTCTCGCCAGCTGATCATCGCAGGCGATCTGCAACGCGCCGGGCAAGACGCCGGCTGGGCCGATGGCCAGGGCGGGCATTTCCAGGTGCCGTTCGCCTTCGCCTGCAATGGCCGGCCCTACGTTAAGCAACTCGCCGAACAGTCCGGCATCTGGTTCCGCGATTTGCGCGGCCCAGCCAACCTGCGCAGGCCACTGCAGGACTTTCACACACCCGACGGTCTGCTCGACCTGCTCAAACGCAGCCGCGAAGAGGCCGAGGCGAAACTCCAGCATGAAGGCTTCGCCTACCTGAAACTGCGTGACTATCAGGAAAATGCCATCACGGCCGTGGAACAGGCGCTGGCCGCCAACCGCCGCCAATGCCTGCTGGCCATGGCCACCGGGACCGGCAAGACGCGCACCATCATCGGCCTGATGTACCGCCTGCTCAAAACTGAGCGCTTCCGCCGCATCCTCTTTCTGGTGGATCGCAGCGCCCTCGGCCAGCAGGCCATCGAAGCCTTCAACGAAGCGACGCTGGAGCAAAACCACACCCTGGCACAGATCTACGACATCAAGGAACTCGGCGACATGGCCGCCGAGGCCGAGACACGCATCCAGGTCGCCACCGTGCAGGCCATGGTGCGGCGCATCTTCCAGTCAGAGACTCCACCGCCCATCGACGCTTTCGACTGCATCATCGTCGACGAAGCCCACCGTGGTTACACCCTTGATCAGGAGATGACCGAAGGCGAGCTGGCGGTGCGCGACTTCAACCAGTACCTGTCGCAGTACCGCCGCGTGCTCGACTACTTCGACGCTTGCCGCATCGGCCTGACCGCTACCCCGGCCAAGCACACCAGCGAAGTTTTCGGCGCCCCGGTCTTCACCTACAGCTACCGCGAGGCGGTGGCCGATGACTGGCTGATCGACCACGAACCGCCGATCCGCTACCAGACCCTGCTCAGCCAGAACGGTATCCACTTCGGCAAGGGCGAGAGCGTCAGCGTCATCAACACCGCTACCGGCGAGGTGGACGTGGCCGAGCTGGAGGACGAACTCGACTTCGAGATCGAGTCCTTCAACCGTAGGGTGATCACCCCCGGCTTCGACAAGGTGATCTGCGAACAGCTGGCCCAGGAACTCGATCCGCTAGGCGACGAGAAGGCGATGATCTTCTGCGTCAACCAGGCCCACGCCGAACGGGTCAAGAACCTGCTCGACGAGGCCTTCAAAGAGGTCCACGGCGAGCACTACAACCAGTCCGCCGTGCAGATCATCACCGGGCAGAGCGACAAGGTCGAACAGCTGATCCGCCAGTACAAGAACGAGCGCTACCCGAGCATCGCCATCACCGTCGACCTGCTCACCACCGGCATCGACGTACCGCGCATCTGCCATCTGGTGTTCATGCGCCGGGTGCGCTCGCGCATCCTCTATGAACAGATGAAGGGCCGCGCCACCCGCCGTTGCGATGACATCGGCAAGACCGTGTTCAAGATCTACGACCCGGTCGATCTCTACGCCAGCCTCGAAGCCGTCGACACCATGAAGCCGCTGGTCAAAGACCCCAGCGTGACCCTTGAACAGTTGGTCAACGAGCTGACCAACCCGGCCAGCCTCGACGCACCCGGCAGCCTGCCGGACAGCAGCCATGCCCACGACGTGCTCGACCAGCTCAGCCAGCGGGTCATGCGCATCCTGCGCAAGGCCAGCCATAAGGCTGAGGAAAAACCGACCCTCAAACAGAAACTCACCGAACTGGAAGACGCCTGGGGCGTGGCGCCGGATAAGTTGCACCAACACCTGCACCAGCTCGGCCCGCAGCAGGCCTCACAGTTTGTCCGCCAGCACGCCCAGTTGCTCGACCAGCTCGCCAGCGTCAGCGCCCTGCTCGGCTCGGAAAATTACCCGGTCATTTCCAGCCACACGGACGAGCTGATGGTCCGCGAGCAGAATTACGGCGCCAACCAGAAGCCGGCCGATTACCTGGAAAGCTTCAACGACTTCATCAAGAACCAGCTCAACCAGTCAGTGGCCCTCGGCGTGGTGGTCAACCGTCCGCAGGATCTCACCCGCGAACAGCTGCGCGAGGTGCGCCTACTGCTCGACCAGCATGGCTACAGCGAAGTGAACCTGCAGAGCGCCTGGCGCAACCAGACCAACCAGGAAATCGCCGCCAGTATCGTCGGCTTCATCCGCCGCGCCGCCCTCGGCGAGGCGCTGCTGCCCTTCGAGCAGCGCGTGGCCAACGCCATGCAACGCATCTACGACCTGCAACCCTGGACACCGGTACAGCGTAAATGGCTGGAACGCCTGGCCAAGCAGTTGGTGCACGAGGTGGTGATCGACGACAGGCAGATCGGCGAAGCCTTCAAGAATGACGGCGGCAGCAAGCAGTTGGACAAACGCCTCGGCGGCCACCTCGGCGTAGTGCTGGAGGCGCTGAATGACAACCTGTGGGTACAGACGGGGTGAACGCGTTCATGGGCGGTGGACAGTGTCCGCGCTCATCGATGATGGACAATAACCCCGGTAAAATGCGCAAGAATCAAGACATTCCAACCGCAGGCACGGACAATACCCCCCGCGACGCGACTCACCGGCAGACGGTGCCGCCGATATCCAGAGATGCCCCATGACCCTTGTCGAGCTTCAACACATCCTTGCCTGTGGTGAAGACAGCCGCCACCAGTTCAAGCGCGACTTCAACAACATCGATGCCCTGGCGGCAGAGTTGGTGGCGTTTGCCAACTCCTCCGGTGGCTATTTACTGATTGGCGTTGACGACTCCGGTGCAGTGAGCGGGTTGAGTGGCGCCGACGTTGGGCGGCTCAACCAAATGCTCTCCAATGCGGCCTCGCAGAACGTCAAGCCAGCGATCAACCCCTTGTCCAGCAACGTCCAGACCGAGCACGGCCTGGTCATGGTGGTGACTGTCGAACAAGGCCTGAATCGACCCTACGTCGACAGCCATGGCCGCATCTGGGTAAAGAACGGCGCCGACAAGCGTCGGGTCACAGCCCGTGAAGAACTGCAGCGCCTGTTCCAACAGGCCGGGCTGGTGTATGCCGATGCGGTTCCGGTGGCGGGCAGCAGCGCGGCGGATATCGACGCCAAGGCGCTTGGCGAGTATTTCCAACGACGCTTCCGGCAAAGCCCCGAGCAGGCCGGCCTGGAAACCACCCGGATGCTGGAAAACCTCGGCCTCGCCAGCGGCGGCACACCCAACCTGGCTGGACTGCTGCTGTTCGGCCAGGCGCCCCAACGTCTGTGTCCGGCCTTCGATATCAAAGCCGTGGCGTTTCCGGGCACGGTTCTGCACGACCGTCACTATCTCGACAGCGAAGACATCGACGGCAACCTGCTGGAGCAGTACCGGCGCAGCCTGGCCTTCATCAAGCGCAACCTGCGGCATGTGCAGCGCCAGCAAGGCTTCAACACCCTCGGTCAGCTGGAGGTGCCGGAAGACGTTTTTGAGGAGCTGCTGGTCAATGCCCTGATCCACCGCGACTACTTTGTGAGCGCCTCCATCCGGCTGATGATCTTTGCCGACCGGATCGAACTGATCAGTCCGGGGCACCTGCCGGACGTGCTCGATACGGAGAAGATTCGGTACGGCCTGTCCAACCGCCGTAATCCGACGCTCACCTCCCATGCCGTGCACATCCTGCCCTATCGGGGCCTGGGAACCGGCATCCCCCGCGCAATCGACGCCTGGCCGAAAATCGAGCTCTACGACGACAGGCAGGGCAACCAGTTCAAGGTGGTGATTCACCGGCCAATGGAGGAAAAAAGGTCTATTCAGGGCCTCATTAAGGACCAAGTCGGGGCCAAGTCGGGACCAAGTCGGGACCAAGCCGAGGCCAGTCCGCCCTTGCCCCAGGAGCAACTCACCCTCTTGAGCCAGATGACGGGTGACCACGCCACCCCCGAACTGATGACCTTCGCCGGGCGCAGCAACCGCAGCAAGTTTCGCGTGCAGGTACTGGCCCCGCTGCTGGCGCTTGGTCTGGTCGAGATGACCATTCCAGACAAGCCCAACAGCAGCAAACAACGCTATCGGCTGACCCAGGCCGGTCGCGCACTACAGGCTGAACAGAGCGCCACAGACACCTGAACAAACCACCAATCACACCGATGAGCCGAGGCCTGCGCCATTCGGCTCTTGCACAATTTTCGCCACGAGTACCCTCATGACCAATTCCGACATCGTCCAGAAACTCTGGAACCTCTGCGACGTCCTGCGCGACGACGGCATCAACTACAGCGACTACGTCACCGAGCTGGTGCTGCTGCTGTTCATCAAGATGGAATACGAGCAGGTGCAGAACAACGACGCCTTCGAGCACAAGTTGCCCGAGGGGGCGCGCTGGCCGGACCTGGCCGACAAGTCCGGGCTCAACCTGCTCGACCATTACCGGCAGATGCTGCTGGACCTGGGCAAGAACAGTGACCCGCTGATCGCTGCCATCTACGCCGACGCGCAAACCCGTCTCAAGGAGCCGCGTCACCTGGAACAGCTGATCAAGAGCCTTGACGGCATCGACTGGTTCAGCGCCCGCCAGGACGGCCTCGGCGATCTCTACGAAGGCCTGCTGGAAAAGAACGCCAGCGAAACCAAGTCCGGCGCCGGCCAATATTTCACCCCGCGCCCGCTGATCGACAGCATCATCCGCTGCATCAAGCCACAGCCGGGCGAGACTATCCAGGACCCGGCCGCCGGTACTGCCGGTTTCTTGATTGCCGCCGATGCGTACATCAAGAGCAACACCGACGACCACTACGACCTCGACGCCAAGGCCCAGGCCTTCCAGCGCAACCGCGCCTTTGTCGGTGTCGAGCTGGTGCCCGGCACCCGCCGTCTGGCACTGATGAATACCCTGCTGCACGGCATGGAAGGCGACGCCGAGGGCGTGGTGCACCTAGGCAACGCCCTCGGCCAGACCGGCGCCAACCTGCCCAAGGTCGACGTGATCCTCTCCAACCCGCCGTTCGGCACCGCCAAGGGCGGCGGCGGCCCGACCCGCGACGACCTCACCTACCGCACCAGCAACAAGCAGCTGGCCTTTTTGCAGCATATCTACCGCGGCCTCAAGCCCGGCGGCCGCGCCGCCGTGGTGCTGCCGGATAACGTGCTGTTCGAGGCCGGCGTCGGCACCGAGGTACGCCGCGACCTGATGGACAAGTGCAACCTGCACACCATCCTCCGTCTGCCCACCGGCATCTTCTACGCCCAAGGCGTGAAGACCAACGTGCTGTTCTTCCAGAAGGGCACCCGGGACAACCCACGTCAGGAAGAAGGCTGCACCCAGCGCGTGTGGATCTATGACCTGCGCAGCAATATGCCCAGCTTCGGCAAGCGCACCCCGTTCGGCGCCCAGCACCTCAGACCCTTCGAGGACGCCTACGGCGATGACCCCAACGGCCACAGCCCGCGCGCCGAGAACGTCGAAGGCATCGGCGAGCTGAGTCGCTTCCGCGTGTTCACCCGCGAGCAGATCCGCGAACGCGGCGACTCGCTGGATATCAGCTGGCTGAAGGACGACAGCAACCTCGACGCCGCCGACCTCCCCGCCCCGGAAGTACTGGCCGGCGAAGCCATGGCCGAATTGACCGAGGCGCTGCGTGAGTTGGAAGAGCTGATGAAGGCGCTGGGCGCTGGCGATGAAGTAGCCGCGCAGAAGCAATTGATGGCGGAAGTGATGGGGTTGGAAGTGAGGGCTGGGGAATGAGTGAGTTGCCGGCTGGCTGGACTGCCTGCTCGCTGGGCGACATTGTCGAGCGCATCGAGACGGGCAAGAGCGTCAAGTGCGACGAGCGCCCGCCACTGGGCTCGGAAAAGGGACTGGTGAAAATCAGCGCGGTTACATGGGGCGAGTTCAACGAGAACGAAAGCAAAACGCTATTCGACTCGGCCCACCTCAAACCGGAAGAAAAGATCCAACTTGGTGATTTCCTGATTTCGCGGGCCAACACGCTTGAATTGGTTGGCTCCTGCGTATTGGTAAAAAAACTTTCGAAAAACCTCTATCTCAGCGACAAGGTGCTACGCCTCGTTGTTCCCGATGAAGCCAAGCACTGGTTGCTGGTTTGTCTTCGCTCGCAGGCAGGCCGGAAGCAAATTGAAAGTCTCGCTACCGGCAACCAGTTATCGATGCGCAACATTTCCCAGCAGGCGCTCAGGGAAATTCGCATACCACTGCCCCCGCTCGCCGAACAAACCCGCATCGCCGCCAAGCTCAACGAACTGCTGGCCCAGGTCGATACCCTGAAAGCCCGCATCGACGGCATCCCCGCGCTGCTCAAGCGCTTCCGCCAGTCCGTCCTCGCCGCCGCCGTTTCCGGGCGGTTGACGGAGGAGTGGCGTGCACAGCATCTACCTGGATCGGATGCGTCAAAAAATAATGGATGGGAGATCAAAACCGTTAGTGAAGCATCAGCTAACGA
Organism: Pseudomonas sp. B392_1p; assembly: GCF_052245235.1. NCBI lineage: Bacteria > Pseudomonadati > Pseudomonadota > Gammaproteobacteria > Pseudomonadales > Pseudomonadaceae > Pseudomonas > Pseudomonas sp. B392_1p. The sequence continues at coordinate 157,824 of NZ_JBQPXM010000004.1, forward strand.
AAGGCACTCTCTCGCCATTGGCCCGTTTGGCAGCAACTTGAAAGTTTCTGACTACCGCGAGAGTGGCCATCCTCTTGTATTCGTTCGCGAGGTGCGTGCAGAGGCTTTTGGAGACGAAAAAACGAAATTTGTGTCGCCGGAGAAATTTGAAGAGCTTTGTGCCCATCGAGTCAGGCCAGGCGACCTGCTGATAACAAAAATGGGGGATCCACCTGGAGATGTTGCTGTTTATCCGGCCGGATCACCAGAGGCTGTCATAACGGCCGACTGCATAAAGTTCAGGGTTGATGATTCAGTTCTCCTTCGCAAGTTTGCTTATTTTCAGATGAAGTCTGAGCCTTTCAGGCAGAAGGTATTTGATATTTCAGCAGGTGTTGCCCAGCAAAAGGTAAGCCTCGGCAAGTTTCGTGATCTGCCTCTGCTAATCCCTTCGATAGGGGAACAAACCGAAATCGTCCGCCGCGTCGAGCAACTGTTCGCCTTCGCCGACCAGCTGGAAGCCAAGGTCAACGAGGCGAAAACACGCATCGACCGCCTGACCCAAAGCATCCTTGCCAAGGCCTTCCGCGGCGAACTGGTGCCGCAGAACCCCGACGACGAACCCGCCAGCGAACTGCTCGCCCGCATCCAGGCCCAACGCGCCGCCGCACCCAAGGCCAAGCGCGGACGGCGCAAGACCGAAGGCGCCTGAATGGCTGGAACAAAAGGAACCTGACCATGCTTAACGCAGTACTGGCCGGCAAGAAGCGCGGCACCGGTTTGCACAGCTCGCACATGGCACTGGAAGAAGCCGAAGGCGCCGAGGACGTGCTGACCGCCAGTGTTTTTGAGCGCCTGAGCTACCTGCCGGAAGATCTACTGGCCCGCGTGCTCAGCGATCTGCTGGGCGAACCCTTTGGCCCGCTGCAGCGCATCGAGTACTGGCCGTCGTGGTATCTGGCAGACGGCACCCGCGTCGAACCGGACGTGCTGCTGGAGGGCAGTGAATATACGGTTCTGGTGGAAACCAAGCGGTACGACACTGTGCGCCAGCAACTGGCTACTCAATTGGCAAACGAGCTTCTGGCCGGTTGGCAGCAAAACGTACTGTCAGACCCCTGCATCCTGCTGACGCTGGGTGGCCTGAACGACTACAGCGAAGCGGGCCGTCAGCGACTGCTGGCGGAGTTGCAGCCCTATTTGAGCAATGGCAAAGCCGGCCGCTTCAAACTGGTCTGCGCGAGCTGGCAACAGCTGTATCAGGCGCTGGAAGCGCACTTGCCGCCCGATTCGCCCCCAGGCTGCCTGCGCCTGCTGGATGACATCGCCAAGTGCTACGCCTGGCATGGCTTACGCACACACCCGATGCGCTGGCTGACCGATCTGCAGCCGGTCGCACTCAACACCCGCCCCGGCGCATTTGCCACCTGGAGCCTGAAATGACCGCACCTTTGCAAGACGCCTTGCTGGATGTACGCAAGGCCTATCGCCTGCTGGCCGATTACCAGCAACGCATGTTCGAGCTGTTGGGTTATATCCGCGAGCAGCTTGGCGCCTCTGCTTACCATCACCAGTATGTGTATCCGTTGCCGCAGGGTCTTGATGGGCTGGAGAAGCGCGACAACAGTGGCCGGCGCTACCTGCCGTTTTATGACCTGTCGGCGATCTGGCTGAAAAACAGAGGCCAGAAAGAGCCTTGGGACAATCACCTACCGGGCGACTTGATGTTTGGTGCCTGGATACGTAGCGATACGGGGTTCGATCAGCACAGCGGGCAGTTCAGTCCCGAGCCGGTCGAGCAAACCCGCAGCGAGCTGGTGTTATCGGTGGTGGTCTGCGACAGACCCGGCGCCAAACCCTGCAACTGGTTTGGAAACGTCTGGCAGGGCATCGACTACCCGGAAGACGGCGAAGTGAACGCTACGGATCTGCCGGGCTACCGCTGCTTTTCCAAGGCAATAGCGCTCGATCAGTTGGCTGACAAGGCAGCTATCGAGGCCGCCCTTGATGGATGGCGCACGCTTGCCAGCCGCCGGCTTGGTTTGTCAGTCGATGCTTTCCAACGCTTGGACGACCGGCATGCCCATTCCTGATTTCCAGTCCGTCATGCGCCCGGTCCTGGCATCCGTCGCGGATGGTTCGCTCGCCCTGAGCGAGCTGCGCGAACGTATCGCCAACGAGTTCCAGCTCAGCGAGGAGGAGCGCAACGAGCGCCTGCCCTCCGGCAAGCAGACGGTGATCAATAACCGGGTCGGCTGGGCGCGCACCTACCTGAACAAGGCCGGGCTGCTGAGCATTCCGGCAAAGGGGCTGGTGCAGATCACCGAGCGCGGCCGCGATGCGCTGGAGAATGGCCCGGCACGCATCACCGTGAGCTGGCTGAAGCGCTACCCGGAATTTGCCGACTTCCACACCGCCCGCCCCGCAGACGTCGCCATTCTGACTGTACCGGCGACTCCGGAAGTCGAAGCGACCCCTGATGAACAACTGGCCGATGCGCACCAGGCGCTGATGCTGTCGCTGGCAGATGAGCTACTGGCACAGGTACGCGCGGCATCGCCGGCTTTCTTCGAACAGTTAGTCGTCGATCTGATGATCGCCATGGGTTACGGCGGCTCGCGCAAGGAAGCCGGCCGCGCCACCCAGGCCACCGGCGACGATGGTATCGACGGCATCATCAAGGAAGACAAGCTGGGGCTGGATGTGATCTATCTGCAGGCCAAGCGCTGGAGCAATACGGTGCACCGCCCGGAGATCGACAAGTTCATCGGTGCCCTGACCCGCCAGCGCGCCCGTAAGGGCGTGTTCATCACCACCTCGGACTTCTCCACCGGTGCCCGCGAGGCGGCGCTGGGCCTGGATATCAAAGTGGTGCTGATTGACGGCAGCGAGCTGGCTCGGCTTATGGTGGAGCACAACCTTGGCTGCAGCGTGAAGCAGGTCTACGAAGTCAAACAGCTCGATAGCGATTACTTCGGCGAAGACTGAAACTGCCCTAAACGCATCTGCAACGGAATGCCGAATATGCCCCTGAAAAACCGCGTCGACCCCCACAGCCAACTGCATGCCATTCCTGCACGCGGCACCTTCATGGGCAACCGCGGCCGCCTGCACAACGCCGCGCGGCAGATCGTTCGTCAGTGGAAGGGTCACCCGTGGATCACCTGCACGCTGTCCTTCAAGGATTACCAGCGCCCCGGGATGATGATGCCGAACAGCTATACCGAGCTGTTCTTTCTCGACGAGCCGACTGCCTACGCCGCCGGCCACCGTCCCTGCGCGGAATGCCGCCGCCCTGCCTATAAGCTGTTCAAGGCAGCCTGGGCGCGGGCCTTCCCCGAGCAGCTGGACCTGTCGGCCAAGGCCATCGACAATTTGCTGCACGCCGCCCGCCTAAACGCTGACGGCAGCCAGCGCACCTGGATCGCCAAGCTCGCCGACCTGCCGGACGGCTGCATGATCGAGCACGCCGGCGAGTGCGTGCTGCTCTGGCGTGGTGAACAGTGGCGCTGGTCGTTCGCCGGCTATACGCCGCTGCAACCAGCTATCGCGATACAACAGTACATTACGGTGCTGACACCTGAGCCTATCGTCCGGCTGTTTGCGGCGGGGTTGGCAGCGGCGCTCGATGTGCACCCATCGGTTACCCGCGCAAGCCCTGATTGATCAACCCTCACTAAACCCCAACTTCCTTAGCCAGGGCTGGGTTATGCAGATCCCGTGGCCCCGCTAACTTTCCTGACACCAAACCTGCTCGCGAACTAAACGCCGACGCCAAAGCCGGCACAGCTTGCGGCCACGCGCCGCCTGTCCCCTGTCATGAACAGAAGCACCCAGGCTCGCTCAAAATTTTACCTTTCCACCATTACAGGAGCGAGACGATGGCAACCGCACAAGACAACCTCCTCGATTGGTTGCGCGATGCGCATGCGATGGAGCAGCAGGCGGAGAAAATGCTCAGCTCGCAGGCCGAGCGGTTGGAGCACTATCCTGACCTACGCATCCGTATCGAACAGCACCTTGAGGAAACCCACCAGCAGCGGGCGTTGCTGGAAAGCTGCTTGCAGCGTCTGGGCAGCAGCCCCTCCACCATAAAGGACATCTCAGCCAAGCTCATGGCGTTCGGTCAGGCTGTGAGCGGTATGGCCATGAGTGACGAAGTGGTGAAGGGCGCCATGAGTGGCTACGTGTTCGAGAACATGGAGATCGCTTCCTACACCGTGCTGATCGAAGCCGCCAAAGCGGCCGGGGACATCGAAACCCAACGCGCGTGCGAAACGATCCTGCCACAGGAAATCGCCATGTCCGATTGGCTGCGCGAGCATCTGCCGGAACTGACCAAGGCGTTTCTGGCCCGCTCCGCCGCGCCGGATACAGAAGCGAAGCGGTGATAACGGCTAACCGCGCCGGTGCATGTCGGCGCGGTTTTTTATTGGCAGTATGTTTTCCTCATTACCCTCGTGCCAGACGCCACAAACGGGCGATATCGGTCGCGCGGTTTCGCAGAAGGTCCGTCGCTTCGGCGCAGGCTTGCTCCAGGCTGACCGGGCCGGGGGTGAGGCTGAACGCAGCGGCGATACCGACGTCATACAAGCGCTGATAGCCCTCACCCAGGCTGCCGGCCAGGGCGATCACTGGCACGCCAGCGGCCGCAGCGATGCGTGCCACGCCTAAAGGGGTTTTCCCATGCAGGGTCTGTGCATCCAGACGGCCTTCGCCAGTGATTACCAAATCCGCGCCCTGCACCGCCTCAGCCAGGCCAGACAGTTCGGCAACCACCTCGATGCCCGGGCGAAAACCGGCGTTGAGTACCGCGCGCGCGGCAAACCCCAAGCCGCCTGCGGCACCCACACCGGGAACCTGCGCATGGTCTTCACCCAGGGTTCGCGCCATGATTTGCGCATAGTGGGCCAGCGCCGCGTCCAACTGCTCGACCTCAGCGGCGCTGGCGCCTTTTTGCGGGCCGAATACCGCCGAGGCGCCGCGCGGGCCGCACAGCGGGTTGTCGACATCCGCTGCCACCTGCACCTGAACTTGCTGCAAGCGAGCATCCAGACCCGACACATCAATCTGCGCCAACTGCGCCAGGGCGGCGCCACCGGGCGCTAATGGCTGGCCCTGGGAATCGAGAAAGCGCACGCCCAGTGCACGCAGCAGTCCGCTGCCGCCATCGTTGGTGGCACTGCCGCCCAAGCCCAGAATGATGCGCCGCGCGCCGGCGTCCAGCGCTTGAACGATCAGCTCGCCCGTGCCGTAGCTGCACGCGCGCAGCACATTACGCTGTGCGAGCGGCACCCAGTGCAGGCCACTGGCGGCAGCCATTTCAATCACTGCCGTGCCGTCCGCGAGCAATCCCCAGTGGGCCGCCACAGGCGTGCCCAATGGCCCCTGTACTGAGCACTCGCGGCGTTCCCCGCCCGTGGCCGCCAGCAACGCGTCCACGGTGCCTTCACCGCCATCGGCCATGGGCCGCAACAGGCATTCGGCCTCTGGATAGATGGCCGTCCAGCCCTGGGCAATTGCAGCAGCCACCTGGGGCGCACTGAGACTCTCTTTGAAAGAATCCGGAGCAATGACGATTTTCATATCCAACCTCAAAAGCGGCGTGGCACGCCCCGATAAAAAACTACCCCGCGGTGGTAACGCGCAGTACACAAACGAAAGAGCCGAAATACGTTCAAGCATGACGTATTTCGGCTTCTCCTAAACCCCGCTGCGCAGACCGGAACGGCCTGTTACAGCAACACCAGGCTCAGCAGCCATACGGTGATGATGCCCGCCAGGCCCTGAATCAGGGTGGCCATGGTCTGGGCGCGGTAGGCCAACGCCACCGGCATGCGGCTGAATTGGGTGACCACCCAGAAGAAGCTGTCATTGGCATGGGAGACGGTCATCGCGCCGGCGCCAATGGCCATGACAGTGAGCACCCGGCCCATTTCGCTGTCCAAGCCCAACTGCGCCAGCAACGGCGCCACCAGCGCCGAGGTGGTGACCAGCGCTACGGTGGTCGAACCCTGGGCGGTTTTCAGTGCGGCAGCGACCACGAACGGCATCAGCAGACCAATGCCCAGCGCCGACAGCGTCTGGCCGAGGTAATCGCCCAGCGGTGTGACCTTGAGCACCGCGCCAAACGCACCGCCGGCACCGGTAATCAGCAGAATCGGCGCGGCCTGCAGCAGGCCTTCGGCGACATGGTCGTGAAACTCTTTGCGCTTGTCGGCGCTTTTCAGCAGCGTGCAGGCCAGCGCCAGGCCGACCAGCAAGGCCACTATCGGCTGACCGAGGAAGCTGAGGACGTCCAACACCAGGCCATCGCCCAGCGGCTTGCTGGGGAATACCGCCACCGAGCCCAGGCAGATCAACAGAATCGGCACGAAAATCGGCGCGAAGGCTTGGGCCGCCGACGGCAAAGTGCCGTACTTGGCGCGCAGCGCGGCAAAGTCCTGCGCGTCGTCATGGGCCAGACCGTCATCTTCCAGGGCGTAGTCCTTACCGATGAAGCGGTTGGCCCACAGCATGCCCGCCAGCGCGGTGACCAGCGCCACCACCAGGCCCACGGCAATCACCAGGCCCAGGCTGGATTCCAGCCCCAGGTTGCCGGCCGCGGCAATCGGGCCGGGCGTCGGCGGCACGAAAGTGTGGGTCGCATACAGGCCCGTGGCGAGCGCCACGCTCATGGCCACCACTGACACTTTCATGCGCGTGGCCAAGGCATTTTTCAGCGAATTGAGGATCACGTAGCCGGAGTCGCAGAACACCGGGATCGACACCAGGTAGCCGATGATCGACATGGTCAGCGTGGGGAACCGCTCGCCGAGCAGCTTGATCACCGTTTCCGCCATGGTGATCGCCGCACCACTGCGCTCCAGGATCACCCCGATGATGGTGCCCAGCGCAATGACGATGCCGATGTAACCGAGAATGCCGCCGAAACCGCCGGCGATGTTCTTGACGATTTCAGCACTTGGCAGTTGATAGGCAAAGCCGGCGATAAACGCGGCAGCTAGCAGCGCCAGGAAGGGATGCAATTTCAAGCGTGTGGTGGCCAGCACGATGAAGACGATCAGTGCCACCAGAATAAGAACCAGACCCATGGCCAGTTTCCTCGTTGTTGTTTTTTGAGCGGAACGCTGCGGCGCCCTCTTACGCCCACACCGCGGCGTTGTAGCCAATGCCGAATGGCACTACATCATTTTGACCCAGACGCAGACCTGAGCGCCTTGTGCAACGGGACGCAAAAACCCTACGGATGACAGTGTTTTTTGTGCAGTCGCACAATCAAGTCAAGGCGAGTTCTCGGTCAGCAGCCCTAAACCGATATAAAGCTGCAGGCGCTGATCCAGTCGACTCAACTCCAGGCCACTGAGTTCGCCGATGCGCTCCAGACGATAGCGCAAGGTGTTGCGGTGAATACCCAACGCCTGGGCACAGGCCTGAATCTGCCCGTCATGGGCGCACCAGGCCTCCAGTGTGGCGCGCAACACACCCTGGCTGTCCTGCGCCAACACCTGACGCAAAGGCGCCAGCCAGCCCTGCAACAGCCAGCTGTGCCGTTGGGCATACAACAGCGTGGGCAAGCGCAGCGCATCCAGGTGCAACAGACGTCGTTCCGGGAATCGTGCCTGCCCATAGGCCAGCACATCGCGCAGTACCTGGCTGGCCTGACGCGCTGCGTGCAGATCGGGCAAGACATCGCTGACCACCAGACGGCGCACGCCCCAGTGCTGCGCGTCGGCCATTTCCAGCCAGGCCTGGTCGTCGCGCCCGGCTTTGTAAGGACGACACCAGAGCAGCTCATCGGCGCTCAGCGGCGCCAGTACCTGCCCACTTTTGCCCTCCATTCCCGCCACCAGCCGGGCCTGATGGGACACGGGATCGCCCACCCCTTGCACCTGTAGCAAACACAGCTGGCAGGGCCAGGTCAGCTTCAACCCCAGGTGCTCGGCCTCCGCCGCCAGCGTGGCCAGGCTCTGCTGCGGATCGAGCAACTGACGCGCCCAGGTTTCGCGCTGTTGCTGTTGCCAATGCCGGTCGCTTTGCAGCACCTGGTGCTCGACCAGCATTTCGGCCGCCATGCGCACCAGCTCGGCATAGGGCCTCACCACGTCGGGCGCGCCGGTAATGCCCAGCACGCCAATCAACTGGTCCGCATGCAGCAGCGGCAGGTTGACGCCGGGTTTGACCCCGCGCAGGCACGCTGCCGCCTGTTCATCAATCTCCACCACGCGCCGATTGGCCAGCACCAGCTGCGCGCCCTCATGGCGAGTGTGCAGGCGCGCACGGTCACCGCTGCCGATGATCATGCCCTGGGCATCCATGACATTGATGTTGTACGGCAGGATGGCCATGGCGCGATCGACGATGCGCTGCGCCAGGGCTGAATCGAGTTCAATCACATCGTGCCCCCAGGGGTTGGAGAAGGTTCAGCTCACCTTGCGTTCTTCCTCGCGGATCGAGCGCAACACCTCGCGCTGCAACGCGATGAAATCCGCGGTGGACACCATGTCTTCATGACGCGGACGCGCCAGGCCGACGTGGTAGCTGGTCTTGATCCGTCCCGGACCGAGGCCCATGACCACGATGCGATCGGAGAGGTACACCGCCTCTTCAATGTCGTGGGTGACAAACATCACCGTCAGCCGGTGACTTTCCCAGATGCGGGTCAGCAGGTCCTGCATCTGGTGACGGGTCATGGTATCCAGCGCGCCGAAGGGTTCGTCCATCAGCAGGATCTTGGGTCGATAGGACAGAGCGCGGGCGATGGCCACGCGCTGCTTCATGCCGCCGGACAATTCGTTCGGGTACGCCTCGGCGAACTCGCTGAGCTTGACCAGCTCCAGGTGTTCGGCGGCAATCTCGCGGCATTCGCCGCGCCCATGACCGGCGGCGTTCAGGGCGAATTCGATGTTCTGCCGCGCGGTCAGCCAGGGCAGCAAGGTGTAGGACTGAAAGACCACGCCGCGGTCCAGCCCGGCGCCGCTAATCGGCTGGCCATCGACCAGCACCGCGCCGCGGTCGAAATCCTCGAGGCCGGCGGCAATCGACAACAACGTACTTTTGCCACAGCCCGAGGTGCCCACCAGGGAGACGAATTCGTTGTCGGCCAGGGTCAGGTCGATATCGCACAGCACCTCGCGACGCTGTCTGCCCATGGGATAACTCTTGGTGAGTCCCTTGATTTCCAGGCTGGCCATCAGCTGCGCCTCCGGTTGTAGCGGAACAACACGCGCTCGGCGGCGCGCATCAGTTGGTCGGTAATCAGCCCGAGCACGCCGAGCAGCAGGATGTAGCCAATGATGGTGTCGGTCTGGAAGAAACGTTGCGACACAGTGATGCGATAACCCAGGCCGGAGCTGGCAGCCACCAGTTCGGCCAGCACCAGCCAGGTCCAGGCCCAGCCGAGGCTGATGCGCAACGCATCCCAGATACCTGGTAACGCACTGGGCAGAACGATACGCAGCAGGATGCGGCGATCCTTCAGGCCCAGCGTGCGGCCCAGGCCGATGAAGTCCTGCGGTACGCGCTTTACTGCGTCCATGACCATCAGCACTTGTTGGAAGAAGGTACCGATCCAGATGATCAGGAATTTCTGCATGTCACCTGTGCCGGTCCACAGAATACTCAGCGGCACGAAGGCCACCACCGGCATGTAGCGGATGAAATCCACCAGCGGCTCGCTGACGGCCTTCCAGAAGCCATAGCAACCGGCCAGCACACCGACAACGATGCTCATGGCCGAGGACACCAGAAAAGCCACCAGGATGCGATACAGGCTGACCTTGAGGTCGGCCCACAAGGTGCCTTCAACAGCCAGTTTGACCATGCGGGCCCAGACGTCGGCGGGATGGGGCAGAAACAGTTTCGGCACCAGGCCACTGGCGGTGGACAGGTACCAGGCCAGGCCGAGCACGACGAATACGCCAATGCCGATCAGCCATTGCGGCCGACGCGCCAGGGGCTTGCCGATGGTGAACAGAGGGGACGCTTTGCGTAGGGGCATAATCATGACCACCCTCGGCCTGCCCTGGCGCTGGGTGGTTCTCTCGATAAAAACAGGCAGCGCTGACGCCCCGCGTCGCTGCGGGGCGCCGTTCGGTTACTTCAGGGTATCGACGAAACGGGTGTCGAGTATCTGCTCGGGATCGATCGGTTGCGGCAGGATACCGGCGTTGCCGGCGGCCTTGATGATGTGCTGCCACGTGTCGCCAACGAAGCTGCCTTGCAACTCGCGCTGGTTATCGGCCAGGGAGTAGAACTGCACCCCTGCGAAGGCGCTGTCCAGCTCACCGACATCGGCGCCGACGCCCTTGGCGATGATGGCGCGGCCTTGTTCGGGCTGGGCCTGGAAGTGCGTATAGGCCGCATCCCAACTTTTCAGCAGCGCCAGAACCTGACCGGGGCGCTGTTTCAGCACGTCTTCACGCACCACCAGCACATCGCTGATCAAGCCGGCATCGTCGGAACCCTGGTACAGCGTGTGGATGTTCGCGCCTTGCCGGGCCGCGGCGCTCAGGTACGGCTCGTAAGTGACCGCAGCCGGTACCTGGCCTGCGAGCAGCGCGCTGCCGGCGGAAGATGCGGGCATCGGCACCGGCTTCACATCGGCCAGGCTCATGCCGGCCTTGGCCAACGCGCTGTGCAGCAGGATGTCGCTGGTGGTGCCTTCCTCGTAGGCGACACTTTTGCCTTTGAGGTCGGCGAGTGTCTTGACCGAGGCATCGGCGATCAGCGCGTCGGCGCTGGTGCTCTGGTCGAGCAACAGGACGATCTTCACCGGCAAGCCGGCGGCGACCATGGCCATGGCGGTGTGGGTCGCCAGGTTGCCGGCGTCGATGCGCCCGCTGGCAAGCGCGGCGTTCATGTCCTTGTCTTCGTTGAAGTTAATCAGTTCGACTTTATTCAAGCCATTGGCCTTGAACAGGCCCTGATCTTCAGCGACATACCACTGGCCATAACCCAGCCATGGTTGTACGCCGAGCTTCAGCGTGCCGGCTTCGGGCTTTAGATCAGCAGAGAGGGTGGCAGCCTGGGCCTGGCCGGCCAACATGCCAAAACAGGTGGCGACCAGCAGGCCGCGCAAGAAGGACAGAGACATGGTGATGCATTTCTCCCGAATGACGCCTGGAAATGGCCTGGGGATTCTACGCCAAGCCGTGACGAACGGTTGTCTTCCAACCCATTCCTAGCAAAGAATGTTCACACTATTCAGCCAATAGTGGCGGCCAAGTCGCACGATGCCGATGCCTCGCGCCTCACAGCACATAAAAGAGAATGGCAATAAAGTGCAGCAAGCTGCCGGCAATGACGAACAGGTGCCAGATACCGTGCCAATGGCGATACCGCGTGTCGTAGGCAAAGAAAACAATGCCCACCGTATACAGCACGCCCCCGGCGGCCAGCCAGGTGAAGCCCGCGCGCCCCAGGGCGGCGAGTAGCGGCTTGACCGCCACCAGCACGATCCAGCCCATCAGTGCATAAATGACGATGGATAACACCCGCGCCTCGGAACGCGGCTTGATTTCCTGCAACATGCCGATCAGCGCCATGCCCCAGACAATCCCGAACAACGTCCAACCCCAGGCGCCTTGCAGGGTGATCAGGCAGAACGGCGTGTAGCTGCCGGCAATCAGCAAGTAGATCGACAGGTGGTCGAGCTTGCGCATGATCACTTTCGCGCGCCCGCGTACGCTGTGATAGACGGTGGAAATCGTATAGAGCAATAACAACGTCAGCCCGTAGACCGCTACCCCGACGATTTTTAATGGATCGCCATCCAGGCTGGCCAGTACCAGCAGCCAGATTGCCCCTATAAAGGAAAGAACCGCGCCGACCAGATGCGTCCAGGCGTTGAGTCGTTCTCCGTGATACATGCTATGTGTTGCCTCCCCTGATTGGCCCGTTTCAACTATGGCAGGAAAGTATGACCGCAAGCGCATCGTCCTGCCCCAGGATGAGCCCGGATGGCCAGACCAGCCAGCCGATTGAACGGCAATGCTTCGGCCCGAGGTCGGGCGTCTCACAATTGCTTTGTACACCCTCCGGTCTGCGGGAGGGGGCGACCTTGCCACGAAAGGCAGTATCAGATACGTAGGGTGGATCGCGCTTCATCGATCCACCGGGGGGCGGTCCACCGGGTGGCGGTTCACATCGGGGGAAGGAAGCTGCAAGACGTGTCCACCCTTAGGCTGTGCTGACCGTAGCGCGCCAATTGTGTCGAACATAAAAAAGGCCCCGTGGTTTTCACCACGGGGCCTGGCCTGTGCACGCAGGCATTTAGGTATTTCTTAGCCCTGACGGATCAGATAGTCGAAGGCACTCAACGACGCCTTGGCGCCATCGCCGGTGGCGATGATGATCTGCTTGTAGGGCACCGTCGTCACGTCACCGGCGGCAAACACGCCCGGGATATTGGTCTGGCCTTTGGCGTCGACGATGATCTCGCCGAAGCGGTTCAGTTCGACGCTGCCTTTGAGCCAATCACTGTTGGGCAGCAGGCCGATCTGCACAAAAATGCCTTCCAGCTCGACGGTGTGCAGCTCTTCGCTGGTGCGGTCCTTGTACACCAGGCCGGTGACCTTCTGGCCATCGCCCAGCACTTCGGTGGTTTGCGCCATCAGGTGAATGGTCACGTTCGGCAGGCTGCGCAGCTTGCTCTGCAGCACCGCGTCGGCACGCATGCTTTCGCCGAACTCCAGCAGCGTCACATGGCCCACGATGCCGGCCAGGTCGATGGCGGCTTCAACGCCGGAGTTACCGCCGCCGATGACTGCCACACGCTTGCCCTTGAACAGCGGACCGTCGCAGTGCGGGCAGAAGCACACGCCCTTGGCCTTGTACTCGGCTTCGCCCGGCACGTTCATTTCGCGCCAGCGGGCGCCCGTGGACAGGATCAGCGTCTTGGACTTGAGCTGCGCACCGTTCTCGAACTCGACAGTGTGCAGGCCACCCTCGGTCGCGGCCGGGATCAGCTTGCTGGCACGCTGCAGGTTCATGATGTCCACGTCGTATTCGCGCACGTGCTCTTCCAGGGCGCGGGCCAATTTCGGGCCTTCGGTGGCCGTCACCGAAATGAAGTTCTCGATGGACATGGTGTCCAGCACCTGGCCGCCGAAACGCTCGGCAGCAACACCGGTGCGGATGCCCTTACGTGCGGAATAAACCGCTGCCGCCGCGCCCGCCGGTCCACCGCCGATGACGAGCACGTCAAAGGCTTCTTTGGCGTTGAGTTTTTCAGCGTCGCGGGCACCGGCATTGGTGTCCAGCTTGGCGAGGATTTCTTCCTCACCCATGCGGCCCTGGCCGAACAGTTCGCCGTTCAGGTAAATGCTCGGCACCGACATGACTTGGCGTGCTTCGACTTCATCCTGGAACAACGCGCCGTCGATGGCGACGTGGCGAATGTTCGGATTGAGCACGGCCATCAGGTTCAGCGCCTGCACGACATCCGGGCAGTTCTGGCAGGACAGCGAGTAGTAGGTTTCGAAGGAGAAGTCGCCTTCGATGGCTTTGATCTGTTCGATCACGTCCTGGCTGGTCTTGGACGGGTGGCCGCCGACTTGCAGCAGCGCCAGCACCAGCGAGGTGAATTCGTGGCCCATCGGAATACCTGCAAAACGCAGGTCGATGTTGCCGTTGATGCGGTTCAACGAGAACGAAGGGCGGCGTGTATCGCTGCCATCGGTGCGCAGAGTGATCTTGTCGCTCAGGCTGGTGATGTCTTGCAGCAGGCCCAACAGTTCCTGGGATTTCGCGCCATCATCGAGGGACGCGACGATCTCGAACGGCTGGGTGACCTTTTCAAGGTAGGCCTTCAACTGGGTTTTAAGATTGGCGTCCAACATGTGTGCGGTACCCCGTTTCACTAAATTCAGAAAATAAAACGCCCGGACGGATCACGCCCGGGCGTCGGGCTAGAGGGGAGCCGGTTGCGGCTCCCGTAGCGTTACAACCGTTGCGGGTTGTTTAGAACGGATTGCAAAGTTGGCTAGCGAAGCCGAGGCAAGGCGCAATCAGGCGAGGGCGCGGAGTTTACGAGCTGTAAATGAGCAGCCCGAGCCTGATTGCAACGCAGCATCGGTAAAGCTAGGCGGCTTTGCGGCCGTTTTTAGATCTTGCCAACCAGGTCCAGGGACGGAGCCAGAGTCGCTTCGCCTTCCTTCCACTTGGCCGGGCAGACTTCGCCCGGGTGGGCGGCAACGTACTGGGCAGCCTTGACCTTGCGCAGCAGGTCGGAAGCGTCACGGCCGATGCCTTCGGCGGTGATTTCCACAGCCTGGATGATGCCTTCCGGGTCAACGATGAAAGTACCGCGGTTGGCCAGGCCCTGGTCTTCACGCAGGATTTCGAAGTTGCGGCTGATCTGCATGGTCGGGTCGCCCAGCATGGTGTACTGGATCTTGCCGATGGTCTCGGAGCTGTCGTGCCAGGCCTTGTGGGTGAAGTGGGTGTCGGTAGAGACGGAGTAAACTTCTACGCCCATCTTCTGCAGCTCGGCATAGTTGTCAGCCACGTCGCCCAGTTCGGTCGGGCATACGAAGGTGAAGTCAGCCGGGTAGAAGAAGAATACGGACCACTTGCCCTTCACGTCAGCTTCGGTAACTTCGATGAACTTGCCCTGCTTGAAGGCTTGGGCTTTGAACGGCTTGATCTGAGTATTGATAACGGACATTTACTGACTCCTTGGGGGTTCAGGTGTTTAAAATTTACGAGGGCCATCTTAGCCGATCAGTCGACAAGCACTAATTTATTAAACAAATGCTATCGATAGATTTGGCCAATCAGACTCCCTCTCCTCTAGCTTGGGGCGTTTAGCTGAGTTTCAAGGGATGCCAACCCGCTCGTCCGAACCAAACGCACCCCGGCCGACGTTGGTCGTCGCCACTTGCCCGCGGGGCTCTTTTCCAGCCACCCTATGTTTCGCTTGCCGAAGTACGCTTGCCTATGTCCGAATTCCAGCTTTACCTCAAACGCCCCCGCTGGCGGCGCCTGGTTCCATGTGCGCTGGCTCTGGCAGCCTTGCTCTGGCCGTTGAAATACCTGGCTGAAAACCATTATCACGCCAAGCTCACCGAGCAGAATCGCCAGACCCTGGATTTGTATGTCGCCAACCTGCTCGGCACCTTGCGTGGCTATGAGAACCTGCCCGCCATCCTTGGCAACCTGCCGGTGCTACGCAATGCCTTGCTCAGCCCTGAGAATACCGCCTCCCAGGAGCTGGCTAGCCATGTCCTCAAGCAACTGCAACAGCAGACTGGCGCTGATGTCATCTACCTGATGGATGCACAGGGGCTGACCCTGGCCGCGTCCAACTGGGATCAAAGAGACAGTTTCGTCGGGCGCAACTTCATTTTCCGGCCGTATTTTCGCGATGCGATGGATGGTCGGCTGGGTCGTTTTTTCGGCCTCGGCAACACCTCGGACAAACGGGGTTATTACTTTGGCTCAGCCGTTTACAGCGGCAGCGAAGCGCTGGGCGTATTGGTCGTCAAAGTCGATCTGGACCACACGGAGACCCTGTGGGGCAACGCACCCGAACGCCTGCTCGTCACCGACGGTCAGGGTGTGGTGATTCTTACCTCCCATGCGGACTGGCGCTTTCGCCTCACCCGCGAGCAGACAGATCAAGAACGGGCGGCCATCGCCTTTCACAAGCCTTATCCGACCCAGGAGCTACAGCCGCTGGAACTCGGCGCAGGGGTCTGGCTGTCGCAACAGCGCGAGCTTGAAGAAATCGACTGGACGGTGAGTATTCTCGCGCCCACCAGCCTGATCGACCGCCCCGTGCGCAGCGTGATCGGCGGCGGCGTCATCGCCCTGCTCGCCATATTGTTGCTGTTCGGCCTCTGGCTGCAGCGTCAGCGCCACTACTTGGAACGTATCGATCTGAGTACCAAGGCGCGGCGCGACCTGGAGTTGCGTGTGCAGGAGCGTACCCGCGCCCTGGAAACCCTCAACAGCCGCCTCAAGCAAGAAGTGCTGGAACGCGAACACGCACAGCAGGAGCTGGTGCGTGCCCAGGATGAACTGGTGCAGGCGGGCAAACTGTCGGCGCTGGGCACCATGAGCGCGAGCATCAGCCACGAACTCAACCAGCCCCTGGCGGCTATCCGCAGTTATGCCGACAACGCCCGTGTACTCATGGAGCACCAACGCCACCACGATGTGCACGGCAATTTGCAGCAGATCAGCGCGCTGACCGCCCGCATGGCCTCGATCATCGCCCACTTGCGCGCCTTCGCCCGTCGCGACCGTCATGCGCCGGAAAGCGTCGCCCTGCAACCGGCCCTGGAAGACGCCATTGCCCTGCACAGCCAGCGACGCCGGGCCATGGATGTCGAACTGATCCGCGACCTGCCGGACGCCCCACTCTGGGTGCAGGCTGGCGAGACCCGGCTGCGCCAGGTATTAAGCAACCTGATCGGCAATGCGCTGGATGCCCTGGCCGAAAAACCCCATCCCCGCAAGCTCTGGCTGCACACCACACAGACCGAAGACAGCATTGAGCTGCGTATTCGCGATAATGGCCCAGGCTTCAGTGACGAAGCCCTGCAACGTGCCTGCGAGCCCTTTTTCACCACCAAGACCAGCACCCAGGGGCTGGGCCTGGGTCTGGCCATCTGCGACAGCCTGATGCGCGCTCTGGACGGCGAACTGCTGTTCGAAAACCACCCCCAAGGCGGCGCCGTGCTGACCTTGCGTCTGCGCACCGGCGCGCCCGGCGTCAACCCCTATCCGCCCGAGGACCTTCCCGCATGACCACGGAATTCGCCATTGACAGCGCTATTCAGGTTTTGCTGATCGACGACGATCCCCATTTACGCCAGGCACTGAGCCAAACCCTGGACCTGGCGGGACTCAAGGTCGTGGCGCTGGATTCGGCGCAGCATGTTGCCGCGCGCATCCACCCTGACTGGCCCGGCGTGGTGGTCAGCGACATTCGGATGCCCGGGCTCGACGGTCTGCAATTGCTCGAACAGATTCAGGCCCAGGACCCGCAGTTGCCGATCTTGCTGATTACCGGCCACGGCGACGTGCCGTTAGCCGTGCAGGCCATGCGCGCCGGCGCCTACGATTTCCTCGAAAAGCCCTTCGCCAGCGAAAAACTGCTCGACAGTGTGCGTCGCGCATTGGATCTACGCCGCCTGGTGGTGGACAACCGCAGCTTGCGTCTGGCCCTGGCCGACCGCCAGCAGCTGGATGGCCGCTTGCTCGGCCAATGCCCGCCCATGCAGCGCTTGCGCGAGCAGATTGGCGCCTTGGCAGCGACCTCCGCCGATGTGCTGATCCTCGGCGAAACCGGCACCGGCAAAGAAGTCGTGGCGCGCGCTCTGCACGACTTGTCCAGTCGCCGCAGCGGCCCCTTCGTGGCCATCAATGCTGGCGCACTGGCCGAGTCGGTGGTCGAGAGCGAACTGTTCGGCCATGAAGCCGGAGCCTTCACCGGCGCGGCCAAGCGGCGCATCGGCAAGTTTGAACATGCCAATGGCGGGACCCTGTTTCTCGATGAGATCGAGAGCATGAGCCTCGATGTGCAGGTCAAGCTGCTGCGCCTGCTGCAGGAACGGACGGTCGAGCGCATGGGTTCCAACCAGCTGATCCCGTTGGACATCCGCGTGATTGCCGCGACCAAGGAGGATTTGCGTCAGGCCGCCGATCAGGGACGTTTCCGCGCCGACCTGTATTACCGGCTGAACGTGGCCCCCCTGAAAACCCCCGCACTGCGCGAGCGCGGCGATGACGTGCTGTTTCTCTTCGAGCATTTCGCCCAGGCCGCCAGTACCCGTCACGGTTTGCCGACCCCCATGCTGCAGCCGGCGCAACGGGCGCAACTGCTACGCCACGACTGGCCCGGCAACGTCCGCGAGCTGCAGAACGTCGCCGAGCGGTTCGCCTTGGGATTGGGCCTGGGCCTGGAGCATGAGACGGAAGAGGTCAGCGCAGAGACCTCAGCCGTGACGGGCGGTCTCAGCGACCAGGTCGAGGCGTTCGAGCGCGCCTTGATCGCGGCGGAACTCAATCAACCGCACAATTCGCTGCGCAGCCTCGCTGAAGCCCTCGGCCTGCCGCGCAAGACCTTGCACGACAAATTGCGTAAGCATGGGCTGAGTTTTCATGAAGCTGGCGGAAACTCGCCAGAGGTTGCCGACTAGCGTGGCGGTAATCCGCCAGAAAGCGCCCCTTGCCTGCGCATACAACGCCAGTGCGATAAGGTTCACACGGCTTCGCAGGTCTGGCATACCTATTGCTAATATCATAGAGCGCGTTAAACGAGACACGCTTTAGAGGATGTCCGGTGCTATCGGTCAGATGATTCATTAGACTGCGGCTGGCATCAACGCGCCATCGCACTTGCGATACATAAAACAAAGAGGAAGCATTCCAAATGTTCAAGCTATCTGCCAAGGCAATTGCCTGCGCACTGTCCCTGAGCATCGCTGGTATGGCCCAGGCGGCCGACCCGATCCTGATCAAGTTCTCCCACGTGGTTGCCGAGAACACTCCTAAGGGGCAGGGCGCCAACCTATTCAAGAAGCTGGCTGAAGAACGCCTGCCCGGCAAAGTCCGCGTCGAGGTCTACCCGAACTCTTCGCTGTACGGCGACGGCAAGGAAATGGAAGCGCTGCTGCTGGGCGATGTACACATCATTGCTCCGTCGCTGGCCAAGTTCGAGCATTACTCCAAGGGCGTGCAGATCTTCGACCTGCCCTTCCTGTTCGACAACATCGAGGCGGTGGACCGCTTCCAGAAGAGCGAAGCCGGCCAGAGCCTGCTCAACTCCATGGAAGACAAGGGCATCACCGGTCTGGGCTACTGGCACAACGGCCTCAAGCAGCTGTCGGCCAACAAGCCCCTGCGCGAGCCGAAAGACGCCCGCGGCCTGAAGTTCCGCGTACAGGCTTCCGCCGTACTGGACGAGCAGTTCAAGGCTGTGCGCGCCAACCCGCGCAAGATGAGCTTTGCCGAGGTGTATCAGGGCCTGCAGACCGGCGTGGTAAACGGCGCCGAGAACCCCTACTCGAACATCTACTCGCAGAAGATGCACGAAGTGCAGAGCTACATCACCGAGTCCAACCACGGCCTGCTCGACTACATGGTGATTACCAACACCAAGTTCTGGGAAGGCCTGCCGGCCGACATTCGCACCGAGCTGCGCAGCATCATGGATGAAGTCAGCGTTGAGGTGAACAAGCTGGCCAACGACCTGAACGAAGGTGACAAGCAGCGCATCCTGGCTGCCGGCACCACCGAAATCATCACCCTGACTGACGAGCAGCGCGCCAAGTGGCGTGATGCGATGAAGCCGGTGTGGAAGAAGTTCGAAGCTGAAATCGGCGCCGACCTGATCAAGGCCGCCGAAGCCTCCAACCAACAGTAAGTAAGACTGTTGCGGCGGGTGCGTTTGCGCGTACCCGCCCTTTGTTGCCGGGTTCTCCGGCAGCAGAGACGCTTTGCCAGGTAAGGCTCCCCGTTCGCTCTTGCGACGCCTCCAATAACTGCCAATCAATCAGGAGATGTCATCCATGAACGCCCTGCGGCGCCTCTGGGATCACTTCGAGGAAGGCTTTATCGTCTTCCTGCTTGCAGCCATGACGCTGGTGACTTTCGTCTACGTCATGCTCAACAACCTCTACTCCATGTTTTATTACTTCGGGGATACCTTCCCCAGCATGGAAAATTTCTGGTACGCCATAGGCGATCCCATTCTCAGCCTGGCCCAGGCGATGACCTGGGGCAACGCGCTGACCAAGGCCCTGTTCGCCTGGTTGATCTTCTTTGGCATCGCCTATGGCGTACGCACTGCCGGCCACATCGGCGTCGACGCTTTGGTCAAACTGCTCAATACCCGTAATCAGCGTATCGTCGGTATCATTGCCTGCCTGGTCTGCCTGGGCTACGCCGGCCTGCTGGGCGAATCCAGCGTGGAGTGGGTCTACACCCTGGCCAAAGCCGGCATCGGCGCAGAAGATCTCGGCCACTACGGCATCATGCAATGGCACATCGCGGCCATCGTGCCCTTCGGCTTTTTCATGTGTTTCATTCGTTTCGCTGAAATTCTTGTGCGCATCCTGCGTGGCCAACAACTGGGCCTGGGCCTGGCTGACGAAGCCGCCGACGCTACAAAGTTGAATCAGGTCGACACCGAGGAGCGCAAGTAAATGTCCATTCTGTTCCTGTTTGCCCTGCTCTTCGCGCTGATGTTCATCGGCGTGCCGATCGCCATTTCCCTTGGCCTGGCCGGCTCGATGACCATCATGTTCTTCAGCAACGACTCCGTGCGTTCGCTGGCGATCAAGCTGTTCGAAACCTCCGAGCACTACACCCTGCTGGCCATTCCGTTCTTCCTGCTGGCCGGTGCGTTCATGACCACCGGTGGCGTGGCCCGCCGCCTGATCGACTTCGCCAACGCCTGCGTCGGCCATATCCGTGGCGGTCTAGCCATCGGTGCAGTCATGGCGTGCATGCTGTTCGCGGCCCTGTCCGGTTCCTCGCCGGCCACCGTGGCCGCGGTCGGCTCCATTGCCATCGCCGGCATGGTGCGCTCCGGTTATCCGCAGGCCTTTGGCGCCGGTATCGTAACCAACGCCGGTACCCTGGGTATTTTGATTCCGCCGTCGGTGGTAATGGTGGTATACGCCGCCGCCACCGAACAATCGGTTGGCAAGCTGTTCATGGCCGGTGTCATTCCTGGCTTCCTGCTCGGCCTAGTGCTGATGGTGGCGATCTACATCGTTGCCGTGAAGAAAAACCTGCCGGCCATGCCACGCGCATCCCTGCGCCAATGGCTGCGCTCTGGCCGCGAGGCCATGTGGGGTCTGCTGCTGATGGTGATCATCCTCGGCGGTATCTACTCCGGCATGTTCACCCCGACCGAAGCCGCGGCCGTGGCCGCCGTGTACTCGGCGTTCATCGCGATCTTCGTGTACAAGGACCTGACCTTCAAGCAGGTCCCTCATGTGATCCTGGACTCTGGCAAGCTGGGCATCATGCTGATGTTCATCATCGCCAACGCCATGCTGTTCGCTCACGTGCTGACCACTGAGCAGATCCCACAGCAGATCACCGGCATGGTAATGGACATGGGCCTGCAACCCTGGCAGTTCCTGCTGGTGGTGAACATAGTTCTGTTGATCGCCGGTGCGTTCATGGAGCCGTCTGCGGTGATCCTGATTCTGGCGCCGATCCTGTTCCCGATTGCCATGCAGCTGGGTATCGATCCGATCCACCTGGGCATCATTATGGTGGTGAACATGGAGATCGGCTTGATCACTCCACCAGTGGGCCTGAACCTGTTCGTCACCTCAGCGGTGACCGGCATGACAGTGCCGCAGGTAATCCGCGCAGCCATGCCGTGGCTGTGCCTGCTGCTCGGCTTCCTGGTGCTGGTCACCTACGTGCCCTCGATCTCGCTGGCCCTGCCAAACTGGCTAGGCATGCCGTAACTCGACCCTTGCGTAAACACGGAGCCCGGCCTAGTGCCGGGCTTTGTGCTTTCTGGCCTACCCTCATCCTATAGCCGTATGCCTGCCCTTTGCCTGATGCCGGTCCCTATAATTCGGCACGGGTGCATTCACCGGCTGCTCGGTGAAGCAGGTTAAAAAACTCATGCGAGGTCGGGCCGCCACGCAGGGAGTTCCGTATGCCACAACCCTTGTCCTATCGCCCTGCCTCCAGGGCTCAGCGCTATACCCAGCAGGCTTTCTCCGCCCTCGAACGCTTTATCCACATCGAAGCCGTCAGCGGCGCGGCATTGCTGGTCGCCACCCTGATCGCCCTTATCTGGGCCAACTCCGCACAGGCGCAGAGCTACGAGGCACTCTGGCACTTGCCCATCACCCTGGGGCTGGGCGACTGGCAGTTCACCCGCTCACTGCATTTCTATGTCAACGATGCGCTGATGACGGTGTTCTTCCTGGTGGTCGGCATGGAAATCCGCCGCGAGATCCACGACGGTGCCCTGGCCAACCTGCGCCAGGCTGCCCTGCCGGTGATCGCGGCCTTCGGTGGCGTACTGGTACCCGCGCTGCTTTACCTGGCTTTCAACCGACAGGCACCGCTCAGCCATGGCTGGGCGATTCCGACCGCCACCGACATTGCCTTCGCTATCGGTGTGCTCGCCCTGCTGGGCCGTGGCATTCCCAGCAGCCTTCGCATCTTTCTGCTGACCCTGGCGATCATCGATGACGTGATCGCTGTGCTGATCATTGCCGTGGTGTATTCCGGCGGGTTGGATTACAGCGGTCTGCTGGTGGCCGGCCTCGGCATGCTGATGGTGCTGGCCTTGCAATGGATCGGCATCGGCACGGCCTATGCCTACGTCATTCCCGGCGCCGTCATCTGGTTCGGCTTGCTGAAAACGGGCGCGCATCCCAGCCTGGCCGGCGTGGTGCTGGGCCTGATGACCCCCGTAGTACGCTTGTATCGCCATGCCCATCCGCTGGAGGCGCTGGCCAGCAGTCTCGATGAGGTCCGCAGATTGGCCGGGCAGGGCCAGGCGGATGAATTGGCCCAGCCACTCAGCGAGCTGCGCAAGACCCAGCGCGAGTTGCTGCCCCCGGTGATTCGCGTGCAAAAAGCCCTGCACCCCTGGGTGGCCTTCGGCATCATGCCGCTGTTCGCCCTGGCTAATGCCGGCGTGGCGCTGGGCACGGTCGACCTGGGCCTCGCCGACTCGCAGAAGGTCATGTTCGGCGTGTTCTGTGCGCTCGTGCTGGGCAAGCCCCTGGGCATCTTCCTGGCGACCTGGATCACCGTGCGCCTCGGCCTATGCCGGCTGGCACCGGACATGAATTGGAACGGCGTGCTGCTCATCGGGCTGCTGGGCGGCATCGGCTTTACCATGTCGATCTTCGTCGCCAACCTGGCCTTTACCAGCGAGAACCTGCTGAGCGCTGCCAAGCTGGGCATCCTGCTGGGCTCCGCCACTGCGGCCTGTGTGGGTTTCCTGTGGGGCGTGCTGCTGTTCAAACGGGCGCGCAGCCGTGCTTAATGCTTCGCTGGTAAGGCGCCACCTGTTCGCCAAACCTTTGCAGCCAAGCCGCGGCAACAGACGAACGGCCTGCCACGGCCACCCTGAAATCTACGACCATTGGGTTACAGCCGTGACTTGATGGTCGAGTGCCGCGTCAGCATAGGCATCCACAAGAATTGTCCGTCGCTGGCTGAACGCAGTCGGCATGATCGACGGCCTCAGGCCTGTCACCCCCACCTTCGGGCGCCAGGCCCTTTGCGTAAGGAGTTTTCCGGGTTATGTCTCGCTTACCTGTCATCGTTGGTTTCGGTGGTTACAACTCCGCCGGGCGCAGCTCGTTCCACCACGGTTTCCGGCGTATGGTCATCGAGTCCCTGGACAGTGAGGCGCGTCAACAGACCCTCGCCGGCCTGGCGATCATGATGAAGCTGGTGCGCTACGCAAACGGTGCCTACCGCGACAGCGACGACCAGGCACTGACCCTGGCTGACATCGAAACCCGCTACGCCCGGCAGATTCTCGATCACACGCTGATCCGTCGCATCGAAAAACAGTATTTCGACGTCGATGCCACTCATTGGCAGAAGAGCATCAGCCTGAACAGCGACAGCGACGCGCCCTTCAGCTTCACCACCAGCCGCAAGCAGCTGCCCGAGCCGCTGCCGGCCAACTGGAGCATCGAGCCGCTGGCGGGCAACGAGGTGCGCGTCACCCTCAACGGCAGCTGCGACTTCAAGGTCGACAGTTATCGCGAAATGCCGGTGAAATCCGCCGGGCAACTGCCCACCGGTTTCGAGCCCGGCGAGCTGTACAACTCGCGCTTCCACCCCCGCGGCCTGCAGATGTCCGTGGTCGGCATGACCGATGCACTGCGCTCCATCGGCATCGACTGGAAAACCATCACCGACAGCGTACCGCCGGACCAGATCGCCGTGCACGCCGGCAGCATCATGAGCCAGCTCGACGACAACGGTTATGGCGGCCTGATGCAAGCGCGCCTGAAAGGTGGACGTGTCTCCTCCAAGCAATTGCCGCTGGGCCTGAACACCATGCCGGCGGACTTCATCAACGCGTATGTGCTGGGCAGCGTCGGCAGCACCGGCGCAATGACCGGCGCCTGCGCCACCTTTCTCTACAACCTGCAAAAGGGCATCGACAGCATCGTCGACGGCCGCTCGCGGGTGGTGATCGTCGGCAACAGCGAAGCGCCGGTCACCGTCGAATGCGTCGACGGCTACGGCGCCATGAGCGCCCTGGCCACCGAGGATGGCCTGCGCGCCATCGAAGGCAAGCCAGAGGTGGACTTCCGCCGCGCCAGCCGCCCATTCGGTGAGAACTGCGGTTTCACCCTGGCCGAGTCCTGCCAGTTCGTGGTGTTGATGGATGACGAGTTGGCCTTGCAACTGGGCGCCGATATCCATGGCGCGACCCCAGATGTCTTCGTCAATGCCGACGGCTTCAAGCGTTCGATCTCCGCTCCCGGCCCGGGCAACTACCTGACCCTGGCCAAGGCCGTGGCCAGCGCCGCGCAAATCGTCGGCATCGACGGCGTACGCCAGCGCAGCTTCGTGCATGCCCACGGCTCCAGCACCCCGGCCAACCGCACCACCGAATCTGAACTGCTTAACCGCATCGCCACTACGTTTGGCATCGACGGCTGGCCGGTGGCAGCCGTCAAGGCTTATGTCGGCCACTCCCTGGCCCCGGCCAGCGCCGACCAGTTGATCGCCGCCCTCGGCTCGTTCAAGTACGGCTTGATTCCCGGCATCAAGACCATCGACCGGGTCGCCGACGACGTGCACCAAGATCACCTGCAGATCTCCACCGCCGACGTTGCGCGCGACCAGCAGACGCTGGACGTGTGCTTCCTCAACTCCAAGGGCTTTGGCGGCAACAACGCCACCGGCTACGTCTTGGCCCCCCATGTGGCCGAACGCATGCTGCGCAAGCGCCACGGCGAAGCCGCCTTCAACGACTACCTGGCCCGCCGCGAACAGACCCGCGCCAACGCCCGGGCCTACGAAGAGCGCGCGCTGCAGGGCGACTTCGACGTGATCTACAACTTCGGCCTGGATATGATCCATGACCAAGATCTGCTCATCACCGATCAGCTGATCCAGGTACCGGGCTTCGCACAGCCGGTGACCTACCAGCAGGACGAACGCTACCGCGACATGCTCGACTGATCCGCGGCGGCGCCTGAACGACGCCGCTGCACCCGGTTCCCCTTGCCGCGTCGTTGGTTACAACGGCGCGGTTTTTTTATGTGCAGCGTATGGCTTGGACATGTAGGGTGGACAACGTTTTTTTTGTCCACCGAGCGGGGGCACTGGTGGATGTAAAAGCGTCATCCACCCTACGTCTGCCGAGGTTTTAACGGGTTCAGACGTATTGCGCCGCCGCGTAGGCCGAGGCCCAGGCCCACTGGAAGTTGAAGTCGCCCAAGTGGCCGCTGACGTCGAGCACCTCGCCGATGAAGTACAAGCCCGGCGCTTTCAGCGACTCCATGGTCTTCGAAGAAACTTCACGGGTATCCAGTATGTAGGGTGGACAACGCTTTTCTTGTCCACCGAGCGGGGGCACTGGTGGATGTAAAAGCGTCATCCACCCTACGAGGGGCGGTGCTTCTTACGGTTTAGCGCGTAGGGTGGACAACGCTTTTCTTGTCCACAGAGCGGGGCACTGGTGGATGTAAAAGCGTCATCCACCCTACCAGGCCGATGCTTCTTACGGGGGTTCAGACGCGCCGCCGCGTAGGCCGAGGCCCAGGCCCATTGGAAGTTGAAGCCGCCCAAGTGGCCGCTGACGTCGAGCACCTCGCCGATGAAGTACAGGCCCGGCGCCTTCTCCATGGTCTCGAAGAAACTTCACGGGTATCCAGTATGTAGGGTGGACAACGCTTTTCTTGTCCACAGAGCGGGGTACTGGTGGATGTACAAAGCGACATCCACCCTACGAGGGGCGATGCTTCTTACGGTTCAGCACGTAGGGTGGACAACGTTTTTCTTGCACACCGAGCGGTGCACTGGTGGATGTACAAAGCGACATCCACCCTACCAGGCCGATGCTTCTTACGGGTTCAGACGTATTGCGCCGCCGCGTAGGCCGAGGCCCAGGCCCACTGGAAGTTGAAGCCGCCCAAGTGGCCGCTGACGTCGAGCACCTCGCCGATGAAGTACAGGCGCGGCGCCTTCAGCGACTCCATGGTCTTCGAAGAAACTTCACGGGTATCCAGGCCGCCCAAGGTGACTTCGGCGGTGCGGTAACCCTCGGTGCCGGCCGGCACCAGTTGCCAGGCCTGCAGCTGTTCGGCGATAGCGTTCAGTTCGCTTGGCGTGTACTGCTTGAGCGGCTTGGAGACGAACCACTGCTCGCACAGCAGCCCGGCCATCTTCTTGGTGAACAGCTCGCCCAGCAGGGTTTTGAGTTCCGTGTTGGGCCGTTCGCGCTGCTGTTCGGGCAGCCATTCAGGCAGCTCCAGGTGCGGCAAAAGGTCGATCTCGACGCGGTCGCCCGGCTGCCAATAAGAAGAAATCTGCAGGATCGCCGGTCCCGACAGGCCACGGTGGGTGAACAGGATGTTCTCCACGAAACTCTGCCCGTTGCAGCTGACCCGGCAATCCTCCACCGAAGTGCCGGACAGCTCTGTGCACAGCTGTTTGAGCTGCGGATCGGTGAGGGTGAACGGTACCAGCCCGGCACGGGTTGGCAGCACGCTGTGGCCAAACTGACGCGCTATCTGATAACCGAAGCCGCTGGCGCCCAGCGTGGGAATCGACAGGCCGCCGGTGGCGATCACCAATGATTGGCAGACGAATTCGCCCATGCTGGTGGTCAGGCGATAACCGCCGCCGTCGCACGGAGCGATGGTCTCGACCGAGGTATCCAGGTGAATCTGCACATCGGCTTCGCGGCATTCGTTGAGCAACAAGTCGAGGATGTCGCTGGACTTGCCGTCGCAAAACAGCTGGCCGAGCTTCTTCTCGTGGTAGGCCACGCCGTGTTTGCCGACCAGTTCGAGAAAATCCCACTGGGTGAAGCGCGCCAGCGCCGACTTGCAGAAGTGCGGGTTGGCGGATAGGAAGTTGCCGGACTCGACATACAGGTTGGTGAAATTGCAGCGCCCGCCACCGGACATGAGAATCTTCTTGCCGGCCTTGTTGGCGTGCTCGAGCACCTGCACGCGGCGGCCGCGCATGGCCGCCTGAAAGGCGCACATCAGCCCGGCGGCACCGGCGCCGATGATCAGCACATCGGTGGCATGACTCACAGGCTACGCACCCGGAACGAGCGGCCCTTGATCTTGCCGTTCTGCAGGCACAGCAGCGCCTGATGCGCAACGCTGCGCTCCACCGCCACATACGCCTGGTGATCAAACAGGGCGATCTTGCCGACCTGCTCGGCCTTGAGGCCGGCATCACCGGTCAGCGCGCCGAGGATGTCGCCGGGGCGCACCTTGTCCTTGCGCCCGCCACCGATGTTCAGGGTGATCATCGGCGGGCGCAGCAGCTCGCTGCCGTTCGGCTTGAGGCTGTCGAGGTTTTTCCAGTTCAACGCACGTTGCTGCAGGTCTTCGATGGCGCTGGCGCGCTGCGCCTCGCTCGGCGCGACCAGCGATACCGCCAGGCCCTTCTCACCGGCGCGACCGCTACGGCCGACGCGGTGGATGTGGATTTCCGGGTCGCGGCTCAGCTCGGCGTTCAGCACCAGGTCGAGGCCGGCAATGTCGATGCCGCGCGCCGCCACGTCAGTGGCCACCAGCACGCTGAGGCTGCGGTTGGCGAACAACGTCAGCACCTGATCCCGATCGCGCTGTTCCAGGTCGCCATGCAAGGCGGCTGCGCTCAGGCCACGGGCTTTGAGAAAGGCCACCAGTTCGTCGCACTGGATCTTGGTCTGGCAGAAGGTGATGGTCGAGGTGGGCCGGTAATGGTCGAGCACTTGCGCCACCGCTTCCATACGGCGCTGCGGTTCGATTTCGTAGAAACGCTGTTCGATCTGCGCGTTGTCGTGCTGACTTTCCACCTCGACCCGCGCCGGCTTCTTCAGGAAGCGTGCAGCCAGCTGCTCGATGCCTTCGGGGTAGGTGGCGGAAAACAGCAGCGTCTGCCGGCGTGCCGGCGTCTGCTCGATGATCGCACTGATCGAATCGATAAAGCCCATGTCGAGCATGCGGTCGGCTTCGTCGAGCACCAGGGTGTTCAGGCCGTCCAGTTTCAGGGTGCCCTTGGCAAGATGCTCCTGCACGCGGCCCGGCGTGCCGACGACGATATGCGCGCCGTGTTCCAGCGAGCCGATCTGCGGGCCGAATGGCATGCCGCCACACAGAGTCAGCACCTTGATGTTGTCAGCGGCTCGCGCCAGGCGGCGGATTTCCTTAGTCACCTGGTCGGCCAGCTCGCGCGTCGGACAGAGCACCAGCGCCTGGCAGCCGAAGTAACGCGGGTTGAGCGGGTGCAGCAAGCCGATGCCGAAGGCGGCGGTCTTGCCACTGCCCGTCTTGGCCTGGGCGATCAGATCCTGGCCTTTGAGGATCAGCGGCAGGCTCTGCGCCTGGATCGGCGTCATGGCGCTGTAGCCAAGGTCCTCGATAGTGGACAGCAAGGCGGCGGACAGCGGCAGGGAGGAGAAAGCAGAGGTGGTCACAGAGGCAGGCCTGGGGTGCGAAAAATGGCGTGCAGTGTATCAGGCTGCACGGCTCAGGCAGAGCCGCCGGGCAGGCGCCGCTGCCCGCACTACCTGGCGCGTAATGGGCTGCCCAGAGCCTTTCCTCAAAACCGGGCAGATACAAAAAAAAAGAAAAAAGACTAAAACAGGGGGTTATTCTGCGCGTAATTTCTCTATAAATTTGTCTGGCAACGCTACATCAACTCAATAAATACAAAACACGAGATGAGCCTATGCAAGATAAAACACAAGCTGCTGCCTATTGGTCTGCCAACCTACGCTTGATTACCTGCTGCTTCGTGATCTGGGTACTGGTTTCGTATGGCTTCGGCATTCTTCTACGGCCGTTGTTGGCCGGCATCGATGTAGGTGGGGCCGACCTTGGTTTCTGGTTCGCCCAACAGGGAGCCATTCTGACCTTTATCGCCTTGATCTTTTTCTATGCCTGGAGAATGAACAAGATCGATAAACAATTCGATGTGGAGGAGTAACAGCATGAGTCAATTCATGATCAACATGCTGTTCGTCGGTGGCTCATTCGCTCTTTACATCGCAATTGCCTGGTGGGCCCGCGCCGGGTCCACCAAAGAATTTTACGTTGCAGGAGGGGGCGTTCACCCCATAGCCAACGGCATGGCAACCGCGGCCGACTGGATGTCAGCCGCGTCGTTCATTTCCATGGCCGGCATCATTGCCGCCACGGGCTATGCAAGTTCTGCTTACTTGATGGGCTGGACCGGCGGCTATGTCATTCTGGCGATGCTGCTGGCGCCGTATTTGCGTAAATTCGGCCAATTCACCGTACCGGACTTCATTGGCGAGCGTTTTTACAGCAAGAGCGCACGATTGGTTGCGGTGCTGTGCCTGATCCTGGCATCCGTCACTTATGTGATCGGGCAAATGACCGGTGCCGGTGTTGCGTTCTCTCGCTTCCTGGAAGTGAGCAGCGAGGCAGGCATCTGGATCGCGTCGCTGGTGGTATTCGTGTACGCAGTTTTCGGCGGCATGAAAGGCATCACCTACACACAGGTGGCGCAATATGTTGTCTTGATCATTGCCTACACCATTCCTGCCGTATTCATTTCTCTGCAATTGACCAACAATGTCATTCCCAGCCTGGGGATGTTCAGTACCCATATCGAGTCGGGCGCACCCTTGCTGGGCAAGCTCAGCGAAGTTCTGGTTGAACTCGGCTTCACCGACTACACAGCGGATGTGCCGAGCCACTTGAACATGGTGCTGTTCACCCTGTCGCTGATGGTGGGTACTGCCGGTCTGCCCCACGTGATCATTCGCTTCTTCACCGTACCGAAGGTTGCCGATGCGCGTTGGTCGGCCGGCTGGGCTCTGGTGTTTATCGCGCTCCTGTACCTGACGGCGCCTGCCGTTGCCTCCATGGCACGTCTGAACCTGCTCACCACGGTCTACCCGGAAGCCGCGGGGCAAGTGGAAAACTACGATCAGGCTCTGGGTTCCCCCCTAGCCTATGAAGAGCGTCCGCAGTGGGTGAAGACCTGGGAAGAAACAGGCTTGATCAAGTTCGTGGACAAGAACGAAGATGGCCGTATCCAGTTTTATGACGACACCAACACCACCTTTGCCGCAGAAGCGGAATCGCGTGGCTGGGCCGGCAATGAGCTGACGGTCAACAACGACATTCTGGTGCTGGCCAACCCGGAAATTGCCAATCTGCCGGGCTGGGTAATCGGCTTGATCGCGGCGGGCGGGATAGCCGCGGCACTGTCGACGGCAGCGGGTCTGCTCTTGGCGATTTCGTCGGCCATCAGTCATGACTTGATCAAGAAAATCATCAATCCGAAGATATCCGAGAAAAACGAAATGCTTGCAGCACGGATCTCGATGGCTGCCGCAATTGTTTTGGCCACCTGGCTGGGACTCAATCCGCCGGGATTTGCCGCGCAGGTGGTGGCATTGGCGTTCGGTATTGCCGGAGCGTCGATCTTCCCGGCGCTGATGATGGGTATCTTTTCCAAGAAGATGAACGATAAGGGTGCGGTTGCCGGCATGCTGGCAGGCCTGACTGCCACCCTGTTGTATATCTTCACCTACCTGGGCTGGTTCTTCATCCCGGGCACCAACATGCTGCCGAACACGCCGGACAACTGGGTCATGGGTATCTCGCCCCTATCCTTTGGTGCAATCGGTGCTGTGATCAACTTTGCGGTCGCCTACAGCGTGTGCAGCGTCACTGAAACGACGCCGCAACGCATCCGCGACCTGGTTGATAGCGTGCGTTACCCGAAAGGTGCCGGTGCGGCGCTTGATCATTAAGCAACTCACAGCTCCTGCAGCAAAACGCTGACAGGCCTATCGCGGGCGGGCCTCTTAATCGAGGCCCGCTTGCTTATAAGAAGAGAAAAGTATGCTTTGGCATTTAGTCGCAACTATCTTTGCGGGTCTGGGCGCAGCGGGCATTGCCCTGCTGATTCGCGTCCTGTCTAAAAACAACGCGCCTAACTGGCTGATCCCGGTGTTCGCCGGTATCGGCATGCTGGGCTACCAGATTTATTTTGAATACAGTTGGTTCGACCATCAAACCTCCCGCCAGCCGGAGGGCGTCGTTGTGGTCTCCAGCGAACAGGGCGAGGCCTTCTGGCGACCCTGGACCTATCTCTTTCCGATGACCACGGCGTTTACCGTGGTCGACAGCGCGAATACCCAAACACGCCACCTCGAAGGATTGACCCTGGTTGAATTCATCCAGTATCGCTTCGAGAAAAAGGCGTTTGATGTGGTCACTCATAGGCGCTACGTCTTGAATTGCACGCAAGCACAAATGATCCCGGTCTCAGAACACAATCGGGCGCTGACTGAAACGCCGCAGGTCATCGAGCGCACCAGCCCGCTGTTTGTTGCAGTCTGTCCCGCCTCCGCATAACTCAGGTACCGGAGGGGCCAGAAGGCCATCAGGCCTTTTCGCTCAGCGCCAGACGCAGCCCCAATGCCACCAGCAGGCTGCCCATGCCGCGCTCCAGCCAAGCGGCAATCGCTGGGCGACGGCGCAACAGGCCGGTGGCCTGGCTGGCCGCCAGCAACAATGCAAGCTCGACCAGAATCGCCACGACGATGACCAGCATGCCAAGCCCCAGCAATTGCAGCGTGGTATGGCCAAGTTCAGGGCGAACGAATTGCGGCAGGAACGCCATGAAAAAGATCGCCGCCTTGGGATTGAGCAGGTCGACCAGCACCCCCTGGCGATAAATCTGCCACCCGTTGCCGCTGGGTGCCGCCTGCTCCACAACGGTGAAACTGCGCCCGGCGGAGCGCAGCGCCTGCCAGCCGATATACAGCAGATAAGCGGCACCGATCCACTTCACCACGCCGAAGGCCAGCGCCGATGTGGCCAGGATCGCCGAGAGCCCAAGCGCCGCAGCCAAGACATGCACCAAGGCTCCGCTGCACACCCCGCAGGACGCGGCGATGCCGCAGCGCCGACCTTGGGCAATGCTGCGCGACAGCACGAACAAGAGATCAGGTCCCGGCGCCAGGTTGAGGGCCAGCGCGGCGGAGAAGAACAGCAGCCAATAGGTCGGATCGAGCATGGCGGCGACCTCGCAGGTTCAGCCCGCAGTGAAAAAGATCACCTTCCGCCGGTGATGGATGCGGGTCAAGAGGCACCAGACCAACAGTGGATCCCGGCGCTGGATGCACTTCGATCCTGCACGCCTACGGTTGCGAGGGGGCCCTGCCATCTTCCCGCCCCAATTGCAGGAAGATCGTCGAGGCCAGCATCGAAATGCCGCCGACGCACAGGAAGGTCAATTGGAACGCGCGCAGTACCGCCTCGCTGCCCGGCGCCGCCCCGTCGAGGGTGAAGCCGCCCAGCAGCGCACCGGCAGTGGCCACCCCCAGGCTCATGGCCAACTGTACCACCACCGCCAGCAGGCTGTTGCCGCTGCTCGCCTCTCGGTCATGCAAGCCGATCAGGGTGATGGTGTTCATTGCGGTGAACTGCAGCGAGTTGATCGCCCCGATCAACCCCAGCTGAATCAACAGCATGAACAGCGGTATCTGTGCGTTGGTGAAGCCCAGGCTGCCGATCAGCAGGCCGAGCAGCAGCGTATTGGTGGTAAGAACACGTCGATAACCCAGGCGATCGATCAGCAACTTGGCAAATGGCTTGATGGCCATGGCGGCCAGCGCCAGGGGAATCATGCTCATCCCGGCTTCGGCGGGTGAGTAGCCGAGCGCCACTTGCAGCAACAACGGCACCATGAAGGGCAGCGCCCCACTGCCCAGGCGGCCGAACAGGTTGCCCAGAATGCCCACGGAGAAGCTGCGCGTGCGAAACAGGTTGGGGCTGAACAACGGCTTGGCGATGCGCCCCGCCCTGAGCCAGTAAGCGGCCAGGCAGGCAGCGCCGGCAAACAGCAGAAGCATGACCCGCGCATGGGGCATGTGCAGCTCGCCGAGGCCGCCCAGGCCTAGGGTAATCATCAACATGGCTGCGCCGAACAGCACGAAACCCGGTGTATCAAAGTGATTGCGCTCCGGCCCGCGCAGGTCGGGCATGAAGCGCAACGCGGCATAACACCCCAGCGCTCCGACCGGCAGGTTGATCAGGAAAATCCAGTGCCAGCTGGCATATTCCACCAGCCAGCCGCCGAGCGTCGGCCCCAGCAGCGGACCGACCAGGCCAGGCAGAGTGATCAGGCTCATTACCCGCACCAACTCCGAGCGTGGATAAGCGCGCAGCACCACCAACCGTCCGACCGGCATCATCAGCGCGCCGCCCACGGCTTGTAGTACGCGCGCGCCGATCAGTTGGGTCAGCGTCATGGACAGGGCGCAGAGTAGCGAGCCGAAGGTAAACAGCAGGATGGCGCTGAAAAAAACGCGCCGCGTGCCAAAACGGTCGGCAACCCATCCCGAGGCCGGGATCAACAGCGCCACGGTGAGCATGTAGGCAATGATCACGCCCTGCATGCGTAGCGGGTCTTCGGCCAGGTCGATCGCCATGGCCGGCAGGGCCGTGTTGAGAATGGTGCCATCCAGGGTCTGCATGAAGAAGGCGACGGCTACCAGCCACGGCAATAACCGCGCCGTGCGTTCATCGAGCAGGGAGGAAGGGGTCATGAGGGCTCCCGGCGTAAAAGACATGGCAGTGTAGAGCACACGGCTGGCGGCGGGCATACCCCATGGCGTCGCAGCAATCGGCGCGGCGCGTAGCAGGTGAATAACGCACTGATTTCGCTCAAAAAAACACCACTCGCGAAGAATCCAGAGCAGGCTGTGCACAGCGCCAGGTACCGACAGCTTGTCCCCAGAGTTATCCACCCCGGCTGTGGGTAAAGCGTTGTCGCTGCGGGAACTCCACGCCGCGCAAACCCTCACAAGAACGATGCTTATCTTGTTCAACAGGAGTTTCGCGATGCGTGCCATGTCCCTGACCGCCCTTTTCATCCCGCTACTGTTCAGCGCCCCACTCATGGCCGGCGAATGGCCCGCTGGCGCCAAGAACCAGTTCATCAGCGAATGTCAGAGCAGCGCCACGGCGGGCACGCCGCCGGCCAAGTCCAAGGCGTACTGCTCATGTGCGGCAGACCGTGTAAGCGATGAATTCAGCGATGAGGAAATCAAGCAACTGCAAGGCCAAAGTGCGCTGGATGCCACTACCCGCGAGCGCCTCGGACGGGCGGCAAGCGCCTGTCTCAGCCACTTGAACGAATGACGGGCAGATAGCCGCGTCAGGTCTGGCTCGGGCTCTTTCCCAGGATCCCGAGCAGCCGCCAGAACGGCCCGAACGGCGGCACTGAACCGTTACAAACCGTCAATCAACGTCTGGTAGTCCTCCAGCGCACTGAACTCCTCGGTATCCTTCGCGCCTTTACGACTGTCCGGTTGGCGTACCGCCAATAGCTGGGCGATGCCATAGCGCTGCGCGCTGCGTAGCACCGGCAGGCTGTCGTCGATAAACAGCGTGCGGGCCGGCTCGAAGCCGAAATCGTTCTGCAACGCGTGCCAGAACTGCTGATCTTCCTTGGCGAAGCCATAGTCGTGGGAGCTGATCAGGCGGTCGAAATACGGCGCCAGCTCAATGCGTTCCAGTTTCAGCGTTAGCGAATCACGGTGCGCATTGGTGACCAAGGCCACCCGCTTGCCGGCCAGCCGCAATGCCGTGAGAAATCGATCGGCGTCGGGGCGAAGCGCAATCAGGTGAGCCACCTCGTGCTTGAGCTCCAGCACCGGCAGTTGCAGTTCCTTGCTCCAGAAGTCCAGGCAATACCAGCTCAGCTGGCCGGCATGGCGCGCGAACGCCGGAGCCAACGCCTGATCGGCCAGGGCACGGCTGATGCCATGGTGCTCGGCGTAACGCTGGGGCAGGTGTTCGAGCCAGAAATGATTGTCGAAGTGCAGATCGAGCAGTGTGCCGTCCATATCCAGCAGCACGGTGTCGATGGCAGTCCAGGATAAAGCGGACATGGGCGATTTCCAGATGGGCGCTGGCACACGAACCCACGGGCGGTGGCGCGGTGCAGCTGAAAAAGGCGGTTATGATAACCCCCACGCCCGACTTGGAGATGTCCCATGCGTGAGAAACCTACCGTTCTGGCCCGCGAGATTGTCGCGCGCAGTCGGCTATTCGCCGTCGAGGAATTGCAACTGCGCTTCAGCAATGGCGTGGAACGTACCTACGAACGACTGGCGAGCCGGGGCAGCGGTTACGGCGCGGTGATGATCGTCGCCATGCAGGATGCCGAAAACGCCGTACTGATCGAGGAATACTGCGCCGGCACCGACGATTACCAGTTGTCGCTGCCCAAGGGGCTGATCGAGCCCGGCGAAGACGTACTGGTCGCCGCCGACCGCGAACTCAAGGAAGAAGCCGGCTTCGGCGCGCGGCGCCTGGAGCTGCTCACCGAGTTGTCGTTGTCGCCCGGTTACATGAGCCAGCGTATCCAGGTAGTGCTGGCCACCGACCTCTACGAGGAACGCCTGCCCGGCGATGAACCCGAGCCCATGGCGGTGAGCAAGGTGAACCTGCGCGAGCTGCTTACACTTATTCAACACCCACAATTCAGCGAAGGGCGTGCCTTGGCGGCGCTGTACCTGGTGCGCGATCTGCTGGTGCAACGCGGCGAGCTGACGCTATGAGTCCGGTCGATCTCATGCAGCCGGTCATCGACCTGGTGCAGCGCGCCGGAACGGTCATCCTGCCCTACTGGCGCAGCGACGTGGCGGTGCAGGAAAAGGCCGACGCTTCACCGGTGACCGCCGCCGACTTGGCCGCTCATCACCTGCTTGCTAAGGGCCTGACTGCGCTGGCACCGGATATTCCCGTGCTCTCCGAGGAAGCCTGCGACTTGTCGCTGGCCGAGCGGGCCGGCTGGACCCGCTGGTGGTTGGTGGATCCTTTGGATGGCACCAAGGAATTCATCGCGGGCAGTGAAGAGTTCACGGTCAATGTGGCGCTGATCGAACAGGGCCGCGTGGTCTTTGGGGTGGTCGGCGTGCCGGCCAGTGGGCGTTGCTATTACGGCGGCGCCGGGCTGGGCGCGTGGCGTGTGGAGCCAGAGATCTCACCGCAACCCCTCAGCGTGCGTCTGGCGCCGCAGGCAGCCTTTATCGTCGTGGCCAGCCGGCGCCACTCCAGCCCTGCTCAAGAACACTTGCTGGCGGGATTGAAGTCGTCGTTTGGCGATTTGCACTTGGCCAGCGTAGGCAGCTCGCTGAAATTTTGCCTGCTGGCCGAAGGCGAAGCCGATTGTTATCCGCGCCTGGCGCCCACCTCGCAGTGGGACACCGCTGCCGCCCAAGGCGTACTGGAAGGCGCTGGCGGCGAAGTGCTCGACCTGCAGGGACACCCGCTGCGCTACGACGCCCGGGAAAGTTACCTCAACCCCTCGTTCCTGGCCCTGCCCAGCGCCGCCGCGTGGCGTGAAACCTTGCTGGATCTGGCCCGCGCACTGCATTAAATCCACAACTCCCGCTGGCTGAGCTGATCATTTGCTCAGGGTTATCAACCGGAACGCGCCGACGGCAAGTTGACCACCTTGCCTCGGCTGAGTATTGGCGCCGGACGACGCAGGATGCGCAGCATGTCGTTGGCCTGCGACAACTGGCTGCCCAACTGCTCGGCGTAGCGCGACAGGATCTGGCCACGCACCTGGGCCTGCTGGCTGTCCTGGCTCAGGGTGCGCAGCTCCAGGAGATGTTGCTCGAGCAGTTGCTTGCGGTCACGGTGATAATGCAGCAGCGGCAGCAAGGCCTCTGCGTTCCAGTGTTCGACAGCCTCGCGCAGGCGCTGATGCAGTTCGATCACCGCCTGCGCCAGGGTATTGAGGAAGCGTCGAGTCAGGCTGCGCTGCTCGGTGAGCAAGGTCTTGATCTGCAGACGAAACAGGTCCGCTTGCTCTTTGAGCTGCTGGAGTTCGCGACGGTACGGCTGGAGTCTCAAGCTAGGTGCTTCCACCGCATGCAGCGGGTCTTCCTGGTTATGTCGCTGGTAGATGGCCGCGACCATCTTGTTAGCCATGGCCACCTCACGTTCAAGATGGTCCAGGTCGTCCTCCAGCACATTGAAGAACGCAAGAATGGCGCGGTTGATGCCCAAGGTCGTCCAACTGCTGTTCAGATGGTGCTGTACCTGCTGCACATGGGCCTCGAGCCGATGCACATGCAGCGCAGCGCGCAGCTGTTCGGACAGGCGCAACAACAGGCTCTGATTGGTACGCAGGCTCAACAGCCGCTTGTGGTGCAAGTCGTGCTCGACGCGTGCTCGCGCGCTCAACCCGGCCAGCATTTGCGCGTTGTTCCCCTTGCGTTCGCTGAGCTGGAACTGCTGTTCCAGCACCTTGTCCAGGCGCTGTTGGAGCAACTGCTGGCTGTTGGCAAGCAGGCCGAGTATCTGGCTGACCACCTGCCCTTCGAGCAATTGTTCCTTATGCGCGACGATGCGCTCGCACAGCAGGGTCTCCAGGTCCGCCAACCGACTGCGTTCAACCAGCGCGACATCGCCGCGTACCTTGCCCAGCAGCGCCTGCTTGGCGGACAGCGGTAATACGCTGTTCTCGTCGAGTCCCAGTTGCTCGGCGGTAAGCCGGCGTATGCGCTGGACTTCAGCGTCCATACGTACGTTACCGGCCAGATCGTCCCAGAGCACGTCGATCTTGTTCAGCACGGCGAACAAGCGTTGCGGCCGATCTTCATCAAGCTGCCCGATATGCTGCTGCCAGATCATCATGTCGCTGGCCGTCACGCCGCTGTCGGCGGCCAGCATGAAGAGAACCGCTTCGGCGTTGGGCAGCATCGAGAGGGTCAGTTCCGGCTCACACCCCAAGGCATTCAGCCCCGGCGTATCCAGCACGCGTAGCCCCTTGCGCAACAGCGGATGGTCGAGGTTCACCAACGCATGCCGCCAGGCGGGAACCAGTACATGCCGTTCTTCCTCGGCGGGCTCCAGCTGATGTGGATGAAAGCCCAGTTCGATGGCCTGCGTCACCGGCAACGCTTTCACCTTGGCGACTTGGGTAAAGGCCTGCGCCATGCTTTCCGGATTGGCCAGATCGAGAGTCAGGTGCAACCAGCCCTCGGACCTGCGTTTATGCTCCGCCACACTGAGCTCACCCAGCCGCGTCTCGATGGGCAATAAGCGCAGATAGCCCCGTTCGGCACGGGAATCGAAAAACAGCTCGGTCGGGCACATGGTGGTCCGCC
This sequence comes from Pseudomonas sp. B392_1p, assembly GCF_052245235.1. NCBI lineage: Bacteria > Pseudomonadati > Pseudomonadota > Gammaproteobacteria > Pseudomonadales > Pseudomonadaceae > Pseudomonas > Pseudomonas sp. B392_1p. The sequence goes on from NZ_JBQPXM010000004.1 coordinate 196,117, forward strand.
CGGCCTGTGACGGCAGCATGCGCTGACCGTAGTCTGAGAAAAACAACGCATTGATCAGCTCGGTCTTGCCGCGAGAAAACTCGCCGACGAAGGCCAGGGTAATCTGGTCGCTGCGCAAGCGCGCCAATGCTCGCTCCAGACGCGCTTGCAACGCGGGCGAACTGAGCCGGTTGGTCTCCAGCCAGCCCCGATATCGGGTGATTTCACGAATCAGTACCCGCTTCCAGGCGACGAAGTCATCGACCTGCTGGCTGAGGCGTTCCAGGCTCATGGTACACATCCTTGTGGAGCGAAAGGCATCCCCTGCATTATTGGTCAGGGACGGCGAACGTCCAGCGACTGGTGCACATCAAGCACTTATCAGCCGCTAAAAACAGTGCCGTTTGCCCGAAGTTTAGCGGGCGAGACTTTTTCTAAAGCCGTTCAGGTGCCAAATAGCGCCCTGTTGCAACGGCCGGAGATTGACTCGATCAGCACCTGCACCTCCGGCAGCCGCTGCGGCGTTACTCAACCCTTGGCTGGCAGATAAAAAAACGGGCGGCCACCCAAGGGTGGCCGCCCGCCGTATCGTTACCGCCACGCCCTTAGGCGCTGCGCTTCTTGCGCTCTGGTTCAATGCTCAGGAACGACTCCAGTGAGTCGTCCAGAGCCTCCATCCACGGCGTGTGGTGAGGCGGCGCCATCGTGCCGGTCAGCGTCGAGCGGTAGCTCTTGTTGCGAAAGCCAAGGATGTCCTTCTGCTTATCACTTAGCCACTGCTTGAAAAGATCTCCCATACCTTCGATATCAAACTCCGGATAGTCGGTCTGCCCGATCAGGTCGCGGATGTAGGCGCCCTGGAAGTCGATATCCTGGGAAGCATCCTGCAGTGCTTCTTCGCGACTGAACCACTTGGCTATGTCGGTGGCGCGCGCCTCGGCGTCCGGCAGTGGGATGCGACCGAGCATGACGTCACGCGCGTACCAGGCCTGGGCGTCGAACATGTTGAAGGTGTAGTACTGATCCTGCATGCCCAGGTAGATCAGCTTGGGGTTCTCGTGCCAGAACACGCCCTTGTACAGCCCGTTCGGATACAGCCGGTTGTGGGTGCGCAGCGTCAGCTCATCGGGCAGGAACGGGAAGTGATGCTGATAACCGGTGCACAGGATGATCGCGTCCACCTGCCGCGTGCTGCCATCCTTGAAGTGAGCGACGTTGCCTTCGACGCGCATCAGCAGCGGCTTTTCCTCGAAGCCCTTCGGCCACTCGAAGCCCATCGGCCGGCTGCGATAGCTGAACGTGATCGACTTGGCTCCGTACTTGTAACACTGGGTACCGATGTCTTCAGCTGAGTAACTGCTGCCGACCAGCAGCAGATTCTTGCCGGAAAACTCGCGAGCATCACGGAAATCGTGCGCGTGCAGCACGCGGCCCGGGAATTTCTCGACGCCTTCGAAGGAAGGTACGTAGGGCGTTGAGAAATGCCCGGTAGCGACCACCACATGGTCGAACTTATCGCTGCTTAGCTCGTTGCGCTGCAGGTCGCGCACGGTAACGGTGAACTTGCTCGTTGCTTCGCAGTAGGAGACCCACTGCACCGACGTGTTGAGCTGGATGTACTTGCGCACGTCGCTTTTTTCGACCCGGCCCATGATGTAGTCACGCAGCACGGCGCGCGGTGTGTAGGAGGCGATCGGCCGGCCGAAGTGATCATCGAAGGTGTAATCGGCAAACTCGAGGCCCTCTTTGGGGCCGTTGCACCAGAGGTAGCGATACATGCTGCCGTGAACCGGCTCACCGTATTGGTCCAGCCCGGTGCGCCAGGTGTAGTTCCACATGCCGCCCCAGTCACCCTGCTTCTCGTAGCAAACGATTTCGGGAATGTCGGCGCCCGCACGGCGCGCGGACTCGAAGGCGCGCAGCTGGGCAAGACCACTGGGACCGGCGCCAAGGATGGCTACTTTAAAGCTCATGCTTTCTCCTTAGTTTGTCCCGCCGCGCATACAGCGACCGCGATCCGCTGACGCGGCGGAAGAAAGGGCTGCGCATCAATGGCACGCCCTATGAGCGCCCCATGCGTTGCGCAGTCGGGGCGAGGATGTCTGCAGGCGTCTGCCTGCAGTAGCGGTGTTGATTGGCTGAGAGGTGCCCGCGGCTGCGGACTCGCTTCAAGACCAATAGCCGAGTATTAGCTTGGGTTGCTCACCGGAAATCTGGCGGAGCATACCGACGACTCGATGCGTCACGCCCAGGCTGGTGACGCGTACCTGGGTCGATGAGCGGGGCTAATCTAACACAGCACGACAGCCGGCTCGGGCTTGTACGTCCCGCGCGGGAATGGTACGCGCGTCAGCCCGCGCGCCCTTATTGCGGGTGCCCATGAGTGGAGCGCAGCCGCCGCCTTAGCTGTACTGTTTAGCGACGAGGCTGCAACCCGAGCCCTTCCGGCAGCCGCTGCGGCTTGGCGATCCGCACGCGCTTCTGGCGGTTCAACTCGCCGCTTTCCAGGCTGACCTGGCTTTTCGCCACGCCAAAGGCCTTGGCCAGGAAGGCCATGAGATGGGCGTTGGCCTTGCCTTCCACAGGCGGGGCGGTAAGGCGGATTTTCAAACGATCACCGTGCAGGCCGGCGAATTCGTCCTTGCTGGCCTTGGGCTGCAGGTGACAGGCGAGGATCAGATCCTCGCCGTCCCAGCGGTACCATTCCATTACATGAAGGGGCTGAGAATGGTCGGCATGTTGGTCATGGCCGCCAGGTTGCGGATTACCAGCATGTCGATCAGATTTAGCGCGATAAAGGCAAAGATCGGCGAAATATCCAGGCCACCGAGGCTCGGCAGAAACCGCCGGATCGGCATCAGCAGTGGCTCGCAGAGCTGGTTGACCAGTTGCGCGGCCGGGTTGTGGCTGCCCGGGGCCACCCAAGACAGGATCACGCTAATGATCAGGGCGAAGAAAAAAATCTTCAAAAACAGCGCCGTGACACCGATGACCGACCAGATCAGCAGCTGCAGCAAAAAGCCGCCCACGCCGTAACCCATCAGGAGCAGGGTGACCACCATCAGTGCCAACTGGACGAGGATGGCCAATACCAGCGAGGCCAGGTCCACGCCACCGAAGCCGGGAATGATGCGGCGCAGCGGCATGAGCAGCGGCGAGGTGGCGCGCACGATGAACTGGCTGAGCGGGTTGTAGAAATCGGCACGCACCAGTTGCAGAATAAAACGCAGCAAGACGATCAGCAGGTACAGGCTGCCCAGCGTCTGGATGACGTAGACGGCGGCGGTTGTCAGACCATTCATCAAAAACTCCTTATTGACCCAATTGTTCGGCCAGCTCGGCCGAGCGTGTCGCGGCCGCGGTGAGGGCCTGGTGTACCAAGGCCTCGAATCCACCGGCCTGGAAACTCGTTATCGCCGCCTCGGTCGTACCGTTCGGCGACGTGACCCGGCGGCGCAACTCAGCAGCGTCGACATCACTTTCCAGCGCCATGCGCGCCGCCCCCAAAGCGGTCTGCATCGTCAGCTGGGCGGCGGTTTCGCGGGGCAGCCCGAGCTGTTCCCCCGCAGCAGTCATCGCCTCGATAAGCAGGAAGAAATACGCCGGCCCGCTGCCGGACACCGCAGTGACCGCGTCGATCTGTTGCTCAGTATCCAGCCACAACGCCACGCCCACGGCGGACAGCAGTTGTTCGGCCTGCTGACGCTGTTCGGCGCTGACCCGCGCCGTGGCGTACAGGCCGCTGACGCCCTGGCGCAGCAGCGCCGGCGTGTTGGGCATGCAGCGCACGATGGCCGGGGTGGCCTCCGGCCGGGCACTCAGCCACCGCTCAAGACTGGCGCAGGGAATACCGGCGGCAATGGACACGATCAGTTGGCTGTCGCTCAGGTGCGGCGCCAATGCCTGGCACACACGCTTCATCACCTGCGGCTTGACCGCCAGGACGATGACATCGGCGCCAGCCACAGCCTCGGCATTGTCGGCGCAGATGAAGATGCCGTGTTCAGCGCTGATTTTGGCGCGCTGCTCGGCGCCTGGGTCACTGGCACGGATGCGTTCGACCGGCACGCCTTGGGCGAGCAGGCCACCGATCAGGCTGGCGGCCATGTTGCCGGCACCGATAAAGGCAATTCGGGGTTCGTTCATGGAGAGAAGTCCTTAATTAAGGGCGCGTGCCGTAGTCGCGTGCGCCAAACAGCGCAGTGCCGACGCGTACCCAGGTGGCGCCTTCAGCAATGGCGGCTTCGAGGTCGTGGCTCATGCCCATGGAAAGTGTGTCGAGATCGAAGGGTAGCGCGCTCTGCAGTTGGCGCAGGCGGGCAAACGCCGCGTGTTGTTCGCGGGGATCGTCGCTGGGTTCGGGAATTGCCATCAGCCCGCGCAGCCTGAGGTGTGGGAACTGGGCCACAGCGCTGGCCAGTGCCGGCAGCTCCTCTGGCGCACAACCGGATTTGCTCACCTCGCCGCTGACATTCACTTGCAGGCAGATATTCAAGGGGGGCAGGTGGGCCGGGCGCTGCTCGGCCAAGCGCTGGGCAATCTTCAACCGGTCGACGGAGTGCACCCAGGAGAAATGCTCAGCGATGGCGCGGGTCTTGTTCGACTGTATCGGCCCGATGAAATGCCAGGTCAGCGCCAGGTCGCCTAGTTCGGCCTGTTTGGCCAATGCTTCCTGCAGATAGTTCTCGCCGAAATCCGTCATTCCGCTGGCATGCGCTTGACGAATGGCCGCCGCTGGCTGGGTCTTGCTCACCGCCAACAGGCCAACGGCGGCTGGATCTCGATGCGCGGCTTGCGCCGCCTCACGGATCCGCGCACGAACCTTTGCAATCATCTGTTCTATCGTCGACATTACTTGCGCTCTAAAAGCCGGCCCGTCTAGGCCAGGCATTCTACCTGCTTGCTTGTGATTGGGGAGTCCCATGGATATTACCGAGCTGCTCGCCTTCAGTGCCAAACAAGGCGCGTCGGACCTGCATCTGTCGTCCGGTTTGCCGCCAATGATCCGTGTGGATGGCGACGTGCGGCGCATCAACCTGCCGGCTATGGATCACAAGCAGGTGCATGCTCTGATCTACGACATCATGAACGACAAGCAGCGCAAGGACTATGAGGAATTCCTGGAGACCGACTTCTCCTTCGAAGTACCGGGCGTGGCGCGTTTCCGGGTCAACGCTTTCAACCAGAACCGCGGACCCGGCGCGGTGTTCCGGACCATTCCGTCAAAAGTGTTGACCATGGAAGACCTCGGCATGGGCGAGATCTTCAAGACCATTTCCGATGTGCCGCGCGGTCTGGTGCTGGTCACCGGCCCCACCGGCTCGGGTAAGTCCACCACCCTGGCGGCGATGCTCGATTACATCAACAACCACAAGTACCAGCACATCCTCACCGTCGAAGACCCCATCGAATTCGTCCACGAATCGAAAAAGTGCCTGGTCAACCAGCGCGAAGTGCACCGCGATACCCTGGGCTTCACCGAAGCGCTGCGCTCGGCATTGCGCGAAGACCCGGACATCATTCTGGTCGGTGAAATGCGCGACCTGGAAACCATCCGCCTGGCCCTGACCGCGGCGGAAACCGGCCACCTGGTGTTCGGCACCCTGCACACCACCTCGGCGGCCAAGACCATCGACCGTATCGTCGACGTATTCCCCGCCGAGGAGAAATCCATGGTGCGCTCGATGCTTTCCGAGTCGCTGCAGGCGGTGATCTCGCAGAGCCTGCTGAAGAAGATCGGCGGCGGCCGCGTGGCGGCCCACGAAATCATGATCGGCACCCCCGCCATCCGTAACCTGATCCGCGAAGACAAGGTGGCGCAGATGTACTCGGCGATCCAGACCGGCGGCTCGCTGGGCATGCAGACGCTGGATGCCTGCCTGAAAAACCTGGTGGCCAAGGGGCTGATCAGCCGCGACAGCGCCCGCGAAAAAGCCAAGACGCCGGAAAACTTCTAACCGCTGCGCACAGGGAGTCACTGATCATGGAATTCGAAAGCCTGCTGCGCCTGATGGTCGAAAAAGGCGCTTCCGACCTGTTCATTACTGCCGGTGTGCCGCCATCGATTAAGGTCAATGGACGCATCCTGCCAGTGACCAAGACGGCACTTTCACCCGAGATGACCCGCGAAACCGTGCACTCGGTGATGAACGAGCAGCAGCGCCGGGATTTTGCCGAAAACCACGAATGCAACTTCGCCATCAGCGCCCGCGGCATCGGGCGTTTCCGGGTCAGCGCCTTCTATCAGCGCAACTTGGCCGGCATGGTGCTGCGGCGCATCGAGACCACCATTCCGACCCTCGATGAACTGAAGCTGCCGGAAATTCTCAAGAAGCTGTCCTTGTCCAAGCGCGGCCTGGTGTTGTTCGTCGGCGCCACCGGCACCGGTAAATCCACCTCGCTGGCGGCGATGATCGGCTATCGCAACAAGAACTCCAGCGGGCACATCATTTCCATCGAAGACCCGATCGAGTACATCCACCAGCACCAGAATTGCATCGTCACCCAGCGCGAAGTTGGCATCGACACCGACTCCTTCGAGGTGGCGCTGAAAAACACCCTGCGCCAGGCCCCCGATGTGATCTTGATCGGTGAGGTGCGGACCCGCGAGACCATGGACTACGCCGTGGCCTTCGCCGAAACCGGCCACCTGTGTCTGGCCACTCTGCACGCCAACAACGCCAACCAGGCGCTGGACCGCATCATCAACTTCTTCCCCGCCGACCGTCAGCAGCAGGTATGGATGGACCTGTCGCTGAACCTGCGCGCCATTGTCGCCCAGCAACTGGTGCCCACCCCGGACGGTAAAGGCCGCCGCGCGGTGATCGAAGTGCTGATCAACACGCCGCTGGCCGCCGACCTGATCCGCAAGGGCGAAGTGCACGAACTCAAGGCGCTGATGAAACGCTCCACTGAACTGGGCATGCAAACCTTCGATCAGGCGCTTTTTGAGCTGTACACCCAGGGCGAGATCACCTACGAGGATGCCCTGGCCCACGCCGATTCGGCCAACGACCTGCGGCTGATGATCAAGCTGGGCTCGGAAACCGACAGCGAATACCTGGCTCAGACCGCGCAAAAACTGGCCCTGGCGCCCAGCGACGACGACACGCCCGGCCGGCTCTTGCGCTGAAGCCTCCCTGGAGGCCGAACCACGCCATTCCCAGGTCGGCCTCGCCCGTTGCACGGTGAGGCCAGATGGGTACGCCATTTTTACGTGGCGGGTCACCAGCGTGGCCTAGCAGGCACAGTCTGGCTTCACCTTCTTTTCCATATCTGACGCCCGTATTCCGGCTCGCCACCCCGCTATCTGGACCTGCAGCCGCTTTGCTTGATGAATTACCTGGCGCCAGGCAGTAGACTTTGCGGCTTCCTTTCTGCATGAGCCGGGTCGATGTCGTCTGTCTTTCCCGAAGATTCCGTAGGGCTCGTCGAGCCTCGTACTGCGCACTTCGCTGAACCGCTGCCCCTGGCCTGTGGGCGCGAAATAGCGGACTACCAGTTGGTCTATGAGACCTACGGCGAACTGAACACCGCGCGCAGCAATGCCGTGCTGATCTGCCACGCCCTGTCCGGCCATCATCATGCGGCCGGCTATCACAGCCCCAACGACCGTCGTCCGGGCTGGTGGGACGGTTGCATCGGTCCGGGCAAGGCCATCGACACCCGCAAGTTCTTCGTGGTCAGCCTCAACAACCTGGGCGGTTGCAACGGCTCGACCGGGCCGGCCAGCCTCAATCCGGCCACCGGCAAAGTCTATGGCGCGGACTTCCCGGTGGTCACCGTGGAGGACTGGGTGCACAGCCAGGCGCGCCTGGCCGATGTCCTGGGTATCGACCAGTGGGCGGCCGTGGTCGGTGGCAGCCTGGGCGGCATGCAGGCGCTGCAATGGACCATCAGCTATCCCGAGCGGGTGCGCCATTGCCTGAGCATCGCCTCGGCGCCGCGTCTATCAGCGGAAAACATCGCCTTCAATGAGGTGGCCCGCCAGGCGATTCTGTCCGACACGGACTTCCATGGCGGCCATTTCCAGGAACTGGGCGTGGTGCCCAAGCGCGGCCTGCGCCTGGCGCGCATGGTCGGCCACATCACCTACCTGTCGGATGACGCCATGGGCGCCAAATTCGGCCGCGAGTTGAAGAGCGACCAGCTCAACTACGACTTCCACAGCGTGGAGTTCCAGGTGGAAAGCTACCTGCGCCATCAGGGCGACGAGTTCTCCACACGCTTTGACGCCAATACCTATTTGCTGATGACCAAGGCGCTGGACTATTTCGACCCAGCCGCCGCCCATGACGGCGACTTGGCCAAGGCGCTGAGTCCGGCCCAGGCAAAATTCTGCGTGATGTCCTTCACCACCGACTGGCGTTTCTCGCCAGCGCGCTCGCGGGAGATCGTCGATGCGCTGATGGCCACCGGCAAGAACGTCAGTTACCTGGAAATCGACGCGCCCCAGGGCCACGACTCCTTCCTGCTGCCGATCCCGCGCTATCAGCACGCCTTCAGCACCTACATGAACCGCATCGCCGTTTAAGGAGTCGTCATGCGCGCCGATCTGGATATTATCCAAGACTGGATTCCCGCCGGCAGCCGGGTGCTCGACCTGGGCTGCGGCGACGGCGAGTTGCTGGCCTGGCTGTCCGAGCACAAGCAGGTGAGCGGCTACGGCCTGGAAATCGACCCGGACAATATCGCCCGCTGTATCGAACAAGGCGTCAATGTCATTGAGCAGGACCTGGACAAGGGCCTGGGCAACTTCGCCACCGGCAGTTTCGACGTGGTGGTCATGACCCAGGCGCTGCAGGCGGTGAACTACCCTGACCTCCTGCTCGACGAAATGCTGCGGGTCGGCAAGACCTGCATCGTCACCTTCCCCAACTTCGGCCACTGGCGCTGCCGCTGGTACCTGACCACCAAGGGCCGCATGCCGGTGTCGGACTTCCTGCCCTACACCTGGTACAACACGCCGAACATCCACTTCTGTACCTTCGAGGATTTCGAGAACCTGTGCCGCGAGCACCAGGCCCGTGTGCTCGATCGCCTGGCTGTGGACCGCGCGCATCGCCACGGTTGGGCCAGCCGACTGTGGCCTAATCTATTGGGTGAGATCGGTATCTACCGGCTCAGCAGCCCGGGTCTGCAGGATCACGGCATCGCCGTCTGACCGTTTGCCACTGAGGAGAGCCACCATGCGCCGCCTATTCCTGTTGTTCTTCAGCCTGTGCCTGGCCCTGCCGGCGATGGCTGAACGCAAGTACAGCTTCGACGATGTCGATGTGCATTACAGCGCCTTCAACTCCAGCTTCCTGCAACCACAGATTGCTGAAGCCTCCGGCCTGACCCGCGGCAAGAATCAGGGCGTGCTGAACATCGCCGTGCAGAAGGCCGGAAAGCCGACCACCGCGACGGTCAGCGGCCAGGTGCGCAACCTGATGGGTCAGATCAACAATTTGAGCTTCCGCCAGGTGCGTGAAGGCGACGCCATTTATTACCTGGCGCAATTCCCCTTCAGCGAAGAGACCCTGTCGTTCACCATCAATGTGCAGAGCGCCGGCGGCCCACGCAACAGCTTCACTTTTAGCCAGGAATTTTTCTCCGAACGATGAGCCTCTTTCCCGAACTGGTGCTGGCCAGCCATAACGCCGGCAAACTCAAGGAACTCCAGGCCATGCTCGGCGCGCATGTGCGCGTGCGTTCGATTGGCGAGTTTTCCAGCGTCGAGGCCGAGGAAACCGGCCTGTCGTTTGTCGAGAACGCCATTCTCAAGGCGCGCCACGCAGCGCGCCTGTCCGGCCTGCCGGCATTGGCCGACGACTCCGGCCTCGCGGTCGATGCCCTCGGCGGTGCGCCGGGCATTTACTCGGCACGCTACGCCGATGGCGCTGGGGACGCCGCCAACAATGCCAAACTGCTCGAGGCGCTCAAGGACTTACCGGACGCCGAGCGCGGCGCGCAGTTCGTCTGTGCCCTGGCCCTGGTGCGTCACGCCGACGACCCGCTGCCGATCCTCTGTGAAGGCCTGTGGCACGGGCGCATCCTGCATACCGCCCAAGGCGAGCAGGGCTTTGGCTACGACCCGCTGTTCTGGGTGCCCGAGCGCGAGTGCTCCAGTGCCGAACTGGCGCCGGCCGAGAAAAACCAGCTCAGTCATCGCGCGCGCGCCATGGCGCTGCTCAAGCAGCGGTTGGGGATTGTGTGAAAACCACAAGCCACAAGCCGCACGCTGCAAGCACGCACAGCCCCAACCTGTCGGTTGAGGCGCTCCGCTTCGAGCTGCCGCCCTTGGCGGCCTATGTGCACATCCCCTGGTGCGTGCGCAAATGCCCGTACTGCGATTTCAACTCCCATGCCGCTGGCCCGTCGCTGCCTGAGGCTGAGTATGTGCAGGCCCTGCACGCCGACCTGCGGGCGAATCTGCCTTATGTTCAGGGCCGCAAACTCACGTCGATCTTCTTCGGCGGCGGCACCCCCAGCCTGTTTTCGCCCCAGGCGCTGGAACGCATCCTCGCTGATCTGGAGCGTGAGGTCGGGTTTGCCGACGGCATTGAGGTCACCCTGGAAGCCAATCCGGGCACCTTCGAGCAGGCCAAGTTCCGCGATTACCGCAGCCTGGGCATCAATCGCCTGTCGATCGGCGTGCAAAGCTTTCAGGCCGACAAGCTGCAGGCCCTGGGGCGCATCCATGACGGTGACGAAGCGGTACGCGCCGCCGACATGGCCCGCGCGGCCGGCTTCGACAATTTCAACCTCGATCTCATGCATGGCCTGCCGGGCCAGAGTATTGAGGATGCGCTGTACGACCTGGAAATCGCCATCGCCCAGCAACCGACTCACCTGTCCTGGTATCAGCTGACCGTCGAACCCAACACGGTGTTCTGGAACCAGCCGCCCGTGCTGCCCGAAGACGACATTCTCTGGGACATCCAGGAAGCCGGGCAGGCGCTGCTGGCTGCCAACGGTTACGCACAGTACGAAACCTCGGCTTACGCCCAAGCGGATCGCCAGGCGCGGCATAACCTGAATTACTGGACCTTTGGCGATTTCCTCGGCCTCGGCGCCGGCGCCCACGCCAAGCTCAGCGACCCACAGGGCCAGATCCTGCGCAGTTGGAAAACGCGCCTACCCACGGACTATCTCGATCCGGCCAAAGCCTTCCAGGCCGGCATCCGCCCGTTGGGCGCCGACGAGTTGCCCTTCGAGTTCCTGATGAACGTGTTGCGCCTGACCGCTGGCGTGCCGGCCGAACTGTTCACCCCACGCACTGGACTGCCATTGGCCAGCCTGAACGCGGCGCGGCACGAAGCCGAACGGCGTGGCCTGCTGCAAGCCGACCCGCAGCGTCTGGTGGCCACGCCTAAGGGCCAGCTGTTTCTCAATGATCTGCTGCAACTGTTCCTGCCGGACGCCTGATCCCCGTCTACCCCGTCGTAGTGCAACACGCCGCGGATTTGATCGACTGCGGTAAAACCTTTCCTGCTTTATTTCTTCGGGTTATAAACGCTGCCTCATCCCTCTCGACATCAGGCTTTTGAGGAGCAGTACGCGCATGGACATTGTTCTGGATCTACTCGTCACCCTGTCGCGCTGGAGTCGCGGCCATCTGAGCGAAATCGCGCTGACGCTGATGGCCACCTTGCTGGTGCTGTTAGGTCCCAGTCTGAACAGTTGGCTGCGCCGACAGATTGGCAGCCTCAACTTTTTCCTGCGCACGCTACTGTTCATGGTTTTCTGCGCGCTGGTTTACGGCCTAGGCATCGTCTTCGTCACGCCCTGGCTGGTCAAAGGCCTGGTCCAACTGAACAACTACAGCCTGGCGCCGGTGCTTCTGCTGGCCTTCGTCATGCTGGGCATCATCGCCGACCGCCGTTGACGCTTCAGCGAGCGCTCAGTCGCATACGACAAACAGCGCGGCGACCGTCTGATCGATCGCGGCGTAGATAGTGTCCATGTCCGGCAACTCGCCGGTCAACAGCGCGTCGACCATGACCTTGCCGACCGTCGCGCCGAACAGCATGTCCGCCAGCAGACTGGCGCTCAGGTCAACCCGCCGCGCGGACGGTGGTATGTGCTCAAGCGTGGCGATCAGCGATTGGCGACTGGTGTGAATACCCATCTGGTAGAAGGTATCGGCAAGCCCTGCAATGCCGATGCTTTCGCCAATGGCCAGTCGGCACAGCTTGAGATGCCGTTCGGACAGCACATGGTCGGCAATCACCCTGAGGCGGTTTTTTAGCGTCCGTACCGGATCGGCGGGCTCTTCTTCGAAGGCGTTTTCGGGCCAGATATAGGAGGAGGCGACCAGCGCTTTCAACAGCGCTTCCTTGTCGGAAAACTGCACATACAGGGTTTTTTTCGACATGCCAGCCGCAGCGGCAATCTCAGCCATCGTGACTTTTTCGTAGCCGCGCTCACCGAACAGTGTCTCGGCGGCGGCATAGATTTCCTTCCTGCGGTCCTCGACCGGCATTGCCAGGGGTCGCCCTAAACGAGCCATGGCATCTTCCTTGACTTAGGAAACTCAAGAGTTTCTAATTCGCGCCCTTTGCTGCAGCCCCACATAAGACAGCTCTCGAATGACCTCAACGATTAGAAAATCCCTGCCCCTCGTGCTGGCGGCCCTGAGTGCCACCGGCCCGCTGGGAATCGACATGTATTTGCCCAGCATTCCCGACATGGCCCTGTCGCTCGATACCAGCGAAGGGGCGGTGCAATATAGCCTGATGACGTTCTTCGTGGGCCTTATGCTCGGCCAAGTGGTGTATGGCCCCTTGTCCGACCGCTTCGGACGCAAGCCGCTGATTTACCTGGGCCTGGGCATTTTCATCCTCGGCTCCATCGGCTGCGCACTGTCCACCACGGTACTGCAACTGCAGTGGTTGCGCTTTTTGCAGGGCCTGGGCGGTTCGATCGGATTGGTGATTGCGTTTGCGATTGTCAAAGACGCCTTCACCGTGGAAGGCATGGGCAAGATGGTGTCCATGATCCTCGCGGTGCTGGGCTTGTCCCCGGTGATTGCCCCCCTGCTCGGCAATCTGCTGCAAGACCTCGGCTCCTGGCGCAGCATTTTCTGGGCACTCACCGGCTATGGCGTGTTCGTGGCGGTGCTCGTGGCCCTGTTGCTACCCGAAACCCGCAGCGAAACCGAGCGCAAGAAGGTCGTGCTCAGCCGTACGGTTCAGACGTACGGCGCCATCCTGATGGATAAGACATTCATTCCCTTTGCTTTGGCGCTGTGCATCGCCCAGGCGGGATTCTTCGCCTATCTGGCGGGTTCGGCCAGTGTGTTCATCTCCGAATACAATCTGACGCCTCTGCACTTCAGCCTGCTGTTTGGCTTGAATACGCTTGGCCTTATCTTCGCGGCCATCTTGAACCCCGTACTGCACCGCCGCGTCGGACCACTCACTGCTTATCGTCTGCTGAGCAGCGCGTATTTCATCGTGCTGGCCCTGCTGCTGGCCTACCTGGCGAGCGGACATTCCAACCTGGTGGTGCTTTGCGTGGGGCTGTTTATCACCGTTTCTCTGCTGGGCTTCATCATGCCGACGGGGAGCCAGCTGGCCCTGATGCAACAGCATCAATACGCAGGCACCGCGTCTGCGCTGATGGGGTCTATGCAGTTTGGCGCGGGCGCAATCATCACCGGTGTTTCAGGCGCGCTGGCGCATATGGGTGGGCTGGGATTGATCACGATCATGCTGGTCTGTGCCGCCCTTTCCACCCTGCTCTGCCTGACCGTGTTCCCGCGAAAACTTGAACTCAGCACCCTCGATTAAGGCGTTTGGTTACGGTTCCCGTTCTGTCAACGAGGGGCGGCTCGTCTGTGACAACAGACTCCCACTGCTCATCAAAAAAGGCCCGATAACGGGCCTTTTTTTGCTTTCAGTGCGGACGAAGCACTCAGTTGCCTTCGCGACGCAACGCCTGGGCGGTGAAGTCGCGCGGGTGGAGCCTGACGTTGAAGTCGTACATCGGCTCGTTGTTGTCCAGACCGTCGACGAAGTAGCGCTTGTCCTTGAAGTCGTACAGGGTTTCCAGCGTACTGACGAACACCGGGACTTCGTAATAATTGATCGGATGGGCTTCCTGCAGGCCAATCAGCTCGCCCTGCTTGTCGAAGAGGTCCACCACCAGGATTTGCCAGCTGTCCTCATCGATGTAGAAGCGGCGCTTGGCATAGGCGTGGCGATGTCCGGTACGCAGCGTGGCTTCCACCACCCAGACACGGTGCAGCTCGTAGCGCAGCAGGTCAGGGTTGACGGTTTTCTCACGCAATATGTCCTCGTAGGGAATACCCTGCTGATGCACCGCATAGCTGTTATAGGGCACGATCATTTCGCGCTTGCCCAGCAGTTCCCACTCATAGCGGTCCGGCGCGCCATTGTAGGCATCGACCATGTCAGCTGTAGCCATGCCGTTGGTGTCGGGCTGCAGCGAGTCATAGGCCAGGGTTGGCAGGCGGCGTACGCGGCGCTCGCCACGGCTGAAGCGCCAGGCCTTGCGGATCGCCATGACCTGATCCAGGGTTTCCTCGATCACCAGCGCCGAGCCGGACAGCTGGGAAGGCGACACCACCCGGTATTTGTAGTGGAACAGCGTGTTGTTCAGTTCGGCCGGCGTCATGCCTTCGCGGCCATAGTTGAAGCGGATATCGCGATCCAGTTTGAGCAACGTGTAACTGCCGTTGGCCAACACCGCCACCCGGTTGGTGACCATATGCAGCTGCTCGCCACGATAACGCAGGATATGGTTCCAGATGGCTTCCAGTCCGTTCTGCGGCAACGGGAATGGAATGCCCGACGCAGCTCCATCCACGCCATTGCCCGCGGAGATCAACTCAACCGTTGTCGCATTTCTCTGCGTCTCGGCATAGATACGCTCCGGCACCGATGCGCTGCGCCGCGTCGGGTAGACCCGCAGCGCATAATTCGGATTTTGCTCGAGCAGTTTCTGCAGTCCTTCTGGCAGCTGCGCCAGATGGGCCGCCATGTTGCTTTTGTCGATGACCCGCAGCACCGGATCGTCGGCAAACGGGTCCGGGTGATGCATGCCCGGCTGATACGAGGCGGGCGGCTGGGTAATCCCGCCCGTCCAGGCGGGGATGGTACCTTGGGCATTACCGGCGCGCTCCGCCCCCAGCGGGGTAAGATCCTGTCCCAGGCGCGCGGCTTGAGCAGGGGTGACTTGGGCCTGGGCGTGCATCATGCAACCGGCCATCAGCAGTATTACCACGGGTTTCAACACAGCTAACTCCCCGCGACACTCACGTGTCGCACTCCTGTAATTGGCCGAAGCCATCTCCATTGCCTGTGAGGAAAAACCAGCTCACCGGGTGGTCCCGGTTTGTTGTTGTTGTTTTTTCCTTGTAGCCCTGCTGTCGCTTGCGTGGCTTCAGTCAGTGCGCTGGAACTTCAGGTCCCAGACACCATGGCCGAGTCGCTCACCCCGTCGTTCGAATTTGGTAATCGGACGCTCCTCGGGGCGCGGCACAAAGTCTTCCGCTCCGGCCAGGTTGGTATACCCCGGCGCGGCACGCATGACCTCCAGCATATGCTCGGCATACGCATGCCAATCTGTAGCCATGTGCAGCACACCACCCACCTTGAGCTTCTGGCGCACCAGCTCGGCAAAGGCCGGCTGCACGATCCGCCGCTTGTGGTGGCGTGACTTGTGCCAGGGGTCAGGGAAGAACAGCAGTACCCGGTCGAGGCTGGCGTCGGCAATACAGTCGCGCAGCACTTCCAGGGCGTCGCAACTGTATACCCGGACATTCGTCAGGTTCTGTGACAAAAGTCCGTTTAGCAGGGCGCCTACGCCCGGCCGATGTACCTCGATACCGATAAAGTCCTGTTCCGGCGCAGCGGCGGCCATCTCCAGGGTCGAATGCCCCATGCCAAAACCGATTTCCAGGGTACGTGGCGCCTGACGACCAAATACCTGGTCGAAATCCCGCAGGCCGTCAGCCAATTCCAGGCCGAACAAGGGCCAGCCCTGATCCAGCCCGCGCTGCTGGCCTTCGGTCATGCGCCCGGCGCGCATGACGAAACTCTTGATGGTGCGGCGGTGCTCCGGCTGCTCGTGCTCGGGCGCTTGGCTCTGGTCAGTCATAAAAAACCTGTGACAAATAAACGGCACGTGACGGTAAGCCCCGCCACGTGATGGTCGGCGTTCTCAGCGGCCTGGTTAAATCAAACCGTCCAGCGGCGAAGACGCGCTGGCATAGAGCTTTTTCGGCATGCGTCCGGCCAGCCAGGCCAGGCGACCGGCTTCGATGGCATGGCGCATGGCACGGGCCATCATCACTGGATGCTGGGCATGGGCGATGGCGCTGTTCATCAGCACGGCCTCGCAACCCATTTCCATGGCAATGGTGGCATCCGACGCGGTTCCGACGCCGGCATCCACCAGTACCGGAACGGTGGATTCTTCGAGAATGATGCGCAGATTGTAGGGGTTGCAGATCCCCAGCCCGGTGCCGATCAACCCGGCCAGCGGCATCACCGCAACGCAGCCGATTTCGGCCAACTGACGCGCGATGATCGGATCGTCGCTGGTGTAGACCATCACCTCGAAACCATCCTTGACCAGCACTTCGGCGGCCTTGAGAGTTTCGATGACATTAGGGAACAGGGTTTTCTGGTCAGCCAACACTTCCAGCTTGATCAGCTGTTGGCCATCGAGCAGTTCGCGGGCCAGACGGCAAGTGCGCACCGCCTCCTCGGCGTTATAGCACCCAGCGGTATTGGGCAGGATGGTATAGCGCGAGGGGGAAATCACATCGAGCAGGTTCGGTTCACCCGCTGTCTGGCCAATGTTGGTGCGGCGCACCGCCACGGTGACGATTTCGGCCCCTGAAGCCTCGATGGCCACGCGGGTTTCCTCAAGGTCACGGTACTTGCCGGTGCCTACCAGCAGGCGCGACTGATACGTGCGGCCGGCCAGCACGAAGGGTTTGTCTTGGGGTGCTGCGCTCATGGGTTAGTCCTCGGTAGCGAAAAAACATCGATCATCGATTAGCGCATTACCAGCAGGACTCAACCGCCACCAATGGCATGCACCACTTCAAGTCGATCACCTTCGGCCAGAAAGGTACTGGTGTGCTGACTGCGCGGCACGATGTCCAGGTTGAGCTCCACCGCCACTCGCCGGCCGGTCAGCTCGAGCCGCGCCAGGAGATCGGCGACGGATTGGCCGTCGTTCAGCTCGTAGGGTTCGCCGTTCAACAGGATACGCATGCCGTAACGCCCACCGTCTGGAAAAGGGACGACATTCTAGCCC
Source organism: Pseudomonas sp. B392_1p (assembly GCF_052245235.1). Lineage (NCBI taxonomy): Bacteria > Pseudomonadati > Pseudomonadota > Gammaproteobacteria > Pseudomonadales > Pseudomonadaceae > Pseudomonas > Pseudomonas sp. B392_1p. The sequence continues at coordinate 213,373 of NZ_JBQPXM010000004.1, forward strand.
GATCACGGGGGCCGACCAAGCCGCGCCCCGTCGTCCGGCTTACGGCGTGGGTCGCTGCCAGGCGGCCACACCCAGGCACAACCAGCCGCAAAGAAACAGCACACCGCCCAGCGGCGTAACCAGTCCCAGGTTCAAACCGGCCAGCGTGATCAGGTACAGACTGCCGGAAAACAACAGGATTCCCAGGCCGAACAGCGCGCCAGCGGTGGCCAGCACGCGCGAGCCAGCCTGGCGGGCCAGCAACGCGACACTCAACAACGCCAAGGCATGAATCAGCTGATACTGCACAGCGGTCTGGAACACCGCCAGGTACTGCGTGGTCAAATGGCTTTTCAAGCCATGTGCGGCAAAGGCGCCCAGCGCCACACCGGTAAAACCAAAAAATGCTGCCGCCAACAGGTAGGCTCGCCACATGGTCACACTCCCGCCGATAAAAACAGACCCGCCATAATGCCTTGCCAGTCCGTTATTTGCCTGCCACCTCAACACCTCTCCGTACCGGGCCAGCCATGATACGGGCCATGATCCGTCGTCTGCTGCAGGTCGTATCGGCCCTGGTTCTGCTCAGTATTGCCCTGGTGGTGATCTTCCGCTGGGTGCCGCCGCCCGGCACCGCCCTGATGGTCGAGCAAACCGTCGACGCCTGGCTGGAAGGCAGGCAACCCCAGCTGCAGCGTCACTGGCGGCCGTGGGCTGAATTTCCGGACTCGCTGAAAGTCGCCGTGATCGCCGCCGAAGATCAAAAATTTGCCGAGCACTGGGGATTCGATTTCGATGCCATTCAAGACGCTCTGGCCCATAACCAGCGCGGCGGCTCGTTGCGCGGCGCCAGTACGCTCAGCCAGCAGGTGGCCAAGAATGTGTTTCTCTGGTCGGGCCGCAACTGGGTGCGCAAGGGGCTGGAAGCCTGGTTCACCGCGCTGATTGAGGTGTTCTGGCCCAAGCAGCGCATTCTCGAGGTGTACCTCAACAGCGTTGAGTGGGGTACAGGCGTGTTCGGTGCCGAAGCTGCCGCCCGCCATCATTTCGGCATTGGCGCGCGTCAGTTGTCAGCGCGCCAGGCCAGCCTGCTCGCCGCCACCCTGCCCAATCCTCTGCGCTGGAGCGCCGGGCAACCGACCCGCTATATCGAACAGCGCGCCCGGTGGATTCGCCAGCAGAGCTGGCAGTTGGGCGGTAGTGACTACCTGCAGCGCCTGTAAGCGCTTCGCGGCGGATGCGCTATTGGCAAACGACGCGGTACACACGCACTACCGCGTCTTGCACGCTGTCGGTCAGCCGCAACACCGCAGTCGTAGCCAGCCACCGCGCACGGGTGAAGACCCCGACCAGCCATGTGCCGAACATCGCCAACCAGGTATGGTCATGGAACATGTGCCCGCCGACAGCGGTACGGGCCCGTATTTCTACCTGTACCTGATTTGAGGGCATCTACCGCCACAAGAAGCCGGGCTGGGAGGGTCCACGAACAGGGAAGCGCCGAGCTGGGCGCCACGCCATCGCACAGCCGCCAAAAAAACACTTAGCTCACTAACGTTAAGAATCCTAAAGTCGAATGGCAAACTTGTTAGGGTGCCGTATAAATCACCCAGGAAAACCACTAAAAAACCAGTGGCAATAAAAGAACGGCCCGTCCGTGAAAATGGAGATTCAAGAGGAATTTCATACATAAAAACAATAACTTAAGCAATCCTAGCTAACAAAAACAATTTATCAAAGGAAAGCATAATTATGCCTAAACAAGTCACCGAAAAAGATAAGGCGTATTGGGCAACCAACCTACGCTTAATCATCATCACTATTTGCATATGGGCAACAGTCTCATACGGCTTTGGTATCTTACTGCGCCCTTTTTTAATGGGTATCCACATCGGTGGAGCTGATATGGGCTTCTGGTTTGCACAACAGGGTTCGATCTTTACTTTCCTAGCATTAATCTTCTTCTACTCCTGGAGAATGAACGCGCTAGATAAAGAATACGGCCTGGAGGAGTAAGCATGAGCCAATTCGCAGTCAACTTGATCTTTGTGCTGGGCTCCTTTGTAATCTACACCTGGATTGCAGTATGGGCCCGTGCAAAGTCAACAAGAGAGTTCTACATCGCCGGGGGTGAAGTTCACCCAGTAATGAACGGGATGGCAACAGCTGCCGACTGGCTGTCTGCTGCGTCCTTCCTTTCGGTTGCAGGCTTGATTTCAGCGGGTTACGTCAACTCTTCCTTTGTGATGGGCTGGACGGGTGGCTATGTGCTACTTGCTACTCTGCTAGCTCCTTATCTGCGTCGTTTCGGGACTTACACAGTGCCGGACTTCGTTGGGAAGCGTTACGACAGTAAGCCAGCACGTGTGGTTGCGGTTGTGTGCTTGATCATTATCTCGCTCACTTACGTAATCGGCCAGATGACCGGTGCCGGTGTTGCCTTCGCCCGCTTCCTGGAAGTGAGCGCTGACTGGGGTCTTATCCTCTCGGCTATCGTGGTGTTCTTCTACGCGGTGTTGGGTGGCATGAAGGGTGTAACTTACACTCAGGTAGCTCAGTACATTGTATTGATTCTAGCCTTCACCATTCCTGCCATTTACCTCTCGCTGATGATGACCGGGCACTTCCTGCCACAAGTAGGTTTGGTGGGTGAGCACACAGCTTCAGGTATGCCACTACTTGCAAAACTTAACCAAGTAGTAAGTGACCTTGGCTTCCAGGACTACACCGCTGACGTGTCTAACAAGTGGAACATGTTCCTGTTCACCCTGACCTTGATGGTGGGTACTGCAGGTCTGCCCCACGTCATCATCCGCTTCTTCACCGTACCCAACATTCAGGACGCACGCTGGTCGGCGGGCTGGGCACTGGTCTTCATTGCCCTGTTCTACACCACTGTGCCCGCGCTGGCAGCGATGTCGCGCCTGAACCTGCTGGAAACGGTGTTCCCAGACGGTACTGATAAGCCTGCACTGGTTTACGAAGAGCGTCCGGATTGGTTCAAAAACTGGGAAGTTACCGGCCTTCTTACCTTTAATGACAAGAACAACGATGGTCGCATCCAGTTCTACAACGATGGCACCCTGCCGACGCCCGACAAGTCCTTCGACAAGGCTGAAGAGCGTGGCTGGATGGGTAACGAGCTGACTGTAAACAACGACATCATGGTATTGGCTGTGCCAGAGATCGCCAACATGCCGGTGTGGCTGATTGGCTTGATGGCGGCGGGTGCCATTGCCGCGTCGCTGTCCACAGCGTCTGGCTTGCTACTGGCCATTTCGTCTGCACTCAGTCATGACTTGTTGAAGAATACGCTAACGCCAAATATCACCGATAAACAGGAGATGCTCTATGCGCGTCTCTCCATGACAGCGGCTATTATCGTGGCGACATGGCTGGGGCTTAATCCACCCGGCTTTGCGGCACAGACAGTGGCACTGGCATTCGGTATAGCAGCATCCTCGATCTTCCCGGTACTGATGATGGGCATCTTCTTTGCCCGCATTAACAGCAGGGGCGCGGTTGCAGGCATGTTGGCGGGTTCGCTCTTCACCATTGGCTATATCTTCACCTACCTGGGCATCTTCTTTATTCCGGGAACCAACCTCCTGGAGAATACGCCTAGCGAGTGGATATTTGGCATTTCGCCACTGTCTGTTGGCTGTATTGGTGCAGCCATTAACTTCACCGCTGCTATCACTGTTTCTCTACTCACAGAAAAACCATCAGAAGAAATTCAAGGCATGGTACGTCGCGTGCGCTACACATAAATCTTGAATAGTGTAAAATAGGGTTGCAAAACTTTAGTGGGCTTTCTTAGAAAGCCCACTTTTTTATCCGGAGTAATAATTAATGATATGGCACCTTTTCGCTGTTTTGATAGTAGGTCTTTGCGGAGGCGCCTTCCTTCACCTGCTAAGAAAATTAAGCGGTGGCAGACTACCCAAATGGACTATCTCAGTCGGTGCTGGCTTATGCATGTTTGGCTACCACGCCTACTACGACTACAGCTGGTACGAATTTAAAGCCGGCCAACTCCCCGCAGGGAGCATCGTTATTTACGAGAAACACACCACCAGTTTTTTTAAACCCTGGAGCTACATCTCCCCGGTGATCAACGCCTTTACCGTCTTTGACGGCACCTCAAAGCGCAGCGAACAAAACCATCAGATTCTGGTGGAATATTTCACTTATCACTTCCTGAAAGACCCGAGCGAGCGCCAAATCATTTTTGAGTCGGTTCTAAACTGCACCACACAAGAGCGCGCCACTCACGAAAAGGGCAAGCCCGTCAGCGATACCATATTTGAAAAAGTTGATACTACAGATAAGGTTTATCAACTGGTCTGCAGCTGACCCAAGCACCCCGCACAATGTCGCGGGGTTTGCGCTCCGCACTGCCTGCCTACTGGGGAAGGGACAGCGAAGGCACAGACTTCGCTGTCATAGCGCAGCATTCGTTGAACGAGGCTGTGGCTGCCGATGTCGCTACTACCACTGAGCGACCATGGATGTGCGCATTGAAGTACCGCGCCGGATGAAAAATCAACAGCTGCGAGCCGCTCCAATGGTTGGCCAAGCTGCATCGGACCTTGCTCTCGCAAGCAAGGTTCCATGTACCTGCAACTCCTTGTAAAGACTCAGTAAATAGCCGGTAAAGTCATGCAGCTCGTCGGCTTCCGGCTTGTGTAGAAAGCATTTGGCAGCGAGCATCGCTTCATCATTCCGATGAGGCAACACCTGATGAAAAGACATTCCCCGATTATCTTGCTGACCCTTGGCTTGTTCAGTGGCGGCGTCTTTGCCGGCAACAATACTGAATCGGCAGTCGGTGGTGCCCTGGGCGGCGTAATGGGTAGCGTGGTCGGTGGACATATCGGTGGCAGCACAGGTGCCGCGATCGGCGCAGGCGTTGGCGGTGCCGCTGGCAGTGCGGTGGGTGCCGACCGGCGCAGCCGTACCGAAGCCGCAGTGGGCGGCGGCCTGGGCGCGGCCGGCGGCAACGTGCTGGGCCAACAGGCAGGCGGTGCAAATGGCGGCTTGCTGGGTGCTGCCATTGGTGGCGCCGCGGGCGGTGCCCTGGGCAATGCCTACGGTGACGATGACCGCCGCGACTACCGGGGTGATCATCGCCGCGTGCATCATGACCGCCACAAGCACAAACACAAGCGTGGCAAGGGCCATTACAAAGAGCACTGGCATCACAAGCACCGCTAACCGCGTCTTATCGGGCCACCTGCTCGCGCACCAGCGCCCAGATCAGCAGGTGGCCGGGATACAGCAGGTAACCCCAACGCCGCAACGGCCAGATGCGCAGTTCTAGTCCACCCCGCAGCAAGCTCAATCCCAACAGCGGCGCCACTCCACAGACCATTACGCCTACCCAGGCGAAGGCCTGAAACTGTCGCGCGCCGGCCCATAGCGTCGGTGAATAATTGGCCAGCACCGCACACATTCCCGCAAGCAAATACCAACCGCCGCGTCGGCTCAGCGCCAACAGGCAGGCCGTTGGCAGCAAGGCACCAAAAAAGCCGAACATCAGATGCTGCTGTCCCCACCAGGCCACGCCGAGTGCCAGCAACGCCAGCCCGCGCACTCGCGCTTGTTCATGAGCAACACCCTGAGCAATCAGCAACCCCAGCGCCAAGGTGGGCAGGATATTGAGCGTCGTGCTGTTGCCCACCAGCAACCGGTACGGCCACTCCGATAGCAGGGCAAACATGAGGAGCCACGCCAGGTAACGCCAGGACAGTACACCGCGCCTGACATTCGCGGCCACAGCCAGACAGAAGAAGGGAAAGGCCAGGCGACCGGGCACGAACGCCCAGGCCAGCTCAGGCCAGACAAACCGCAGGTGATCGACAAACATGCTCAGCATTGCCAGCCACTTGAGCAGATCGAGGGCCGCATCGCGACTGCCTACCAGGGCAGGCTGCATCATGAGTCGTCACCTTCATGGGTTGCCCACAGGGGTGCAAAAGCTTTCAGGCCTGGATGGACGCTGCCGGGTTGATCACCCGCCCCAGCCCCAGATTCCGCAGCGCCAGGTTCATCGTGCTGCGGATGATATGCGGACTGTCAATTTGCATGACCTGCTCCAACAGCTCGCGGGCCTTGGCCGAACTGATCTGCCGTAGCAGCCACTTCACTTTGGGCAGGTTGGTGGCATTCATCGACAGGCTGTCGAAGCCCATTGCCAGCAACAGCACCGCCGCCACGGGATCGCCGGCCATTTCGCCGCAAATGCTTGCCGACTTGCCTTCGGCATGGGCACCGTCAACCACCTGACGGAGCGCCTGCAAGACCGCCGGATGAAAGAAATCGTAGAGGTCGGCAACCCGGGGATTATTGCGATCCACTGCCAGCAGGTACTGGGTCAGGTCATTGGAGCCGACCGAGACGAAGTCAACCAGGCGCGACAGCTCGCGGATCTGATACACCGCTGCGGGAATCTCGATCATCACCCCTACCGGCGGCATGGCAATATCGATTTCCTCGTCGCGCACCTCGCTCCAGGCGCGATGAATCAGGTGCAGCGACTCTTCCAGCTCATGCAGCCCGGAAATCATCGGCAGCAGAATGCGCAAGTTGTTCAATCCCTCACTGGCCTTGAGCATGGCGCGCACCTGAACGAGGAAAATTTCCGGATGGTCGAGAGTGATGCGAATGCCGCGCCAGCCCAGGAACGGGTTCTGCTCCTTGATCGGAAAATACGACAGCGCTTTGTCGCCGCCGATGTCCAGGGTTCGCATGGTGACCGGCTGCGGATGGAAGGCGGCCAACTGCTCGCGGTAGATGACCAGTTGTTCCTTTTCGCTCGGAAAGCGCTCCTTGCTCATGAACGGCACTTCGGTGCGGTACAGGCCGACCCCTTCGGCACCGCGCTTCTGGGCACGGGCCACGTCGGCGAACAGGCCCGTATTCACCCATAACGGCATGCGCTGCCCGTCAAGGGTTTCACACGGCAGCGCCCTTAGGGAATCCAACCCCTGGGTCAGTTGCCGCTCCTCCTCGACCACCTCGGTGTATTGCTTGCGCAGGATCGGGCCGGGGTTGGTGAATACCTCGCCATGGTAGCCGTCGATGATCAGCTCGATGCCATCGATCTTCGAATACGGCAGATCGACAGCACCCATCACCGTGGGAATACCCATCGCCCGGGCAAGAATCGCCACATGGGAGTTGCCCGAGCCGAGCACCGAGACCAGGCCGACCAGCTTGCCTTCCGGCACCTCGCCGAGCATCGCCGGGGTAAGCTCCTCACTGACCAGGATGGTGTTGTCCTGGTATTCCAGCGTCTGTTGATGATCTTCCTGCAGGTAGGCCAGCAACCTGCGACCGATATCGCGGATGTCCGAGGCTCGCTCGCGCAGGTAGGCGTCATCCATCATTTCAAAGCGATGCACGTGCGCCTTGACCACCTGACTGAGCGCCCCTTGCGCCCAGTGGCCGCTCTTGATGATGCGCACCACTTCCTTACTCAGCGAAGCGTCGTCGAGCATCATCAGATAGACGTCGAACAAGGCCCGCTCTTCCGGGCGCAACTGGGTGGCCAGCTTGGTCGACAGTTTTTGCATGTCGATGCGCACCGCGGCGAGCGCGTTGTCGAAGCGCTTGAGCTCCGCGTCGATATCCTCAATGGACTTGTCCGGCACCACATCCAGATCGGCCGGCGGTAACACCACCACGGCGGTACCGATGGCGGCGCCGGGTGCGCCAGGGATGCCAACGAAGCGAGCTTCCTGGATGCCCTTGCCCTGTTTGCCCAAGCCGCGGATCGTGCCGGTGGCCTCGGCATGAGCGATGACGCCAGCGAGCTGGGCACTCATGGTCACCAGAAAAGCTTCTTCACCCTCGTCGAACTGGCGGCGTTCTTTTTGCTGAATCACCAGCACGCCCATCACGCGTCGGTGGTGAATGATCGGTGCACCGAGAAACGAGGCGTAGCGCTCTTCGCCGGTTTCGGCGAAGTAACGGTAACGGGGATGCTCGGATGCATGTTCCAGGTTGAGGGGTTCTTCGCGGCTGCCGACCAGGCCGACCAGACCCTCGTTGGGCGACATGCTGACCTTGCCGATAGCACGCTTGTTGAGGCCTTCAGTGGCCATCAGCACATAGCGGTTGGTTTCCGGGTCGAGCAGGTAGACCGAGCACACCTGGCTGCCCATGGCCTCGCGCACCCGCTGCACAATGATGCCCAACGCCGTTTTAAGATCTTTGGCGGCATTCACTTCCTGGACGATCTTGCGCAGCGTATTGAGCATGCTCAGAGCCTTTCTCCCCGTTTCCCGTCCCGCGCCTACAGGCGCGGGGCTAATTCTTTTAAGGCGCGGCGGTAAACCTCGCGCTTGAAGGTGACGACCTGGCCCAGCGGGTACCAATAACTGACCCAGCGCCAGCCATCGAATTCGGGCTTGCCGGTTAGGTCCATGCGCACCCGCTGCTCATCCGCGACCAGGCGCAGCAAAAACCACTTCTGCTTCTGACCGATGCACAACGGTTGGCTGTGAGTACGCACCAGGCGTTGCGGCAGGCGATAACGCAACCAGCCCCGGGTACAGGCGAGGATTTCCACATCCTGCGGATCCAGACCGATTTCTTCGTTCAATTCACGGTACAGGGCTTGTTCGGGCGTTTCTTCCGGATTGATGCCACCTTGGGGAAATTGCCAGGCATCCTGATTGATTCGTCGTGCCCACAGCACCTGGCCACTATCATTGGTCAGGATGATGCCGACATTGGGACGGAAACCATCGGAGTCGATCACGTCGGACCACCTCGTAAACCTACATTCACCGCATTGTTCCACAAAAATACTCGGTGCCGAAAGCAACTTGCATGCCTGTGTGTCAAGGCGCGTGAACGCAGTCCGTCACCTTCAGCCAAACCGACAGACCCGGTATGCTTGGTCTCTTTTATTTTCCGCATTTGCGAGGTTTCCGTGCGCCTGGCCTTATTCGATCTTGATAACACCCTGCTGGCTGGCGACAGCGACCACGCCTGGGGCGAATTCCTCTGCCAACGCGGCCTGGTCGACGCCGACAGCTACCGCGCACGCAACGATGCCTTTTATGAGGACTACCTGCAGAGTCGCCTGGACGTACTGGCCTATCAGGATTTCTGCCAGGAACTGCTCGGGCGCAGCGCCATGAGTGACCTGGAAGGCTGGCACCGTGAATTCATGGCCAGCCATATCGAGCCCATCATCCTGGCCAAGGGCGAGGCGCTGATTCGCCAACACCGCGACGCCAGCGACCGGGTGGTGATCATCACCGCCACCAACCGTTTTATCACCGCACCCATCGCTCGACGCCTGGGTGTGGACACGCTGTTGGCCACCGAATGCGAAATGCAGGACGGCCGCTACACCGGGCGCTGCATTGACGTGCCCTGTTTCCAGGACGGCAAGGTCACACGCCTGGAGCGCTGGTTGGCAGAAAACCAGCAATCCCTGGACGACAGTTATTTCTACAGCGACTCGCGCAACGACATGCCGTTGCTGTCGCGCGTCAGCCACCCGGTAGCCGTCGATCCCGACCCCATCCTGCGCGAGGAAGCGTTAAAACGCGGCTGGCCGGTGATATCGCTGCGTTGAGCCGACCAGGTCCAGCCGCCGATACTGAGGTTCAGGGTGGGTCACGCGTTATCGACCCACCGCGCGAAGGTCATGGCGGATGTAGAAAACGACATCCGCCCTACGGCAGGCGACGGTTTCGCTACAGCGGACGCAGCGCGATCAACAGCAGAATGATCAGCAACACAACCAGCGCTACAACGGCGCAGGCGAATGTCACGGGTAAAAAACGCGCCTGGTCAGCCAGCGCGGGCTGACGATACACGCGCAGCAGGCGCTGTCCCAACAGCAACCAGGCGATGCCGGCGAGCAGATAGAGACAGGCGCTACCCAGCACCCACAAGTAACCGAACGGCACCTCGCCCAGGTGCAGCAACCACCAGGCCACTATCGGCGCGGCGATAACCAGTACGGCCAACGCCGGCAGGCCCACCCGCACCGAGGCATCCAAGGCAGGCCGCTGCGGCCAGCTCGAAGCCTGCCAGCGGTGCCAAACCATCCATGCCAGGCCGGCACCGACGGCCAGCAACAAGACCGCCAGCAACCCTTGCAGGATCTGCAGGCTCAGGTAGGCCTCCATGGCGCGCTCCCCGTTGTTTGATGCTTGCAGTCTAGCCAGTCGGACGTCGCTGTCCTTGCTTACCCTAGAAACAGCTTGTAGGCCGGGTTCTCGCTTTCATCCCAGTACGGATAACCGATCGCTTCCAGCGCCGCCGGCAGCAGATGACGGTCCGCCTCGGGCACCTGCAGCCCGGCGACCACCCGGCCGTCGGCGGCGCCGTGGTTGCGGTAGTGGAACATCGAGATATTCCAGCGTCCGCCCAGCTTGTTGAGGAAGTTGAACAGCGCGCCCGGGCGCTCCGGAAACTCGAAGCGCAGCACAATCTCGTCATTGATGGCTGCCGAATGGCCACCAACCATGTAGCGAATATGCAGCTTGGCCATCTCGTCTTCGCTCAGGTCAAGCACCGGAAAGCCTTTCTCGCGCAGCCCTTCGACCAGCGCTTCGCGCGGATCGTGCTCGGGGTGGGTCTGCACGCCCACGAAGATGTGCGCTTCTCGCTCGGAGTTGTAGCGGTAGTTGAATTCGGTAATTTGCCGTTTGCCAATTGCCTGGCAGAAGGTCTTGAAGCTGCCCGGTTGCTCGGGAATGGTCACGGCGATGATCGCTTCGCGCTTTTCGCCCAGCTCGGCGCGTTCGGCGACATGACGCAGGCGATCGAAATTGATGTTGGCGCCGGAGTCGACTGCCACCAGCACTTGCCCTGTGATGCCTTCACGGGCGATGTACTTCTTGATACCCGCCACCCCCAGCGCGCCGGCCGGTTCGGTGATCGAGCGGGTATCCTCGTAGATGTCCTTGATTGCCGCACACACTTCGTCGGTGCTGACGGTAATCACCTCATCGACGTAATCCTTGCAGATCTCGAAAGGGCGCTCACCGATCTGCGCCACGGCCACGCCATCGGTGAACAGGCCGACCTGGGGCAGCACCGTACGTTCGCCATCGGCCAACGCCTGCTGCAGGCAATTGGAATCATCCGGCTCGACGCCGATTACCTTGATTTCCGGGCGCAGGTATTTGACGTAGGCGACAATCCCGGCAATCAGCCCGCCGCCGCCAACCGGTACGAAAATCGCGTCCAACGGCCCTTGTTGCTGGCGGAGAATTTCCATCGCCACCGTGCCCTGGCCCGCGATGACATATTCATCATCGTAGGGGTGGATATAAACCAAGCCCTTTTCTTCGACCAATTTCAGCGAGTGGGCCAGCGCTTCGGGAAAAGCGTCGCCGTGCAACACCACCTTGCCGCCACGGGCGCGCACGCCCTGCACTTTCAATTCCGGCGTGGTGCGCGGCATGACGATGGTGGCCTTGATGCCCAGGTATTTGGCGGCCAGCGCCACGCCCTGGGCATGGTTGCCGGCCGACGCGGTGACCACGCCACGGCTGCGCTCTTCGGCGCTGAGCTGGGCGATCTTGTTGTAGGCGCCACGAATCTTGAAGGAATACACCGGCTGCAGATCTTCACGCTTGAGGAGAATCTGGTTGCCCAGGCGTTCGGACAATTGGCGGGCGGGTTGCAGCGGCGTTTCCTCGGCGACGTCATAGACGCGCGAGGTGAGGGTTTTCTTGACGTACTGTTCGAGCATCGTGGCGGTCTTATCGTGATAGGCGTTGCGCGGGGGAATCAGTCTACTCCAGCGCTTCGGCTGACGACCACCTGCGAATTCCTCGGAAAAATCGCTTCACCGGTCTCAGCGCGGCGAGACCGTCCCACCCCCGAAGGCTATAATTCGCGCCTTATTTACCCCTGGAACCCGTCATGAATCAGGACCAGCTCAAGCAGGCAGTGGCCCAGGCCGCCGTCGATTACATCCTCCCACACCTGGAGCGCAACAGCGTCATCGGCGTGGGCACCGGCTCCACCGCCAACTACTTCATCGATGCCCTGGCTCGTCACACATTCGATTTCGACGGCGCCGTGGCCAGCTCGGAAGCCACTGCCCAGCGCTTGAAAGACCATGGCATTGCGGTCTATGACCTCAATTCGGTCGGCGAACTGGAGTTCTATGTTGATGGCGCTGACGAAGCCAATGACCGCCTGGAGCTGATCAAGGGCGGCGGCGCGGCGTTGACCCGCGAAAAAATTGTCGCCGCAGTGGCCAAGACCTTCGTCTGCATCGCCGACGCCAGCAAGCGCGTGCCGGTTCTGGGTGGTTTCCCGCTGCCGGTGGAGGTGATCCCGATGGCGCGCAGCCATGTTGCCCGCCAGCTGGTCAAGCTGGGCGGCGATCCGGTGTATCGCCAGGGAGTGGTCACCGATAACGGCAACGTCATCCTCGACGTTCACAACCTGCACATCACCGATGCGGCCAAGCTCGAAGCCGACATCAACGCCATCGTCGGCGTGGTCACCAATGGCCTGTTCGCCGCCCGGCCCGCCGATGTGCTGCTGCTGGGCACCGCTACGGGCGTGCAAATCCTCAAGCGCTGACTGCTGCCACGGACCATTGCGCGCGCCACCGTTGCGTCTAGCCTGTAATACAGACGTACACATCAGGAGGTGTCGCAATGTTCGGCAAATTCCATCTGAAACGTTCCAGCAACGGCCAATTCCACTTCAACCTGTTGGCCAGCAATGGCCAGATCATCCTGACCAGCGAACTCTACAAAGCCAAGGACTCTGCGCTAAACGGCATTAAATCGGTGCGCAACAATTCCCAGCGTGAGGGTGCTTTCGAGATCAAGGCCGGCAGCAACGAAAAGCACTACTTCGTACTCAAGGCCACCAATGGCCAGGTGGTCGGACAAAGCCAGATGTATACCAGCCGGGGCAGTGCCGAGCACGGCAGCGAGTCGGTCAAGCGCCACGCTGTTGAAGCCGTGCTGCATGATGAAGCGGTGTAACCGCAACTGAACACAACGAACCCGCCAGTGGCGGGTTCGTTGTGTTGATCTGCCAAAGTGTTACTGCAGCAGCTCAACGCGCTCGACGTCGATATCGCGGCTGGTCATGCCCGCGTCCACTTCACCGCTGATGCGCACCTTGGCGGTTTCCGAAACGGTCTGGTTCGGCCATTCGTCATCATCGATCTCCACCTCGATGGAACCGGTGGCGTCCTTGAACTCGTAGGTTTCTTTGCCGATGCGCCGCACGATCTGGCCTTCCAGGGTGACGGGCGTGTCGTCGGCGGCTTCCAGTGCAGCAGCCACAGTGGTGACGGATTCGACCCCGCCCGGACCGCTGTAACCGGCCGCAAAGGCCGTGACTGAGAAGGCCGGTACCAGCAGCAAAGCCAATAGAGTACGTTTCATGAGGTTTACCCCTTGATCATGGTTTGACCAGCACAGGGTAAGCTTAGCCGCTGAAGCGAAGCTGAAGAGCGCCTTAAACGAAGCTTAAGACCGCGTGTCTGACCCAGGCGCAGCCCGTTTGGCTGCGGCAGAGGGGAGTCGGTACCCATAGGCGATTTGCCTTATCGGGGTCGCTTGGTAGGAGGAGCGGACGTGTCCGCGATATCGGCAGCACGGAAATGGCCCTCAAATCGCGGACACGTCGCTCCTACAGAGTCAGCAGGTGGCGAGTTATGCGAGAGACCGGTTTACAACACGCGGCTTTCGAAGCGCGACAGGCCCGGCAACTCGAGGACCAGTTCGTCACCACGCTGCAGCGGGCCAACGCCGGCGGGCGTGCCCGTGAGGATCACGTCGCCAGGCTGCAGATTGAAATGCCCGGCCATGTGCTGGATCAGCGGCACGATGGGGTTGAGCATGTCGTAACTGTGGCCATCCTGACGCACTTCGCCATTGATGCTCAGGCGAATGCCCAGGTCGGCTAAGTCAGCGATGGCGTCGCCGGGCACGAAGGGCGCCAGCACACAGGCGCCGTCGAACGACTTGGCAATCTCCCAAGGCAGGCCCTTTTCCTTGAGCGCGCTCTGTACGTCGCGCAGGGTCAGGTCCAAGGCCGGAGCAAGGCCGGAAATGGCATCCAGCACTTCCTCGACACTTGGCCGGCGCGACAGCGGCTTGCCGATTAACACGGCGATTTCCGCCTCGTAATGCACACCGCCGCGCTCTTCGGGAATGCTGAACCCACCTATCAGCGATACCGTGCAACTGCCTGGCTTGATAAACAGCAACGGCTCGGTGGGCACCGGGTTGTTCAGCTCCTTGGCATGTTCGGCGTAGTTGCGCCCCACGCAGACCACCTTGCCCAGCGGGTAATGAATGGTGGTGCCGTCAATGTATTGGTGTTGGTAGCTCATGGCGACTCCTTGAAAGGCTTGTTGTTGTCAGAGCGAATCAAACCGCAAAAATCTTGCCGGGGTTCATGATGCCATTGGGGTCGAACACAGCCTTGACCGCCTTCATGCAGGCAATTTCCGCGGGCGAGCGGCTGTAACCCAGGTAATCACGCTTGGTCATGCCCACACCGTGTTCGGCGGAGATCGAGCCGTTGTAGCGCTCGACGGTCTCGAACACCCACTTGTTCACCGTGGCGCACTTGGCGAAGAACTCGTCCTTGTCCATGGCATCGGGCTTGAGGATGTTCAGGTGCAGGTTGCCGTCGCCAATGTGGCCGAACCATACCACCTCGAAGTCCGGGTAGTTGGCCTCGACAATAGCGTCGATATCCTTGAGGAACGCCGGCACCTTGGAAACGGTCACCGAGATGTCGTTCTTGTAGGGCGTCCAGTGGCTGATGGTTTCAGAAATGTACTCGCGCAGCTTCCACAGGTTGTGCAACTGCTGCTCGCTCTGGCTCATCACGCCATCCAATACCCAGCCCTGCTCGACGCAATGCTCGAAGATCGCCAGCGCCTCGTTGGCGATGTCTTCGCTGATGGCTTCGAACTCCAGCAGCGCATAGAACGGGCACTCGGTCTCGAACGGTGCCGGTACATCGCCTCGGCCCAGCACCTTGGCCAGAGCCTTGTCGGAGAAGAACTCAAACGCGGTCAGATCGAGCTTGCTCTGGAAGGCATGCAGCACCGGCATGATCGCGTCGAAGTCGGCGGTGCCGAGCACCATCGCGGTGAGATTCTTCGGCGTACGCTCCAGGCGCATGGTGGCCTCGACCACGAAGCCCAGGGTGCCTTCGGCGCCGATGAACAGCTGGCGCAAGTCATAGCCGGTGGCATTCTTGATCAGATCCTTGTTCAGCTCGAGAATCTCGCCTGCGCCGGTCACCACTTTCATGCCGGCGACCCAATTGCGGGTCATGCCGTAGCGAATCACCTTGATGCCGCCTGCATTGGTGCCAATGTTGCCGCCGACCTGGCTGGAGCCGGACGAGGCGAAGTCCACCGGGTAGTACAAGCCCTTTTCTTCCGCAGCCAGTTGCAGCTGCTTGGTGACCACGCCGGCCTGGCAGCGAGCGGTACGGTCGAACTCGTTGAGTTCGAGAATCTGATTCATGTAGTCGAACGATACAACCACTTCACCATTGGCCGCCACGGCCGCAGCCGACAGGCCGGTACGCCCGCCCGAGGGCACCAGCGCGACTTGGTGCTGATTGGCCCAGCGCACAATGGCTTGCACCTGCTCGATGCTTTTCGGGAAGACAATGGCGCTCGGTGCGGGCGCGAAATGCTTGGTCCAGTCCTTGCCGTAGGCCTCCAGCGAGGCGGCGTCGGTGAGGACTTTTCCCGGCTCGACCAGGGTCTTCAGTTGTTCGATCAGGGCGGCTTGGGTCATTGTGGAACTCTCGAATCATTCATGGTCGCCCTGAGCACAGTTCAGGTCGCGACCGAGCCAGAAAAAAGGAGATCATGCTAGCATATGCCCCCCGCTAATCGTGCGCTTCGGCCGATTTCCGGGGCCGGCCGACGCCGGCCCGGCCAGCCAATGCCGCTGACCGCTCCCCTGCCATTCAAAACGGGATCACAGGTACGCAGATGAGCAAGACCAGCCTCGACAAGAGCAAAATCAAGTTCCTTCTTCTGGAAGGGGTTCACCAGAACGCCGTGGATACCCTGAAGGCCGCCGGGTACACCAACATCGAATACCTTGTCGGCGCGCTGCCGGAGGCGGAACTCAAGGAAAAGATCGCTGACGCCCACTTCATTGGCATTCGCTCGCGCACCCAGCTGACCGAAGAAGTCTTCGATTGCGCGAAAAAACTCGTCGCGGTCGGTTGCTTCTGCATCGGTACCAACCAGGTCGACCTCAACGCTGCCCGTGAGCGCGGCATTGCCGTGTTCAATGCGCCCTACTCCAACACCCGCTCCGTGGCTGAACTGGTGCTGGCTGAGGCCATCCTGCTGCTGCGCGGCATTCCGGAAAAGAACGCGGTTTGCCACCGCGGCGGCTGGATCAAGTCGGCGGCCAACTCCTTCGAGATCCGCGGCAAGAAGCTGGGTATCGTGGGCTACGGCTCGATCGGCACCCAACTGTCGGTGCTGGCTGAAGCGCTGGGCATGCAGGTCTTCTTCTATGACGTGGTGACCAAGCTGCCGCTGGGCAACGCCACACAGATCGGCAACCTGCACGAACTGCTGGGCCACTGCGACATCGTCTCCCTGCACGTACCGGAACTGCCTTCCACCCAGTGGATGATTGGCGAAGCGGAAATCCGCGCCATGAAGAAGGGCGGCATCCTGATCAACGCCTCGCGCGGCACCGTGGTGGAAATCGAGCCGCTGGCCAAGGCCATCGAAGACGAGCACCTGATCGGCGCCGCCATCGACGTGTTCCCGGTGGAGCCACGCTCCAACAACGAGGAATTCGTCAGCCCGCTGCGCGGCCTGGACAAGGTCATTCTGACGCCGCACATCGGCGGCTCCACTGCTGAAGCCCAAGCCAACATCGGTTTGGAAGTCGCCGAGAAGCTGGTCAAGTACAGCGACAACGGCACCTCGGTGTCCTCGGTCAACTTCCCCGAAGTGGCCCTGCCGTCGCACCCGGGCAAGCACCGCCTGCTGCACATCCACCAGAACATTCCCGGCGTGATGAGCGAGATCAACACGGTGTTCGCCGAGAACGGCATCAACATCTCCGGCCAGTTCCTGCAGACCAACGAATCGGTCGGCTACGTGGTGATCGACGTCGACGCCGCCTACTCCGATCTGGCGCTGCAAAAGCTGCACGACGTGAAGGGCACCATCCGTAGCCGCGTACTGTTCTAAGCGCGCGCAGCGGATAGAAAAGGGAGGCCAATGGCCTCCCTTTTTCGTTTCTGGTCACACCGTCTCGCTGCCGTCAGCCCCGCAGGTTACGCCTCGCATTCGGGTCAAATTCGAGCTGCCGCAACGCCTCAGCCGCCGCGTCCAACTGCTGCTCGTTGAACACCTGCACACCGGCTCGGCGCAGCGCGGCGGCCGTGACGCCTTCGCCATCGACCAGCGTGCCGCTGAAACTGCCGTCATAGTTCTGTTGATTGCCACAGGACGGGCTACGCGCCTTGAGCACCGCCAGGCGCAGCCCCTGTTCACTTACCGTCCGCAAGGCAGCCTGCGCACCTGCCAGAAAGGCGGCGCTGACATCAGCGCCACCCACCGTGACCACCGCCACACGGCCATCCAGCACCGCTGCGCCCTGCCCGCCCGGAATTTCCGCAGGCGGACGTGGCGTCGGCAAGCCGCCGCTCACTTCCGGACACAACGCAACCAGTCGCCCTTCGGCCTGCCACTGGCGCAACAGATCGAACGGGCCGTGACTGCCACCGTCATAGCGCACCCGCTGCCCCAGCAGACAGGCGCTGACCAGAATCTTTTCCACAACAGTCCCCCTGCCTAAACGGTTGAAATTCCACCACTGGTTACAGCGGCCGGCGACGAAACCAGCCCGCCAGCGACAATCGCGGCCGTGTGGCGGGTAACACCTCATGCTCGATCCGGTCGGACATGAAGCAGATCAGCGTCCCGCCCATCGGCACCACGTCCCGTGGGCCATCCGGCAAATGCAACCGCAAGGCACCGCCATGCTCGGGCAACCAGTCAGCCTCGTTGAGATAGGCCACGACAGTCACCGTGCGGCAGTCATCATCGCGAAAGCGGTCCAGGTGGCGCAGGTAATAGCCACCCGGCGGATAGAGCGCGAAGTGACACTCCAGCTCCTCCAGGCCAAGAAACAATTCCCTATTGAGCGCCTGGCGCAACTCATCGAGCAATACCAGATACTGATCGCCCGCTGCCGATTGCCCCGCTTCCAGCCATAGAATATGGTCGTTGCGGATCCCTTCGTTGACGATCTGCCCGCCGCCCCGGCCAATGGCCGCTGGCGCCAATTCGCCGGCGGCGTTACGGGTACGGCACTCTTGCGCCAGTTCAGCGGTCAGAGTCTGCGGAAGGAACACGGGCTGTTGCGACCAGCCGTGAGTCACGAGGTCGTCGATAATAGGCGCCAGCAAGGAAGAGTCACCAGAAGGGTGGAGGAGCGGGCATTCTAGAGTGGCGCAAATGCCTGCGCATAGTGACTTGTGTAACGACGGACGAGGTGTATTCGCCATGCTCGTTCTCTCCTTTTACCTTCCCTTCATCAATCCATTTGATTACTACCCGCATGACTGGAGTTCCCATGCACTTTTTCCTTGGCCTGTGTCTGGCCCTGCTCAGCCTGCCTGCTTTCGCCGATGACCATGCTCGCCTGTACCAGGCGGGCGGCTGGCCGCAACAACGCGCCCATTTCCATGATGCCCTGAGCGTGGCACAGCAGCGCTATCGCAGCAGCCTGCCACCGGCGGTGTTCGCCGCCTTGGTGGAAAACAGCAATCGCCGTTTCCAACCTGCTGCCATGGACAACCGGGCCCTGGCAACCCTGCGCCAGCAACTCGCCGATCCGCAACCGGCACTGCGGTTTTTCACCAGCCCCCTGGGGCGCAAGATCGTCGCCGCCGAAGTCGAGGCCTCCAGCAAAGCCGCCTTGCAGCGCTATGCCAAGGGCATGCCGCTGCCCACCGTTACGGACAGCCGCCGGGCGCTGATCCAGCGCCTTGCCCAGGCCTTGCCCGCCAGCGAGGCCGGCGCGGAAGTCAGCCTGGCGCTGGCAGGAGTCGCCGCCGACAGTCTCAGCCAGATGATTCCCGGCCTGCCGTTCGGCAACGCCCAGACCCGCGGACTGCTCAATACCCAGCGCCAGCGGCTGATGCGCCAGATTGAAACCAATCTCGACAACACGCTGCTGCACGTCTATCGCGACCTGTCCGAGCAGGAACTGAGCGCCTTCGTGGCATTTGCCGATTCACCCGCCGGCCAGGCGTATTATCAGGCTGCCCTGGCCGCGCTGCGGGCAGCCCTGGCGGTGGGGCAAGGTACTGAGGAGCTTCAGCCACTCTAACCGCTGACGTTGCACGCGCCGCCGATCAGGCGGTGCCTCATCCCAGATGCTCACGTAAAAAAGAAAAGTACTGCTCGCGCACCGACTCCCGTTCATTGGCCAAATGATGGCGGGCATCGCGTAATAACAAGGTGCGCGGTTGGCTGAATTTGTCTTGCAGGACATCCAGATTGTGTCGCCAATCCACCGTCATGTCCTCTTCGCCCTGCACGATCAGCGGGCTGTAGGCGCTGCGCGAGGCACCTTCGATACGCGGAATCCAGCGCGCCAGCGCGCCGACCCAGGCGGTCGGCAAGACCCGTGGCTGCAGCGGATCACGAGTGTGCACGAAATCGATGAACTGCTGATCGCCGGAATTGACACTGAAACGGCGGGGTATCGAATCCACAAAGGGCCTTGCCAGATGGTAGCTCAGCTGTGACCAGCCCCAGGAACGCGGGCGCACCAAGGGGGCCAGCAGGATGGTTTCACCCAGTTCGGGACGCCGCCGGGCATGCAGCAGGTGATCGATCAAAATTGCGGCCCCAGTGCTCTGTCCGCACAGGTGCCAGGGGCGGGGCATCGCCAGGGCTTCGGCCTGACTGAACAGAGCATGCAGAGCACTCTGGTATTCACCGAAGTCGCCAATGCTGGCGCGCGGTCCGCTGGACAGCCCGTGACCGGGCAGGTCGCAGCTCAGCACGGCGAAATTCATCCGCAACGCCCAATCGATCACATGCCGATACAGGCCCATGTGGTCGTAATAGCCGTGCAGCAACAGCACGCTGCCCTCGGCCCGCGGTGGCCACCAGGCTTGCACCGCCAGCCGATAAGGCCCTGCACGCACAGTGCCGAGCCGGGTGCTGACGTCAGGATGGGCCAGATCCAGACCATAGAAACTGCGATACGCCAGCGATTGCGGCGACTCGTCCTGCTCCGCGGCCAAGGGTCGCAGAGCGGCGCGCAGAAGTTCAGGCTGGAAGACATCAATCATGGGTTTTTTACCAAAGTCAGACGCAAAGAGCAGCGGATCGGCCGCGCCACTCTGGCCCATTGGTATACTGCCAGGCCCCGCTCCATGGCAAGCTATACGTCCTTTAGTCCACCCCGCCCCTGACCATGTCTCCCACTCGCAAGACCGTGCTCGCCTGGCTGCTCGCCGTCCTCTGGCTCTTCGCCATGGCATGGGCCTTCTGGTGGTATCAGGGCCAGTATCTGCGCCCCTTCGACAATCAGACCACGCTGTTCAGCGGCCAGCAATTGCAGCTGCCGGCTGCACTTGCCGGGCCCGGGCCCATCCGCGTGGTGCATTTCTGGGATCCGGCCTGTCCATGCAATGTCGGCAATCAGCAGCATCTGGCCGAGCTGCTGGAGCGCTATCAAGACCAGGCGCATGTGGTGTTCTATGCGCTGCAAAAGCCAGGCAGTCGAGGCCAGCTGCCTGCTCCGCTGGCCAGCCTGCAACCTTTGGCGACGCTTGCCGGCGCCGAGGGTTTGCCGGCCAGCCCTGCCGTCGCAATCTGGGATCAACAAGGCTCGCTTGCCTACTTTGGCCCTTACAGCGAAGGCGCGGTGTGCACCTCCGCCAACAGCTTTATCGAGCCGATTCTCGATGCGCTGCTACAGGGCCGTCCGGTACTCGCCACGCAAACCCTGGCCAGCGGCTGCTTCTGTGCCTGGCAGAAGTGACCGCAACACTGGCGAGGGACGCGCAGTAATCAGGCCTGACGCTGACTTTTCACCATGGCCAGGAACGCCGGCATCTGCGCCTCCCGATCAGCGGCCACGCGTTGCACATGGGGATTCTGCTTGAGCCGGGCAAGCAGCTCGGTGGCGGCCGGAAAGTCGGCCAGCAGGTCGAGGCCAAACAGTTTGCGCGCCACCTCGCAGGCCAGGTCCAGGCTGTACAGCAGATAGATATCCGCCAGGCTGAACTCCGCACCGGCTACATAGGGCGCAAAACGCCCGTGACGCTTGAGCGCGGCAATGCCGCCGAGCAACTCACCACGGGCTTTGGCCTTGATCGCCTCGTCGACCTGTGCGCCAAAGAATGCTTCCGGGTAGCAGGCCCGGGCCGGCAACTCGATGTACAGCTCAATTTCTCTCATCAAGGCCCGCACCTGGGCACGGGCATAGGGTTCGGCTGGTAACAAAGGCCGTCCCTCACCATGGTCTTCCAGATAGTCGAGAATGGCACTGGTCTCGCTGATAAAGCCCGCATCGGTCTGCAATACCGGCACCTTGCCTCGCGGGCTGCTGGCCAGAAACGCTTCGCTGCGCGTATTGAAAACGGTGACTTCCTCGAACGGCAGGCCTTTTTCCAGCAAGGCCAGCTTGACCATATTGAAGTAGTTGCTGACCGCGAAACCGTGCAGACTGAGCATGAGAAATCTCCAAGCCGGACAATTGAAGCAGGGTTATAGACGGGCTCGGAGCCGCTGCCCAGGTGTATCGATGCGCTGAATGCTCTGTGTGGCAAACCGTGCCAACATACCCGCACGCTAAACAAGGTGATCCCATGAGCGACCATGACGAAAGCGAAGAGGAATCCTTCGCCCAACAGACATTGATCCAAGCCATCGAGAACCAGCTGGAAAGCGGTGAGCCTCCCGCAGTGCGCGCCACGCTCAACAAGCTGACCCTGGTTGGGTATGAGCGGGAGGAGATCCTGCACCTGATGGCGCTGGTACTGGCTGAGGAAATCAACGCGATGCTGCGCGATGATCGCCCCTTTGATCAGGCCGGTTACGAGTCGGCCTTGCGGGCACTGCCCAGCCTGCCAGGCGAGGACAGCCACGAATAACTCTGGTGATTGGCCAGGGCAATGGGCTTTACTGTCGATCGACAGGCCGCCAGACGGCAGCGCTTTATTCATCCCAGGGAGTCACCATGACCTACACCGCCGATGTGATCGCCGAACTTGAGTTGCTCAATCAGTTCAACCTGGCCAACAGCCTGGAAGGTTTGAAAATTCATAACAGCGCAGAAGCCGCAACGATTGCTGCCGCTCGCCGCCTGCACGAGAAAGGCCTGACCACCCTGCACGATGGCGGTTACCTGACCAGCTTGGGGCTGGAGGCGGCACGGCATGCCCAGAGCGTACTGACCATTCTCACCCCACCCACCGCCTAAGCGGGACTCACACGCTCAACGTTTCGCACCACTGGCCGATATCACTGGCTTGCCCTCAAAACGGCCAGCCAGGACATCATGCTGTCGAAAGACCCTGTCGATGTAACGCCCGACCCTGTTGAACTCTCTCCAGAGTTGGACCGCCGGGCGCTTCGGCAGCTACGTCAACGCTTTTTGCAGGTAAACCAAGGCCGTCTCGAACGAGCCTTGCAGCTGCTTCCCACGCGCCAACAGCGGGTACTGCGCCTGCTGCCTCTGCTGTTTCACACCAATCATCCCGCGCTGCCCGGTTATGTCTCTGTCACCACTCCGGCCGGGCTGAGCAGTTATACCCCTGAGCCTGTATTGCTGGCCGAAGCCCAGGCCGTGGCGCGCTCGTTCCGCTACCGCAAACCCGACCCGCACGGCCCAATGCCGCTGCAGGGCCTGTTCCTGATGGGCAGTCTGGGCACCCTGGCGCAGGCCGAGCAGAGCGATATGGACCTGTGGCTGTGCCATGACCCGCAATTGAGCGACAGCGAGCTGACCGAGTTGCAGCGCAAGGCCACGCTGCTGGAAACCTGGGCCGCCAGCCAAGGCGCCGAGCTGCATATTTTCCTCGTCGACCCGCCGCGCTTCGCCAGCGGACAGCGCGCCGCCGAATTGGGCGATGAGGACTGCGGCAGCAGCCAGCACTACCTGCTGCTCGACGAGTTTTACCGCACCGCCATCTGGTTGGCCGGGCGGATGCCCACCTGGTGGCTGGTACCCGCCGAGCATGAAAATCACTACCTGGCCTATATAGCCGCCTTGCAAGCACGCGGCCTGCTGCGCGCCGAGGACCACCTGGAGCTGGGACATCTTGGACAGATTCCCGCGAATGAATTCCTTGGTGCCGGCCTGTGGCAGCTGTACAAATGCATCGAGTCGCCCTACAAATCGACGCTCAAATTGCTGCTCAACGAAGCCTATGCCAGCGAGTTTCCACACGGCGACTGCCTGGCCCTGGAGTTCAAGCGTGCCGTGTTCGCCGGCAGTCTGGACCTCGATGAACTAGACCCTTACGTGCTCCTGTACCGCCGTCTTGAAGGTTACTTGCGCAACATCAACGACCAACCACGCATCGCCCTGATGCGCCGTTGCCTGTACCTGAAGATCAATCGTCCCCTCAGCCGGCCGGTCACCGCGCAGCGCAAGAGCTGGCAACGCCAGCTGCTGCAACGTCTGTGCGCTACGTGGGACTGGGACGAGCGCCTGCTGCTGAACCTCGACAACCGTCCGCAGTGGAAGCTGCGTCAAGTCAACGAGGAACTGCGCCTGCTGGCCGCCGGCCTGGTCAAAAGCTATCGCAGCCTGCAGCAGTTCGCCCGCGCGCAACTGGCAAGCCACCCGCTCAGCCAGCGCGACCTGGCGATTCTTGGGCGACGGCTGCGGGTTGTCTTTGCCCGCGCACCCGGCAAGATCGAAACCCTCAACCCTGGCATTGCACCTAACCTGACGGAAGGTCATTTGACCGTACAGCAGGTGGACCATGACCATTGGGCGCTGCATGGCGGCAGCCTGAGTCTGCGTCAGTGCCAGGACATTGCTCCGCTCAAGCAAGCCCCCAGCCTGGCAGAGCTACTTGTCTGGGCGATCCGCAACGGCATTATCGACGGGGCGAGCCGGCTGACCCTGCATCCAGGACGCAGCGAGCTCTTCGATTTTGAACTGCAAGGCCTGCGCAGCAGCCTGCTGCAAACGTTGCCTGGCGCGCAGGCGCCGGTCAGCGAAGAGGCCATGCTACAACCCAGCAGGCCGGTTACGCTCCTGATCCTGGTTAACGTAGGTCTCGACCCTCTCAAGACCCTGTCCAGCGCGCAACTGGCCAGTGGTCGCAGCGATGTGCTGGACTATTCCGGCGCCCATCTCAATCTGGTGCAGAGCCTGGATCTGGTCAGTATCAGCAGCTGGAACGAGGTGCATTTCAAGCGCTACGAAGGTCCCCTGAGCCTGATTGACTGCCTGCAAGAGTTGCTCATCACGGGACGCGATGAGCGTCACCCGACACTCGCGGTACGCTGTTTCAACCGCAACCGTGCCACGGCAATCTGCCGGCGTCTTGAAGAACTCTTCGGGCAGGCGACACGCGTGCTCGCCGACGATAGGCAGCGCTTTGTGCTGCAACTCGGTGAAAACTACCACCTGTTGCAGAGTCAGGACGGCACGCTCGTCCGCCTGCCGCTGAGGGACCTGCCAACCCTGCAGACCGCCCTGGCACGTCCACACCCGCATTACAGTCCACTGCACCTCGACCCCCAGGCGTTGCCTGGGCATCCACTGGCGCTGATCCTGCGCGCAGCCGAACCCAACTGCATTCAAGTGTTCTATCAGCTCGGCGAACGGCACGTGCAGCTTTACCTGCTTGATGAGCGCAATTCGCTCTGGCGGCAACGCTTGCCAGGTCATGATGAGTCCGCCCTGCTGCCCCTGCATGGCTTTCTTACTCGGCTGCTGCACCATCGTCAGCAACCAAGCGAAGCAGCCCATCCGCTGGAGGCTCCGCTTACGCTGCGTTACTACCAGCTACTGCCCGTCGCGCCTTCGCCGGCCCGTGAACTGCTCCGGCAAAAATCCCCGCCGGAGCCGGCCGGCGCTCCGCTGCTGCGCGCCCGCCTCACACGCACGCCTTCGGGAGACAGCAGCATCAGCCTTTACTGTGGCCACCACGCATTCCATCAGGCCGAACTGGGCCGCCATGGCGTTTACCGCGCCCTGAGCCAGTACTGGAGCCACTCGTCCAGAGTCCGCAACGAACTCCATCTGGACGCACTGGAGCTGTCCGGTTTGTTCGAACCCGGGACAGAGCAAACCTTCCACTATCTGGAATACAAACAGCAGATCGAGCAAACGCTCAGAGCGGCAAGCAGAAGTCCATAGCGCTCGAGGCCGGATACCGCTTGCAGTTGCGGATTCACAGAATGCCCTGGCAGAGGTATTTGAGGCCGGATGCTGAGCAAAGGTGCGCGAGCATTGAACCACCAGCAAACTCAGCGCACCGTTGCGGGGCGCAGCCATACGGGTGTGGAATTCTGCCGCGTGTCACCGGTTGGTGATTGTTTTCAGGTCAACCCGGGGTGTCGAACACGCCCGGGTTTTATCCGACCACCGGCAGGGGATGCACGGCGGCCATGCTGCAGCGCTTACAGCTGGAAGTCGCCCGCCGCTTCCGGCTGATATTCCACCGCCAGCAGGACCAGTTTGAGCGGTTTGCCGCCCGGGCCCGGCCAGTCGATCTGCTGACCTACGGACAGCCCGAGCAGCGCGCTGCCCACCGGGGCCAGGACCGAGACGCGACCGTCGCCAGCGCCGACGTCCTTGGGGTAGACCAGGGTCAGGTGGTAATCCTTGCCGCTGGCTTCTTCGCGGCAATGCACGCGAGAGTTCATGGTGACCACGCCCGCAGGAACTTCTTCGTGCCCGACGACGAGAGCACGCGACAATTCAGCCTCCAGCGCCTCGGCGGCCGGGGTGTACTCATCCAGACTGTCGAGCAGTTGCTCAAGACGCTGCATGTCGAGACGGGTGACGGTAATCGAAGGTGCGCTGCTCATGGCCTGTCGGTGACTCCTTGTAGTGTGTTTGGCGAATGCGAAAAAACAAAAACCCCGCCCGAAGGCGGGGTTTTGCGTACCGGCATTGACCCTATCACAGCCAAGCAAATAAGCAAGAGGGCGGCGCTACCGCTGGGGATGCGCCTCTCAGAGCTCTTCGAATTCCAGTGCTTCGCCGGCCTGTTCATGGGTCACCCGCGCCAGTAGTTCGCCCAGGGGCTCATCACTGGAGTCGCAAATCCATCGCTCGCTGGATTCATCGTAGTCGAAATGAAAACCGCCGGAGCGCGCGGCGACCCACAACTGGCGCAGCGGCTCCTGGCGACTCAGTATCAACTGGCTGCCGTTCTCGAAACGCACGGTCAGTACGCCGGCCGAATTTTCCAGGTCGACATCCAGGCCGCTGTCGTCGAAGACATCCTCGATTTCCTGTTGCACAGCATCGATCAGGTCGTGAAAACGGGCTTCGCTAAGGCTCATGGAATTCCTCATGGTCTGGCAGGCACGGATGGATTTCATCCCGTCCGGTAACGTGGACGAGCTGCAGGATAGTCGGACAAGTTACATCAAAAAAGGCGGCCAAGGCCCGCTATACGGGTGGCGTGGCGCATAGGCAAGCCGCCGGGGGGCCGGTATACTCCAGCGCAATTACCGCTTTTACAAGGATTTTCGCCATGAAGCGCCTGTTGCTCCCGCTCCTTGCGCTCTTCGTGCTCAGCGTTGGTCTCAGTGCCTGCGGTCAGAAAGGTCCGCTGTACCACCCGGATGATGAAAGCGCCGGACACAGCAAAGACCGTTTCGAATTCTAAAAAACCGGCGCGCCCGTCCCCTATGGGCGCCCCAGGTTGCCCCAGGAGGCTCGCATGCAACCCTTCGAGTACCGCGACGGCGCACTGTTCGCGGAAGGCGTGGCGCTGTCCGCCATCGCCGAGCGTTTTGACACCCCCACCTACGTCTATTCCCGTGCCCACATCGAAGCCCAGTACCGCGCCTACGCCGATGCCCTGACGGGCATGCCGCATCTGGTCTGCTTTGCGGTGAAGGCCAACTCCAACCTCGGTGTGTTGAATGTATTGGCGCGACTGGGCGCTGGCTTCGATATCGTTTCCCGTGGTGAACTGGAACGTGTGCTGGCAGCCGGCGGCGAGCCCGGCAAGATCGTGTTCTCCGGCGTCGGCAAGAGTCGCGACGACATGCGCCGCGCCTTGCAGGTCGGCGTGCACTGTTTCAATGTAGAATCCGTTGACGAGCTGGAGCGCCTGCAACAGGTGGCCGCCGAACTGGGCGTCAAGGCACCGGTGTCGTTGCGCGTCAATCCTGACGTGGACGCCGGCACCCACCCGTACATCTCCACCGGGCTCAAGGAAAACAAGTTCGGCATCGACATCGAACAAGCCGAAGCGGTCTATGCCCGCGCCGCCGAACTGTCCCACCTGCACGTGATCGGCGTCGATTGCCATATCGGTTCACAACTGACCACCCTGGCACCCTTTCTCGACGCCCTCGAGCGCCTGCTGGTACTGGTCGACCGCCTCGCCGAGCGCGGCATCCATATCAAGCACCTCGACCTGGGTGGCGGCCTGGGCGTGCAATACCGCGACGAACAACCGCCGTTGGCCGGCGATTACATTGCCAAGGTCCGTGAGCGCATCGCCGGTCGCGACCTGGCCCTGGTGTTCGAGCCCGGCCGTTCGATCGTCGCCAATGCCGGTGTGTTACTGACTCGCGTGGAATACCTCAAGCACACCGAGCACAAGGATTTCGCCATCGTCGATGCGGCGATGAACGACCTGATCCGCCCGGCGCTGTACCAGGCCTGGATGGACATCGTGCCGGTTCAGCCACGCGATGCCACCGCCCGTCCCTATGACATCGTCGGCCCGATCTGCGAAACCGGTGACTTCCTCGGTAAGGATCGCGAGCTTGCCTTGGCGGAAGGCGACCTGCTGGCTGTGCGCTCGGCCGGTGCCTATGGTTTCGTCATGAGCTCCAACTACAACACTCGGGGCCGCGCCGCCGAAGTGCTGGTGGATGGCGAACAGGTTTACGAAGTACGCCGCCGCGAGACGCTCGCCGAACTCTACGCCGGCGAAAGCCTGTTGCCGGACTGAGGATGCCCCATGCTTTTGCGTTTCACCAAGATGCACGGCCTGGGCAACGATTTCATGGTCCTCGACCTGATCAGCCAGCACGCGCATATCCAACCCAAGCACGCCAAAGCCTGGGGTAACCGGCATACCGGCGTCGGTTTCGATCAGCTGTTGATCGTTGAGCCGCCGAACAATCCGGACGTGGACTTTCGCTACCGCATCTTTAACGCAGACGGCTCGGAAGTGGAGCAGTGCGGCAACGGGGCGCGCTGTTTTGCGCGTTTCGTGCTCGATAAGCGCCTGACCACCAAGAAAACCATTCGCGTGGAAACCAAGAGCGGCATCATCGAATTGCACATACGCAATGATGGCCAGGTCAGTGTGGACATGGGACCGCCGCGCCTGGCGCCGACGCAGATTCCCTTTCAGGCCGAGGCCGAGGCGCTGAGTTATGCGATCGATCTGGATGGCCGCCAGGTTGAATTGGCCGCAGTATCCATGGGCAATCCCCATGCCGTGCTGCGCGTTGACAATGTCGACAACGCGCCGGTGCATGAGCTGGGCCCACGCCTTGAGCACCATCCGCGCTTTCCGCAACGCGTCAACGTTGGCTTCTTGCAGATCATTGATCGCCACCAGGCGCGCCTGCGCGTCTGGGAACGGGGCGCGGGAGAGACCCAGGCCTGCGGCACCGGCGCCTGCGCCGCTGCGGTAGCGGCGATCCGCCAGGGCTGGCTGGACTCGCCGGTGCAGATCGAATTGCCCGGCGGCCGTCTGTCCATTGAATGGGCCGGTTCCGGTCGCCCGGTTATCATGACCGGACCCGCCGTTCGCGTTTACGAAGGACAAATCCGTCTATGACCGAACCTACGCTCGACGCCGCCGCCGTGGCTGCTTATCTGCGTCAGCACCCGGAATTTTTTGTCGACCACGACGAGTTGATTCCCGAGCTGCGCATTCCCCACCAATCCGGCCATGCTGTCTCGCTGGTCGAACGTCAGGTCAAGCTGTTGCGCGAGCGCAACATCGAATTGCGCCAGCGGCTCAGCCAACTAATGGACGTGGCGCGCGACAATGACCGCCTGTTCGACAAGTCGCGTCGCCTGATTCTTTCCCTGCTCGACGCCAGCGGCCTGGAAGAAGTGGTGAGCACCACCGAAGACAGTCTGCGCCATGATTTTCTGGTGCCTTATGTAAGCCTGGTGCTGTTTCGCGACAACCCCAGCGAAGTCGGCCGCACGGCAAGCCTCAGCGAAGCGCAGAAAACCATCGGCGGCTTGCTCGGGAACGGCAAGGCTACCTGTGGCGCCTTGCACCAGGGCGAACTGGCCTTTCTGTTTGGTGAAGACGGGGCGCAAATCGGCTCCGCCGCCGTGGTCGGCCTCGGCCCACAGGGCCAGTTCGGCGTCCTGGCCATCGGCAGTCCCGACCCGCAACATTACAAAAGCTCGCTGGGCACGCTGTTTCTCGGTTACATCGCGGAAATACTCGCCCGCGTACTGCCGCGTTTCGGCACGCCGCTGCGTTCGGTACGCTAGGAGCCTACAGTCAGTCCCCCATGGCCATTCAGCTGATCACCTTCGACCTCGACGACACCTTGTGGGACGTGGCACCCGTTCTGCTCAGCGCCGAGGCCGCGCTGCGTGACTGGCTAACCCGGCAGACACAGCACCTGGGTGAGATGCCGATCGAGCACTTATGGCAGATCCGCGCTGCGCTGCTGGAAAAAGAGCCTGCGCTCAAGCACCGCATCAGTGAACTGCGCCGGCGCATCCTGGCCCACGCTCTGATTGACGCAGGCTACGCAGCCGCAGAGGCTGCCGCGCTTGCCGAAGAGGGGTTTGAGGTTTTCCTCGCCGCCCGCCATCAGATCACCCTGTTTCCCGAGGTCCAGCCGACGCTGGAAGTGCTGGCCAACCATTACCGCTTGGCCGTCCTGACCAATGGCAATGCCGATGTCAGCCGCCTGGGTCTGGCCGACTACTTTCAGTTTGCGCTGTGTGCCGAAGACCTGGGCGTGGGAAAACCCGATCCCCGTCCATTTCACGAAGCTCTCAAGCGTGGCGGCGTGCAGCCCCATGAAGCGGTGCATGTCGGCGACCACCCTGTCGATGACATCGGCGGCGCCAAGGCAGCCGGATTGCGGGCAATCTGGTTCAATCCAGGCGCAAAAACCTGGGCCGGCGCGCCAGCACCCGATGCGCAAATCCGCAGCCTGGCCGAGCTACCCGCTGTGCTGAGCGCCTGGCACGCATAGCCCGAAGGGCTCGCCAGCCTGCAGAGAGCGTCGTGCGCATAAAAAACCGCCCCATAAGAGGCGGTTTTTTCAATTAACAACCGGCGCGATCAGATCGGGCGGCTGCCGTATTTGCTGTCCGGTTTTTTGGGCGGATCGGCAACGACGTTCGGCTCGACTTCCTGAACCTTGCCACCACGAGCCAGGAACTCTTCCATGGCACGGGCCAATGCATCACGTTCTTTTTGCTTGGCCTCCACATTGAGTAGTTCCTCCGGCTCGGCAGCAGGTCTGGCCTTCTTGCCTACCGGGGCGACAACGTCTACATCACTATCGCCGTCATCCTCTTCGTCTGCGGTTGCCAGCTCCTCGCCGTCATCCTCATCGGTGGTTTCCAGTTCGTCTTGTTCGAGATCATCGTCACTCATATTCACCTCATGTCTGCTCGAAGCTGATTAGTTATAGACCAGTCGCGGAATTTATCGACCCGCGAGGAAAAAATTCAAAAACCTTCACCGTGCAGCGTGGCCACTACCTGCCTTACTCCGCCATGATCGCGATGTTCGCCGAGATAGACCCCTTGCCAGGTGCCCAGCTGCAAGCGTCCGGCGTAGACCGGCAGGCTCAGCTGACAGCCCAGCAGACTGGCTTTGAAGTGCGCCGGTAGATCGTCCGGCCCTTCATCATCATGTTCATAACCGCGCTCGCCCTGGGGCACCAGGCAGTTGAAGAAGCGCTCGAAATCGCGACGTACTGCGGGGTCGGCGTTCTCATTCACGGTTAGCGAGGCCGAGGTGTGGCGCAACCAGAGGTGCAACAGACCCACACGACATGAGGCCAGTTCCGGCAGACCGGCAAGCAGCTCGTCGGTCACCAGATGGAAACCTCGTGGGCGGGGTCGCAGGGTAATGATCGTCTGCTGCCACATGTCAAAAATCGCTGCTCAGCACCTTTTCGCGCGCATTCTAACGCGGTGCCAGAAAAAGCAAAGAGTCGGTTTGACTGAGATTTAAACTGGCCAACGCGGCGCGTTAGCGGAGCAAATCTCGAGTGCGAAAAGCAACACGCCCCAGCCTCGTGCGAAGGCTGGGGCGTGTCTATTGCGTGCTGTCGTTTACAGGTTGTAGCCGCGCTCGTTGTGCAGGCTGAGGTCGAGGCCGACAGTCTCCTCCTCGTCGCTGACACGCAGCCCCATCACCACATCGATCACCTTGAGAATGAGGTAGGTAAGAATGGCGGTGTAAACCACGGTGAAGACAACGCTTTCAGTCTGGATCCACAACTGGGTGGCGATGCTTTCGAACTCACCGAAGCCGCCCAGGGCCGGGGCGCCGAACGCGCCAACCAGGATCGCACCCACGATACCGCCGACACAGTGCACGCCGAACACGTCCAGAGAGTCGTCGTAGCCCAACTTGCGCTTGAGGCTGGTGGCACAGAAGAAGCAGATCACACCGGAAGCCAGACCAATCACCAGTGCGCCGACCGGGCCCACTGCACCGGCAGCCGGGGTAATGGCCACCAGGCCAGCAACCACACCGGATGCGATCCCCAGAGCGCTGGGTTTGCGGTGCGTGATCCACTCGGCAAACATCCAGGACAGTGCAGCAGCGGCGGTGGCAATCTGGGTGACCAGCATGGCCATACCAGCTGTGTCGTCAGCAGCAGCGGCAGAGCCGGCGTTGAAACCGAACCAGCCAATCCACAGCATGGCCGCGCCCATCAGGGTGTAACCCAAGTTGTGCGGTGCCATCGGCGTGGTCGGGAAGCCCTTGCGGCGGCCCAGCATCAGGCACGCCACCAGGCCAGCGATACCGGCGTTGATGTGCACCACGGTGCCACCGGCGAAGTCGATCACGCCTTCATCCCACAGCAGGGCGCCGTCGCCGCCCCATACCATGTGCGCCATAGGCGCGTAGACCAAGGTGAACCATACGGCCATGAAGATCAGCATGGCGGAGAACTTCATACGCTCAGCGAAGGCGCCAACGATCAACGCTGGAGTGATGATTGCGAAGGTCATCTGGAAGGTGATGAATACGCTTTCCGGGAAGGCGCCGACCAGGCTGTCCTTGGTCAGGTTGGCCAGGAAGGCATTGTCCAGGCTGCCCACGAAGGAGTTGAAGTTGATCACCCCAGCTTCCATGCCGGTGGTGCTGAATGCCAGGCTGTAACCGTAGGCGAACCAGAGAATGCTCATCAGGCCGGTGATCGCGAAGCATTGCATCATCACCGACAGGATGTTCTTCGAGCGCACCATGCCCGCATAGAACAGGGCCAGGCCCGGGATGGTCATGAACAGTACCAGGGCAGTGGAGGTGAGCATCCACGCCGTGTCACCGGAATCGAGCGTGGCCTCTTGGGCCAGGGCCACGGAAGGGGTTATTACAGACAACAGGGCGCCTAGCCCTGCGATTTTTCGCAGAGTCATCGTGTGTTACTCCTGGGGCGGGGTGGGTTCGGAGGGCTTGCTTAGATCGCGTCGGTATCGGTTTCGCCGGTACGGATGCGGATGGCCTGCTCCAGATTGACGACGAAGATCTTGCCGTCGCCGATCTTGCCGGTATTGGCGGCCTTGCTGATGGCTTCGATCACGCGGTCAAGCTGATCGTCGGCAATGGCCACGTCGATTTTTACCTTGGGCAAAAAGTCGACGACGTATTCCGCACCGCGATACAGCTCGGTGTGCCCCTTTTGGCGGCCGAAGCCTTTGACCTCGGTCACCGTGATGCCCTGAACGCCGATCTCCGACAAGGATTCACGCACGTCGTCCAGTTTGAACGGTTTGATGATGGCAGTGACTAGTTTCATGAAACTTCTCCCGTTTAGGTGGACTTGCCCCAGAAGTACGAACCCGCTGACAAGTCTAAGCTCAGTGCCGTGCTTTTGTAATGACTCGATGGCTCTAGACCCAGCCGCTACATCTCCTGGCCAGGCTGCATCGGTGAGCTGCGCAGCGTTAGTGGTCGCTCTTCGTGCGCGCATCCACAAGGGATAAAGCAGAAAGCCTGCCAACTTTTTAATTCACTGATTTAACTAGCATTTTACGGAATAGGAGCGATGCAGCGCGTAATGGAGAGAAAGCGAAGCACCACAACGGTGCATGGACATCGGTACCCCTGCGCTCAAATCGTGCAGCCCTTTGTAGACAAGCCCCACCAAGGTCGCAGCCGAGCGGTCCTAACGGGTGGTAACCCCCCGCCCGCCCGGGACTGAATCAGTGCGGGCTAACGCCCCGTGCTAAACTGCGCGCCGACGTCCATCGGAATGACCTCAATGTTGCCGCCCAAAGCCCTGTTTGAAACTCTCAGCAATCAAGCGTCGCGCTTGTTCAGCGGCGAGACTTCGCTGCCTCATAACGAGCTGGAATCGCAGTTGAAAATGCTCCTGCAAAGCGCGTTCAGCAAACTCGATCTGGTCAGCCGTGAGGAGTTCGACAGCCAGATGGTCGTACTCGCCCGCACCCGCGCACGCCTGGAGGCACTGGAAGCCAAGGTTGCCGAGCTGGAAGACCGGCTGGCGGGCGACACGGCCGAGCCGCCCCTCTAGCAGAAGCGCTTTTTTAGCCGCGATTGCGGCACGGCGTTGTCTGCAGTGCAGCCGCCCCGCTTGGAGCTGCGGGCGGCCGTTTCACCAAAGGATTCGTCATCAAGGAGTGATGCATGTCCCTGGCCCTCGTTCACAGCCGCGCTCTAGTGGGCGTTGAAGCCCCGGCCGTCACCGTCGAGGCACACCTGGCTAATGGCCTTCCCTCACTGACCCTGGTCGGCCTGCCGGAAACCAGCGTCAAGGAAAGCAAGGACCGTGTGCGCAGCGCATTACTCACCTCCGGCTTCGATTTCCCGGCGCGACGCATCACACTGTCCTTGGCACCGGCGGATCTGCCCAAGGATGGCGGGCGCTTCGATTTGGCCATTGCACTGGGCATCCTGGCTGCCAGCGGCCAGGTACCTGTCGAATCCCTCGAACATTCTGAATGCCTCGGTGAACTGGCGTTGTCCGGCGCTGTGCGTCCCGTACAGGGCGTCTTGCCCGCCGCCCTCGCCGCCCGCGCAGCGGGACGCAGCCTGATCGTCCCGCTGGCCAATGCGGAAGAAGCCAGCCTGGCCTCTGGACTGCGCGTGTACGCCATCGAGCACTTACTGCAGCTCGTCGGCCATCTCAATGGCCAGGCGCCACTGGAACCCTACCAGGCCCAGGGACTGCTGCTGGAAGTCCGTCCCTATCCCGACCTGGCCGACGTGCAGGGCCAAGCGGCCGCCAAGCGAGCCCTGCTGATCGCGGCCGCGGGCTCGCACAATCTTCTTTTTACCGGACCGCCAGGCACTGGCAAGACCCTGCTGGCCAGCCGGCTGCCCGGCCTGCTGCCACCCTTGAATGAGCAGGAAGCTCTGGAAGTGGCGGCGATTCAATCTGTGGCCAGCCACGCACCGCTGGACGCCTGGCCGCAACGCCCTTTTCGCCACCCCCATCACAGCGCATCCGGGCCGGCCTTGGTGGGCGGTGGCAGCCGACCTCGACCAGGCGAAATTACCCTGGCTCACCAGGGCGTGCTGTTCCTCGATGAATTGCCGGAGTTTGATCGCAAGGTGCTGGAGGTGCTGCGTGAACCCATGGAAAGCGGAGAGATCGTTATCGCCCGCGCCAGCGACAAGGTACGTTTTCCAGCACGCTTCCAGTTGGTCGCTGCTATGAACCCCTGCCCCTGCGGCTATCTGGGCGACCCGGGCGGACGCTGCCGGTGCGGACCGGAGCAAATCCAGCGCTACCGCAACAAACTGTCCGGTCCTTTGCTCGACCGTATCGACCTGCACCTCACCGTGGCCCGTGAAGCCACCGTACTTAATGCCCCACCCGCCGCTAACGAAAGCAGTGCAACGGCGGCTGCCCAGGTGGCCCGGGCGCGCCAGCGCCAGTTGGATCGCCAGGGCTGCGCCAATGCCTTTCTCGACCTGAACGGACTGCGTGAGCATTGCAGGCTGCAAGACGAGGATCGCCACTGGCTGGAGCAGGCCTGCGAACGCCTTGGCCTGTCTTTGCGCGCAGCCCATCGCATCCTCAAGGTTGCGCGCACCCTGGCTGACCTCGCCGGGCTCGACGCTCTGGATCGCCAGCACTTGGCCGAGGCGCTGCAGTACCGTCCCGCTCGTGACAACGCATAGGATCGGTAAAGGCGCGCCGCGCGCTTCCGGCGCCCCAGGGCCAAAACATGGTTACCGCCTGGATACGAGCCAACCGGACACAAAAAGCCCCGAGCCTTGCGGTCTCGGGGCGTTCGCATGAGGCAGGTTGCGCCTCAGGCAGCCATCACTTGTTGAACGGCTGCGGCAGCGGGGTTTTGTTGGTGGACGGCGGCAGAGTCGGCATCGTGAAACTCGGCTGTTCGCCAGTAAGGGTCTTCAGGAAGGCCGTGATCTGCTCGATCTGTTTGGTTTCCAGCTTGCGGCCCAGTTGCAGACGCGCCATCACGTCCACAGCCTCTTCCAGTTTCCAGTAGGCACCGTCGTGGAAGTAGGGGTAGGTGAGTTCGACGTTGCGTAGGGTCGGCACCTTGAACTTCATGCGGTCGGCATCGTTACCGGTCAGGCCAGCGACACCTTCGGCCGGGTTAGTGGTGGCATAGGGTTCAACCAGTCCCATTTTCTGGAAGGAGTTGCCGCCTACCGCGGAACCATTGTGGCAAGCCGTGCAGCCCACGTCCTTGAACAGCTGGTAGCCCGCCAGTTCGGTCTTGTTCAGCGCCTTCTTGTCGCCCTTGAGCCACAGGTCAAAGCGCGAGTTCGGGGTGACCAGGGTCTCCTCGAAGGCGGCAATGGCGTCGGTGACATTATCGATGCTGATCGTGTCGCTGCCGTAGACCTTCTTGAAGGAGGCACGGTACTGGGGAATGGAGTCCAGCACCCCCAGGGCGAGGTCGTGGGTAAACGCCATTTCCATCGGGTTGGCGATCGGGCCACCGGCCTGCTCTTTCAGGTCGGCCGCGCGGCCATCCCAGAACTGCGCCAGGTTCAGGCTGGAGTTCAGAACGGTCGGCGAGTTGATCGGGCCTTCCTGCCAGTTGTGGCCGATGGAGGTCGGCAGGTTGTCGCTGCCGCCCATGGACAGGTTGTGGCAGGAGTTGCAGGAGATGAAGCCCGACTTGGACAGGCGCGGATCGAACCACAGCTGCTTGCCCAGCTCGACCTTGGCCGGATTAGTGACCGTGGCCGGCTCGATTGGCTGGATCGGTTCATTACTGGGCAGCGCCGCCCAGGCGCCGGTCCCCATACTCAGGCCAAGGGCCAACAACAAGGGTTTGAACATGTGCCGCTCCTACTACATGACAGATAGCTCAACGATGCCAGCATGGCAATCGGCCATATTGATGCAGATCAAGGCGGACAGAGAAAGACAGGGCTAGGGGTGCGGCGAAAGGACCGGGACCGCTCCGGCGTTTCTGATAGAAATAAAAAACCCCTGTCGCCCGAAGGCGACAGGGGTTCGGTTACAGCAGAACCGTGATTACATCAGCGGAATGCTGTAGTTCACGATGAAGCGGGTTTGGTCGATGTCGGCATTGTCATCGCCGCTGTACATACCGTGCATCAGGCGCACACCCAAGCCCTTCAACTGGCCTTCCGGAACGACGTAACCAATGATCACGTCGGTTTCCTTCTCGGAGCGATCCTTGGCAGCGCCGAGATCATAGTCACCTTTTTGGTGAATCACGGTCGCGCTCAGCCCCTTGATGCCCACGGTACCGAAGTCAAAACCGTAGCTGGCCAGCATGACGGTTTCATCCGGACGAGTCATCAGGCCCGCGCCGATCATACGCTCGGACATGGTGTAGTTGGAGTTGCTCATCTGCGCAAAACCGGTATCACCGGACAGATCCTGGTAACCCAGGCCGAAGGTGTGGCCGGCAACCGAATAGTTGACCAGGGCGCTCCACAGCTCGTTGTCGTTACGAGCATTAGCACCGCGGCCCAGACCCTCGCCATCTTCCGAAGTATCGAAGTAGCGCAGATCAGCGCCCAGCTTGCCAACACCCAGGTTAGCGGCGTACTTCAGACCCGCAAAGTGCTGCTTGTAGGTGTTGTGCAACTGGCCGTAGTAGTACTGAGCGGTCAGGCCGTCGACGAGCTTGTAATCGACACCTGCCAAGGAGAACTCACCACCGAAGCGATCGGTTGCATCGGTCCATTCATCCTCGTCACGCATCGACACCTTGGTCACATGGGCAGCGGTCACGGTCAGGCCGGCGATGTCCTGGCTGGTCACCTGCACACCTTCGAACAGTTGCGGCAGGATGCGGGAACCGTTAGCGACTAACACCGGCGTATTGGGGCTCAGAGCACCGGCATAAGCGGTGGTTTTACCGACGCGGGCCTTGAGGGTGGCACCACCCTTGTTCAGGCGATCATTAACTTCATCGCCATCATTCTGGAACAGCTGGGCAGTTTGCACGTCGCCATGATCCGCCAGCTTGTATGCAGCTGCACCAAACAGATCGATACCGAAGCCCACCGCACCCTCGGTGAAGCCGGACTTGTAGTTGAGCATGAAGGCCTGGCCCCACTGGCCACCCTCGGCACCACCATCGGTTTCCTGGTTGAAGTAGTAATTACGCAGATCCAGGCTCAGCTTGCTGTCCTTGACGAAATCAGCGGCAGCGAACTGGCTCATGCCCAGGGCGCTGACGGCTACGGCTACGGCCACGGCAGTTTTTTTCATGTTTCACTCCAGTTATTTTTTTAGTTCGAGGCGGTCGGCGGTTGTCCAACTGTCCGACGTCCTCGTTTCGCTTCTACCAGGCCAGCCCAAGACCCCCCTCGGCACAACCCTGGCGACATCTGCGTCCCGCATAGCGAAACCGCCACACGGTAATTTCCAAACGAACCGGTCTATCCCGACTTAAGTTCTGCGAACCTTTATGACAGAAATGTAATGAGTTTTGAAGCCCACAAAAAGCAGAGATTGCGGCAGGGCAAATTTTCCGAGCAGAGTTCAGTTAACGCTGGACTTCATCGCTCTGATCAGGGAGTCTGTCGGGCTTCTTTGCGGCCGGAGCCCCTTTTTAGGCCGCCGGCAACCCGTATTCATGCGGCTTTGTCCCCCTGCCGGGCTCCCTCTAAGCCTTTGGTCGTAGCCTCGACCATGCGCCTGTCGATATACTCCGCGACTCTTCATGATGGTCGTTTTGCATTCACATGAAAGCCTCTCGTAATGCCCTGCGTCTGGCGTTGCTGTATGCCGCGTGCGCCACGTCCTGGGTACTGCTCAGCGACCATCTGCTTATGGAATGGCTCGGCCAGTCCGAACGCCTGGCGCAGTGGAAGACACTCAAAAGCCTGACCTTTGTCGCCTTCAGCAGCCTGCTGCTGTACAGCTTGCTGCGCCTGCAACTCAATCGCCTGGACAATCAGTTGCGTATTCGCCGCAAGCAGGAGAATCGCTTGCGCCAGGCGGCCGTGGTGTTTGATCAAACGCTAGAAGGCGTGCTGATCAGCAATGCCAAGAACCGCATCGTGCATGTCAATCCGGCCTTTGAACGGATCACCGGCTACAGCGCGGCCGAAGTCCTGGGCCAAACACCGCAGATGTTCAAGTCGGGCCGGCATGACCGCAGTTTTTACGAGGTCGTCTGGGAACAGTTACAGAACGCCGGCCTGTGGAGCGGGGAGATCTGGAACCGGCGCAAGAACGGGGAGATTTTTCCCCAGTGGCAACGCATCTGCGCCGTGCGTAATGAATTGGGCATGCTCACCCACTACGTGGCGATTTTTTCCGACGTCAGCGCCATCAAGCAGTCCCAGCAGGAACTTGATTACCTTGCCCACCACGACCCGCTGACCGGCCTGCCCAACCGCTTGCTGTTCAACGAGCGTGTCCAGCACGCCCTGGAGCGCTACAAACATCGGCAGGGCGGCGGTTGCGTGCTGTTCCTCGATATCGACTTCTTCAAGGACATCAACGAAAGCCTCGGCCACAGCATGGGCGACGAAGTCATCAAGATCGTGGCGGACCGACTCAATAGCCTCGGCAAGGGGCTTACCGTTGCACGTCTGGGCGGGGATGAATTCGCGCTCTTGTGCGACGACGGCAACCAGGCCAAACGCGCGGCCAGTCTGGCCGAAACGGTATTGGCTACGCTGGGCAGCCCGATCCGTCTCGCCGGCAACGAGTTGTTCGTCAGCGCCAGCATCGGCATCAGTCTGTTCCCCGACGATGGCACGCAACTCGAGCAGATCATCCGTAATGCGGACTCAGCCTTGTACAAGGCCAAACACAGCGGGCGGCAAACCTATGCCTTCTACACCCAGGAACTGACCCTGCAGGCACGCCAGCGCGTGGAGCTGGGTGCCGCCCTGCGCCAGGCGCTGGAGCTGGGTGAGCTGCGCCTGCATTACCAGCCGATCATCGATCTGGCCAGCGGCCGGGTGCTCGGGGTCGAATCCCTGGTGCGCTGGCAGCATCCTGGCCTGGGCCTGGTGCCGCCCAACGTGTTCATCCCGGTGGCTGAAGAAAGCGGGCTGATCGCCGCCATCGACTCCTGGGTCCTGGCCCAGGCGTGCCGTCAGATGCGCGCCTGGCAGCAGGCAGGCATCCATCTGGACTTCATCGCGGCGAACGTGTCCAGCCGGCTGTTCAGCCGGGGCGAACTGGATCAGTATGTAAAAGACGTGCTCGAGGAAACCGGCCTGCAACCCCGCTATCTGGAACTGGAAGTCACCGAAAGCGCGGTCATGGACAACCCCGATAATGCCCAGAGCCTGCTGCATCGCCTGTGCAGCCTCGGTGTGCGCCTGTCGATCGACGACTTCGGCACCGGCTATTCCTCGCTGCTGCGCCTGAAAAACCTGCCGGTGCACAAATTGAAGATCGACCAAGGCTTCGTCGCCGGCCTGCCCGAGGATGACGATGACGCCGCCATTACACGGGCGGTCATCGCCCTGGCCCACAGTCTGGGACTGGCGGTGGTCGCCGAGGGTATCGAAACGCCGGAACAGGCGATTTTCCTGCGCCGTCACGGCTGCGGTCTCGGCCAGGGCTACTGGTTCGGCCGTCCGGCGCCGGCCGAGTTGCTCGATTGGCGTCCCCGACCGTTGCCCAAGGTTGTGTATAACCTGCAGCAGAGTCGCTAAACCCATGCATCACGCGGGGTAAACGTGACGCTTACCCCGCGTCAGCATCAAACCCGAGCCTCGCCTTTTACAACGTGGCGATCGACACCTCGGTGGATTTCACGAAGGCGATCACCTCGCTGCCCACCTTGGAGGTCCAGCTCGCGCACCGAGCGGGTGGTGATCATTGAGGTGACGGTACCGGCGGCGTTTGCACGTCGCCGACTTGGTCGCCTTCGATCAGGATCACGCGCTCGGCGATGGCGACCGCCTCACGTCGTGGGATCCGCATCGCCGACATTCAGCTCTTCGAAAAGCTGCGGGCCTGGGGAACTCGGTCCACATCACCTCCATGCGCTGTTCGGCCAGGCGCTTTTTCAGCGTGCCTTTAGCTTGAGAATCACCAGCGTGCCGATACGCAAAGTTTCAGCCTGGGCCTGGGTGTGTGATGGCGCCGAGGGAAATTGCCGCAGCCAGCAGGCCGGCAACTCCGAGGCGCAAAGTACGTTGACTCATCAAAGTCGCTCCTTGGCAAAACGGATTGTTGGCTTCCTGCTGGCCCGTTCGCGGGCGAGTAAGGTGGGGTTCGTAACGTGATTACAACGGTGTTGCGGTCAATTACTCCGGCGAGACGTCCGCAAACGGTCATGCAAAATGACCGGATCCGGCGGTTACGGGCGACGCGCCAAGGCCAAGAGCAGATCCTCCAAGGCTTCGTCTAGCCGTTCGCGCAGGTGTGCCTCCAGCGCAGCGGGGCAATCGGCTTCGGCGTACTGAATCTGCGCATCCACCGCATACACCCCCTGTAGCACTTCCTCAGCCTTGAGCGCGGCCAGTACCGGCTTCAGTGCATAGTCTACCGCCAGCATGTGCGCCGCACTGCCGCCAGAGGCGATGGGCAACACCACCTTGTCAGCCAGGCCGCGCTCCGGCAACAGATCGAGCAGCGCCTTCAACGCGCCGGAAAATGACGCCTTGTAGACCGGCGTGGCAATGATCAACCCGTCAGCCTGCTGCACATGCTCGAGCAATTGGCGGACCTGTGGACTGTCGAAGCGCGCATACAGCAAGTCCTCGGCGGCGAAGTCGCGCACCCGGTAGGAGACGACTTCGACACCCCTGCGTTGCAGCAACTGCGAGGCATAGTTCAGCAGCTCACCGGAGCGCGAGCGCGTGCCGGGACTGCCGGCGATGGACACGACCAACATGGCGCTTGGTCCTCAGCGGTTCGGCTGAGGGGTCAGGCGCAGGTAGGGTTTCACCGCACGATACCCCTTGGGGAAGCGCTGCTTGATCTCCTCTTCATCTTTGAGCGACGGCACGATCACCACCTCGTCGCCGTCCTGCCAGTTGGCCGGTGTGGCCACCTTGTGGCTGTCGGTCAGTTGCAGCGAGTCGACCACGCGGAGGATCTCGTGAAAGTTACGCCCGGTGCTCGCGGGATAGGTAATAGTCAGGCGGACCTTCTTGTTCGGATCGATAACAAACAGCGAGCGCACGGTCAGTGTGTCGCTGGCATTGGGATGGATCAAATCGTAGAGATCGGACACCTTGCGGTCGGCATCGGCCAGAATCGGGAAATTCACCTGGGTATCCTGGGTTTCGTTGATATCGTCGATCCACTTCAGGTGAGAGTCCACCGGGTCTACGGACAGGGCAATGGCTTTGACGTTGCGCTGGGCAAATTCATCCTTGAGCTTGGCGGTAAAGCCCAGCTCCGTGGTGCAGACTGGAGTGAAGTCAGCGGGATGGGAGAACAGAATTCCCCAGCTGTCACCCAGCCACTCGTGGAAACGAATGCGACCTGCGCTGGATTCCTGTTCGAAGTCGGGGGCGATGTCGCCAAGCTTGAGGCTCATGTTAGTCAGCTCCTGGTCAAAAACCCTACGCGGGCGAAGTGAAGCCACTATGCCTTGACCGCCATGCAAACCAAAAAGAATCAATTATGATTTAGCTATAACCTAAATGAATAAGTGAGCGATTTCTGGTAAAAACTGACCAATCGACTCACAACAGATCTTTTGGCCGCCCCCGGAATGGGCGAGAATGCGCGGCTTTCTCGCGAAGCAAGCCGGAGTCCACTCGTGGAACAGTTGAAACAGAAAATCCGCACCTGCGGTGTGGTCCTCTCGGACAAGGTGCTCAAGGTCGATGCCTTTCTCAATCATCAGATCGACCCTCTGCTGATGCAGCAGATCGGCCACGAGTTCGCCGAGCGCTTTCGCGACCAGGGCATTACCAAGATCGTCACCATCGAGGCCTCGGGCATCGCTCCGGCCGTCATGGCGGGCTTGGAACTGGGTGTACCGGTGATCTTCGCACGCAAACATCAGTCGCTGACGCTCACTGACAACTTGCTGACCGCCGCGGTGTATTCGTTCACCAAGCAGGTGGAAAGCACCATCGCCGTGTCCACCCGCCACTTGGATGCCAGTGACCGGGTCCTGATCATTGATGACTTTTTGGCCAACGGCAAAGCCGCCAAAGGCCTGATCTCGATCATCCAGCAGGCAGGCGCCAGCATCGCCGGACTGGGCATCGTGATCGAAAAATCATTCCAGAACGGCCGCCAGGAACTGGAAGCCGATGGTTTCCGTGTCGAGTCCTTGGCACGCATTCAGTCGCTCGAAAACGGCCAAGTCACCTTCGTCGAATAAGCGGTCTCAAGCGCGTAGGCGGAGCGCTCGCAGCAGGCGGAATAGCCCTGCGCCAGGCACGTATCCAGCGCGTCGCACGCACCCGTTAACGCAGACGCGCGCCCAGGGGGATGGCATGAGCAAAGCGGCGTGTCAGCAGGCGCGCCGCTCAGTATTTTCGACGCGGCAACCCGCCCCGCTTATTCCAAAGTGTCCAGACATGACAAAGCCGCCCGAGGGCGGCTTTGTTGCAGCAGGCTGTGCGATCTTACAGACCGGACATTTCCTTGATAGCTGCCAGCATTTCATCGTCAGAGCAGTCTGCACAAGTGCCCTTCGGCGGCATGGCATTGATGCCCTTGATTGCCGACGCCAGCAGAGCGTCCAGACCACCTTGTGCGTCCGCGCGGGCTTGCCAGGCAGCGGTATCATGATTCTTCGGCGCACCCAGCAGGCCGACGCTATGGCAAGCGTTGCAGTGCTTGGCGACGATGTCGCTACCGCTACGCGCGGCACCACCAGCAGCTGCAGCGGCGACTGCACCCACGCCCTTGCACTCCTGGCCCGCTACGCAGACTTCACCTACCGGCTTCAAGCGCTCGGCAATGGCATCGTTGGTCGTAGCCTGAGCGCTCACCGCCCACAGGGCCAATACGGCGGCGTTGGCCACCAGCATCTTCTTAGTCCAGTTCACCTTACACCCTCATCGTGGCTAGAAACGCCCGCGGCCACGGTTCGCGAGCGGGCGACAGTATAACGGGAAGCCCGGTTTGCCGAAACACGTGAGCAGCATGCCGCACAGGCCAGGCAGCGTTCGTGGCGGGCTTTAGGGGTTATTGCAACATTGCGCCAGTACAGG
Source organism: Pseudomonas sp. B392_1p (assembly GCF_052245235.1). Lineage (NCBI taxonomy): Bacteria > Pseudomonadati > Pseudomonadota > Gammaproteobacteria > Pseudomonadales > Pseudomonadaceae > Pseudomonas > Pseudomonas sp. B392_1p. The sequence continues at coordinate 257,317 of NZ_JBQPXM010000004.1, forward strand.
TGTGCGGCGCGTTTCTGGCATCCGCCGGCCTCCGCCAGGTCGACCTGGGTTTGCCAATGCCTGCCATGGCATGCGGCAATGGGTCGCAGGATCAAAAGTTGGCAGGTGTCGTCGTACTTATCAACCGCGCGGGCCGATCGAACGGATTGCGGAAACGGTGCGGTTTATTGCTTTCGAAATAATAACTGTCGCCACTTTCCAGGATGAACAACTCACCGCCCACGGTCAGCTCCAGTCGTCCCTCCACCACGACGCCGGCCTCTTCGCCATCGTGGTTGAGCATTTCCTCCCCCGTATCGCTGCCCGGCGGGTAGGTTTCGTCCAGTACCGACATGGCACGGTTCGGGTACGCCTTGCCCACCAGCTTCATAGTCACCGCACCACTGCAGATGTCCATCAGCTCATCAGCCTTGTACACCACCTGGGTGTCATTGCCGTGCTCGGCGTTCAGCGAGAAAAAGTCCACCAGGGACATGGGAATGCCGGACAGTACTTTTTTAAGCGAGCTGATCGAGGGGCTGACGCTGTTTTTTTCGATCATCGAGATGGTGCTGTTGGTAACGCCCGCGCGTTTGGCGAGTTCACGCTGGGACAGGCCTTTCTGTTTGCGAATGGATTGCAGTCGAACACCGACGTCCAATGGCGAATTCCTCAAGAAAAAGGCTGGATGGAAAGAATCGGACAATCATCGCAACAGTGTTCAGAATTTACAACGCGTCATCCCGCGATTGGCGTACACAGTGCCAGGCGGTAAAACAAAAACGCCCCGGCACTCGCGTGCCGGGGCGTTCGGATGATGCGCGCCGGTTAGAGCGAAGCTTCCAGCTCAGCCTTCTGGGCCGCCGCATCAGCAGAGCGACCGCGAATCCAGCTGAAGGCGATGGCCAGGATCAGCGCAAGGCCCACGTAGCCCAGCAGCGGATAAACCGTGCCCACCAGCTTGGTGAAGCCCACCTGGCTCAGGCCCAGGCCGATCAGGATGGAGACCAGGCTCACCAGTTTGAAGCGGGTGGTTTCCGGACGCGCGAAGCGCGCGCTGAAGGCGAAGAACATGCCCACCGCGGTGCTGTAGATCATGCAGATCAGCGACAGCGACATCAGCACGCTGAGCCACGGCGCGATACGCCCGGCCAGTGCCAGGGTCGGCAGTTCAACACCCTGCAGCTGGTTGATATTGGCGAACAGACCGACGTTCAGGGTCAGGATCAATGCTCCCAGGCCCAGACCGCCCACGACGCCGCCAATGGCTGCAGCCTTGGGCTGCTTGGTCAGGCCGCCGATCACCGCCAGCATGGGGAAGCCCACGGCGATGTTGAACGAGGCATAGAGCAGCGCGCTGAGGAACCAATTCGACGACGCCTTATCGGTATTGCTGGTCGCCACGGCTTCCAGCGTTTCCAGCGGTGCGTTGTAGTTGAAAATCGAGTAAGCAGTGATCAGCAGCACCATGGTCAGCAGGAACGGCATCACCACGCTAATGAGGTGAATGATGCGCTTCACGTTCAGGCACAGAGTCAGAACGGCCAGCACTGTCAGCAAGATCGCGCCCGCCAAGGGGGGCAGACCAAACTGTTGGCTCAAGGTAGAGCCGCTGCCCGCCAACATCACCACACCGACGCCGAACAGGAAGAACGACAACACCAGGTCGACGCCCAGGCCGGCTTTCGCGCCAAATAGCCTGCTCAGCACCTGTTTGTGGGAATCGGCCTGCATTTTCGAACTCATGCGGGCGATCTGCATGCCGATGAAAGCGAACAGCAGAGCGCTGATCACGGTGCCAGCAACACCTATCACGCCGAAGTGAGTGAAAAACTGCAGCACCTCCTGGCCGGAGGCAAAGCCTCCGCCAATCACCACTGACATGTACGCAAGCGCTATTTGAATCGACTGCTTATTCATTACTACATCATCTCTTTTTTAGATTTATTGGTGACCGCATGAGAACGTCTCGAGTCAGCCTGGCAGGGCGGCGACTACCGTGGCTTCTATAAGAATCTCCGGCTCGCACAGGGCGGCCTGAACAGTGGCGCGCGCAGGCGCGACGCCGTCAGGCAACCATTGATCCCACACCGCGTTCATGGCCGCGAAGTGGGCATCAATGTCCTTCAGGTAAAGGGTCACCGATAGCACATGATGCTTGTCGGTTCCCGCTTCAAGCAACAGCTGCTCGACCATCGCCAGAGTTTCGCGGGTCTGTTGCTCGATATCGGCGCTCAGGTCATTGGCTACCTGACCCGCAAGATAGACGGTGTCGCGATGGATAACGACCTGACTCATCCGTTTGTCAGTGTGCAGACGCTGTATTGCCATCAAGGGCCTCCTGGGTGTCGCCGTAGCGAGAAATATCCAGACCTTCGGTGCTGATCTGCGGGCGCTTGGCGGCCAACAGGTCGGCCAGCAGGCGGCCTGAGCCACAGGCCATGGTCCAGCCCAGCGTGCCGTGACCGGTATTCAGGAACAGGTTGGTGTAACGGGTCGCACCCACGATGGGCGTACCGTCCGGCGTGGCCGGGCGCAAGCCCGTCCAGAATTCGGCCTTGGCCAGATCGCCACCCTGCGGATACAGGTCGGCGGTAATCATTTCCAGCGTGGCCCGGCGACTCGGATTGAGGCTCAGATCGAAACCTGAAACTTCGGCCATGCCGCCCACCCGAATGCGCTGGTCGAAACGGGTAATGGCCACCTTGTAGGTCTCGTCAAGGATGGTCGAGGTGGGCGCCATCTCGGCATTGGTGATCGGCACGCTGAGGGAATAGCCCTTGAGCGGATACACCGGCGCCTTGATGCCCAGCGGCTTGAGTAGTTGCGGACTGTAGCTGCCCAGAGCCAGCACGTAATGGTCGGCGGTTTCCAGCGTGCCGTCGATCCAGACACCGGCAAGGCGATTACCGTCGCCTTCAAGGCGCTCGATGTTCTGTCCGAAACGGAATTCGACACCCAGCTCTTTGGCCATTTCCGCCAAACGCGTGGTAAACAGCTGGCAGTCGCCAGTCTGGTCATTGGGCAGCCGCAGGGCACCGGCCAGCTTGTCGGTCACGGCGGCCAGGGCCGGCTCAACGCGGGCGATACCGGCACGATCCAGTACTTCGTAAGGCACGCCGGACTGTTCGAGAACGGCGATATCCTTAGCGGCGGCATCCACTTGGGCCTGGGTGCGGAACAACTGAGTGGTGCCCAGCTGACGCTCTTCATAGGCAATGCCGGTTTCTGCGCGCAGCTCGTCGAGGCAATCGCGGCTGTATTCCGACAGGCGCACCATGCGCTCTTTGTTCACCGCATAACGGCTGGCCGTGCAGTTGCGCAGCATCTGCAGCATCCACAGGTACTGGTTGATGTCAGCGGTGGGACGAATAGCCAGCGGCGCATGCTTTTGCAGCATCCACTTGATGGCCTTGAGTGGAATGCCCGGGGCCGCCCATGGTGAGGCATAACCCGGAGATATCTGCCCGGCATTGGCAAAGCTGGTTTCCTGAGCCGGCGCGGGCTGGCGATCCACCACCGTTACTTCAAAGCCCGCACGGGCCAGGTAATAGGCGCTGGTCGTGCCAATCACACCGCTGCCAAGTACCAGTACACGCATGACACAACCTCCTCGATTCTGATGGCGGGCACAGACGGCGCCGCACAAGAGCCCGAGTATAAGAAAGCGCAAGTAGTGATATTCACTATATAACTGGCTATATTTGCCGTTAAGTCACGGCAATAATGCCTTTAATAGAGGTAAATATTCATGAAAACCCCGCGTCGGGCCCGTCATGATCTGGATAAGATCGACCGCAGCATCCTGCGCATCCTGCAGGACGAAGGGCGTATCTCCTTTACCGAGCTGGGTGAGCGAGTCGGCCTGTCCACCACGCCCTGCACGGAGCGGGTGCGGCGCTTGGAGCGCGAGGGGGTGATCATGGGCTACAGCGCGCAGCTCAATCCCCATCACCTGAAAGCCGACCTGCTGGTCTTCGTCGAGATCAATCTTGCGTACAAGTCAGGGGATATCTTCGAAGAATTCCGCCGCGCCGTGCTCAAACTACCGCAGGTGCTGGAATGCCACCTGGTCTCCGGCGACTTCGACTACCTGATCAAGGCCCGCATCTCGGAGATGGCCTCTTACCGCAAGCTGCTCGGCGACATCCTCCTCAAGCTGCCCCATGTGCGCGAGTCGAAGAGCTATATCGTCATGGAAGAGGTCAAGGAGACCCTGAAACTGCCGGTGCCGGGCTAAACATAATGCGCGGCGCTGCCATAGGCGTCGCTCACCGCACACGGGCAAGCTGTAGGATGGATGTCGCTTGTACATCCACCCTGGGCACCGCTCGGTGGACAAGAAAAACGTTGTCCACCCTACATGCTGAACCCGTAAGCAGCATCGCCACTCGTAGGGTGGATGTCGCTTTGTACATCCACCAGTGCCTCGCTCGGTGGACAACCGCACACGGCGGGGCGAGGCCATCCACTTACTGCGCACAGGTTACGGTGAGCTACACCAACACCTGCCGAGTCGTGGCAATCAGCCGATGCACCCCGGCCTCGATGTGCGGCTCGACCCATTCATCGGGGCGACGGCCATTTGGGCACGGCATGCGCGGCGTGGTGCCGAACAGCCGGCAGATCAGCGGACGTTCGTCATACACCTCGCAACCGTTGGCCCCCAGATGCACGCAGTTCAGTTCGGCCCATGCTGCGTCATGCTCGGCGTCGCTTTTGACCGGCAGGCGGGCCATTTCCTCCGACGACGCGGTCACCGGACCGCAACAGTCGTGACAACCCGGCACGCAGGCGAAGACGGGGATCTGCCCACGCAAGGCGCAAATTTTCTGGCTGTTACAGGACATCGATGGGCTCTCCGGCGGGACTCTGTGGCCATCAGCTTGCCTAGCCAGGCGAGCGGCCACAACCTGCTCGGCTCAGCGGCCCGTTTTTGATGATTGGCAAGCGGGCGGCGGGCGCCTTACTCTGCGTAAAAATTTCCACACACCCGCGCACCTAGGATCTCGTTATGCCCGCCCATGCCCCGGAGCAGCACGCCGCCTCTTATTACGCAGCCACGCGCAACCGCCCTACTCTGCAATTTCCGGCCCTTCGTGAAGCGGTGCAGGCTGACGTGTGCATTGTTGGCGGTGGTTTTTCCGGGCTGAATACCGCCATCGAACTGGCCGAGCGGGGCCTCTCGGTAGTGCTGCTGGAGGCGCGGCAGATCGGCTGGGGCGCCAGCGGGCGCAACGGCGGGCAACTGATTCGTGGCGTAGGCCATGAGGTCGAGCGCTTCTTGCCTCTGCTCGGTGAAGATGGCGTTCGTGAGCTGAAATTGATGGGGCTGGAAGCGGTGGACATCGTGCGCCAGCGCATCAAGCAGTATGCCATCGACTGCGACCTGACCTGGGGCTACTGCGACTTGGCCAACAAGCCCGCCGATCTCGAAGGGTTTGCCGCCGACGCCGAGGAATTGCGCAGCCTGGGTTATCGCCATGAGCTGCGCCTGCTGCAGCCTGGGCAGATGCACGAGGTGGTGGGTTCGGAGCGCTATGTCGGCGGGCTGATCGACATGGGCTCCGGTCACCTGCACCCGCTCAACCTGGCGCTGGGTGAAGCCGCCGCAGCCGCCGCGCTGGGCGTGCGCCTGCACGAGCATTCGGCGGTGACGCGCATCGAGCATGGGCCGCAGGTCAGCGTGCACACAGCCCAAGGTCAGGTGCGTGCCGATACGCTGGTACTGGCCTGCAACGCCTACCTCAACGACCTGGAACCCGCCATTGGCGGCAAGGTGTTGCCCGCCGGCAGCTACATCATTGCCAGCGAGCCGCTGAGCCCCGAACACGCACATGAATTGATTCCGCAGAACATGGCGCTGAGCGACCAGCGCGTGGCCCTGGATTACTATCGCCTGTCCGCCGACCATCGCCTGCTGTTCGGCGGCGCCTGCCATTACTCCGGGCGCGACCCCAAGGACATCGCCGCGTACATGCGGCCGAAGATGCTCAAGGTCTTTCCGCAACTGGCCAACGTGCGCATCGAGTACCAGTGGGGCGGGATGATCGGCATCGGCGCCAACCGCCTGCCGCAGATCGGCCGGCTGCGCGAGCACCCCAACGTGTATTACGCCCAGGCCTATGCCGGTCACGGCCTGAATGCCACCCACCTGGCCGGCAAACTGCTCGGCGAAGCCATTGCCGAACAGCACAGCCGCGGCTTCGAGCTGTTCGCCCAGGTGCCCCACGTCACCTTCCCCGGCGGGCGTCTGTTGCGCTCGCCGTTGCTGGCACTGGGCATGCTCTGGCATCGCCTCAAGGAGCTGAGCTAACCCACGCCCTCAGGCCGCCTCGGTCTGGCTCGCCCTGAGGGCCAGGCGGCGCGTTTGCGCGCTGTTCGGCCGAGCCAGCCGTCGCTCGTTGGCCAGCGCCCGTGCCAGCTCAGATTGGCCACTACGCCGCGCCGCTTCGAACAGGGTCAGGTCAATCAGGTCGCGCTGCGCGTGACTGCCGCCGAAACGCTGAGCGATGGAACGCAGCGGTCGGAGCAGGCGCACGCAGTTAACATACTCGCCAACGGCGAAGGCCTGGATCGCCCGGCACAGCGGATACCCCACTTCGCCGCTGAACTGCCGGTTGTCGCTTGCACACGTCTCGATCACTCGCTGCTGCGCCGCCAGCACCGCCTCAGCCTGCGCACTGTACCCGGCGCTGACGAAGGCCAGCATGGCGTGGGCGTCGTTGAACGCATAGAGGCCGACGTCCGCATGCGGCGTCCAGAGATCCGCCACCGCGCGCCAGCGTTCGCCCACGTCCACGCCGAGCAGTTGCAGGCGCCAGAGCAGCGCTGAAGCATCCACCAGATCGAGCACCAACGCCGAGCGGGCGCCGAAGACCGGGCCGTCGAACAGCGCCAGCACCTCGTCGAACTGCTCAAGGTCCAGATGGAACAGTGCCAGATGCCACCAGTTATGCACCTGGAAGAAGCTGTCACCCGCCCAGTGCGATTGGCGCTCGCGCATCCAGGCGATGCCTTCGCGCGGGCGGTTTTGCATCTCCAACACATGGGCCACCGCATGCTGCGCCCACCCATCGCGTGGCTGTAGCTCGACGGCACGCCGCCCAGCTCGCTCGGCGGCGAGGTAATCGGCGTTTTCCTCCAGGCCGAACGCGTGCATGCCAAGCAGTACATGATAGCCCGGCATTTGTGCCTGCCATTCCGGCAGTGCGCGGCTGATGCGGTCGCGCAGCATGCGTCCATTACCGCAGAAGAAATCCACCAGATGGCCGGCCTGCAGGGCAAGAACATCCAGCGGCCAGGCGATGCTCACATCCTCCAACAACGCGCCGGCCTCCTTCCAGCGCCCGTCGAGCAGCGCGCCGATGGCCTTCAGGTGTCCCTGCTCGCGTGCGTTGTGCGGCAAAGCCACGGCCTGCCGATAGGCCGCGCGCGCCGCGACCAGGCCATCGGGCTCGGTGCCCAGCAGGTTCAGCCAGGCCCGCAGCACGTGGGCCATGATCATCTCCGGGCGCTGCGCCTGGGCGGCGTCGAGGGTAACCAGCGGGTCGCCGACATAACACTGAAAGTGTGTCAGGGCATCTTGATAGTGGTGCAAGCTGTCGTGATCGGCACCGGAAATCTCCAGTCCCATAGGGTCGCGCATCGTCATTGGATGATCCTCATATGGCTGTTTCCTCAACGCGCTGCCGTACGGCCTGCTCCCGTCACCGCGTGCCTGCTACGGTAAAAAAGAGGCCAAGGGCTGCCTATAGCCCAGACGCCGGCATTTTTGATCCAGCCGCCAAGCGAGGCCGCCGTGGATGCGTTATCCAGCGTGCTGACGACGGTGCACCTGTCCGCAGGCGCCTTTCTGCACGCCGAATTTACCGCGCCCTGGTGCATACGCTCGCAAGTTGGCCCCGAGGATTTCAGCTCCCAAGGCTTACCTCCGGCTCATCTCATGGCCTACCACTATGTACTCGCCGGCCGCTTGCTGCTCAGCGTCGGCGAAGCCCCGCCGTTGGCTGTCGAGGCGGGTGAGATCATCCTGTTACCCCGCAACCCGCCACATATCCTCGCCAGCGCCACACAGCTACCGGTGCAGATTATCGATCATCTGCTGCAACCGCCGGACGGTCCTGGGCTGGCCCACCTGCGCTACGGTGGCGGAGGCGCCACGACAGAGGTGATCTGCGGCTACATCGGTTGCGAGGTGCCCGACAATCCGCTGCTGCGCACCCTGCCCGACATCCTCACGTTGCGCATCGCCGACGGTGCCTGGATCGAGCAGTCATTCCAGCGCGCCGCCCGGGAAGCTGCCTCGCAGCGGCCGGGCTCGGTCACCGCGCTCAGCAAGCTGGCCGAGCTGCTCTTCATCGAGGCCGTGCGCCATTACCTCGACACCTCGTCAAACCGCGAGCATGGCTGGTTGGCCGGCCTGCGCGACCCACAGGTCGGCAAGGCCCTGGCGCTGCTGCATGGCCAGCACGCCCGCCACTGGACCACCGAGGCGCTGGCCAGCGCAGTCGGACTGTCGCGCTCAGCCTTCGCTGAGCGTTTTACCCAACTGATCGGCCAACCGCCGATGCGCTATTTATGTCACTGGCGCCTGCTGCTGGCCGCCCAGCAATTGCGCGAGGGCCGCACCCTGGCACGCATTGCCGAGGAAGTCGGCTACGCCTCGGAAGCCGCACTCAATCGGGCTTTTCGCCAGCATTTCGGCCTGCCACCAGCCGCCTGGCGGCGGCGCTACGCCTAGCCCCCGCCCAGCCTGCCTATCTGCCGCTACGCTAAAGGGCACCCGCAGTCATCGACGAGACCTCAAGGTGTACACCTATTTGCTGCTCGGCCTGCTCTGGCTCGCCGGCTGTACCAGCATTGCCCAACCCATCCCCAGCCAAGCCCTGGCGCCGGGGGAGTCACCCATTGCCTTGACGCTGCGCCAGCAGGCCCAAGCCCATCCGGCTGGCGAATCAGGCTTTCGCCTGCTGGCTTCCAGCAGCGAGGCGTTCAGCGCCCGCGCCGAGCTGATCCGCCGTGCCCGGCACAGCCTCGATTTGCAGTACTACATCGTCCACGAGGGCCTCAGCACGAGCCTGCTGGTCGAGGAACTGCTGCGCGCCGCCGATCGCGGCGTGCGGGTGCGCGTTTTGCTCGATGACACCGCAAGCGATGGGCGCGATTATGAAATTGCCACGCTGGCCGCCCACCCGAACATTCAGATCCGCGTGTTCAATGCCCTGCATGTGGGCCGCAGCAATGGCATCACCCGTCTCCTGGGCAGGCTGTTCAACCTCAACCGCCAGCATCGGCGCATGCACAACAAGTTATGGCTGGCCGACAGCAGCGTGGCCATTGTCGGCGGGCGCAATCTGGGCGACGAATACTTCGATGCCCAGCCGCAACTCAACTTCGCCGACATCGACCTGCTCGCCGCCGGGCCGGTGGCCGTCAGCCTGGCGGAAAGCTTCGACCAGTTCTGGAATCACCGCCTGAGCGTGCCGATTCAGCACTTTCTCTACCGACCGCCCTCTCAGCGGACCCTGGACAAGGCGCGCCGCACACTCACCCAGTACCTCGCCGACGTCCAGCAACACGAACCGCAGCGCATTGCGCCACTGCTCGCCTACCAGCAAACACCGCAACTGCAAGGCTGGCTGGAATCCTTGATTTGGGCACGCGGCCAGGCATTGTGGGATGCGCCTAACAAGATCCTCGCCGAGCGTGAGCCGGACCCACACTGGCTACTCACGACTCAGTTGTCGCCCCACCTGGCGCATATCCGCAAGGAACTTCTGCTGGTCTCGGCGTATTTCATTCCCGCTCGCGAAGGCCTGCTGGACCTCACCCGCCGGGCGGATCAGGGCATCGATGTACGCCTGTTGACCAACTCGCTGGAAGCCACCGATGTGCCCGCCGTGCATGGTGCCTACGCGCCCTACCGCATCAGCCTGTTGAAGCACGGCATCCGGGTGTTCGAGCTGCGCCGCCAGCCGGACGAGGAAAGCAGCTACAGCTTCAGCGGCTCGTCCGAATCCAGTCTGCACAGCAAGGCGCTGGTCATCGATGGGGAAAAAGTCTTCATCGGCTCGTTCAATTTCGATCCGCGCTCGGTGCTGTGGAACAGCGAAGTGGGCGTGCTGGTGGACAGCCCCGCGCTGGCCGGCGAAGTGCGTCGCCTGACCCTGGAAGGCATGCGGCCGTCCATCAGCTACGAGGTGCAACTGGACGAACAAGACGCCCGGCCACGCTTGGTGTGGATGGCCGAAGACCAGGGCATTACCCGGCGTATCGAACGCGAGCCCGGCAACCTGTGGCGCCGCCTGAATGCCTGGTTGGCCGATTGGATCGGCCTGGAACGAATGTTGTAACGACCCCGCACGCGGCACGACGCGAAACGGCTCTATTCCTTATGGGCTGGCCTGTTGCGCCAAGCCATGCCTGCCGCGCAACAGAACTACCAACCCGCCGGCGCCCAGGGCCATCAACAGCGGCAGGGCATGGCCGCTGATCCACTGGCTGGCCGCTCCCGTGGCCAGCGGACCGAGCAGGCAGCCAATGCCCCACAGTTGCGAAACATGGGCATTGGCGCGCACCAGCTCGCTGTCCCGATACCGTTCGCCGATCAAAATCAGCGACAGGGTGAACAAGCCACCGGCGCTGGCCCCGAACAGTACCCACAGCGGCCAGATCAGCGGCGTGTGCAACAGGGCAGGAATGCCCAGGCTGCTGAGTAACAGCGCCAATGCGCAACCCTGGAACAACAGCGGGCGCGATACATGATCGGCGAGCCAGCCGATCGGCAACTGCAGCAGTGCATCGCCGACCACCACCACGCTGACCATCAGCAAGGCGATTTCCGGGGCAAACCCCTGGCGCAGGCCGTACACCGGCAACAACGTCAGCACCATCGACTCGAACGCAGCGAACAGCGCTACCGCCCAGGCAATGGCCGGCAGGCTGCGACAGAACTGCAGCAGCCCCCGCAGGCTGGCGTCATAACTGCTCACTTCAGGCGCGCCATCGCGCCCCACCAGCAACAGCGCGCCACCGACCAGCAAGCCAACGCCGCACCAGAATCCCGTGTCGCTATCACTGCCCAATGCGCCGAGCAGCAGCGGTCCGCACAGCTGACTGAGGGCATAGCCGGTGCCGTACAACGCCACCAGCCGGCCGCGCAGATGTTCCACCGCCAGTTGATTGATCCAGCTTTCACCGAGGATGAACACCACGGTCAGCGACATGCCCAGCCATAACCGCAACAGCAGCCACAGCGAATAGTGCGGCCACAGCGCCAGCAGACCTACGGACACCGCCCCGCTCAGCAAGCACAGGCGCATCAGCCGGGCGCTGCCCAGGCGCTGGGCGAGCCGCCCGGACAGCGCCGAGCCCACCAGAATGCCCACGGCCGGCATCGCCGCCATCACGCCAATGGCAAAGGTCCCGTAACCCCAGGCTTCCAGGCGCAACGACACCAGCGGCAGGCTGATGCCCAGCGCCAGACCGACGCTGATTACCGCACCGCAGACGGCAAAATAAGTTAACCAACGCATAGAAAATCCAGGTCGCATGCGGTGGACAACGCACAACGGTTGTCCACCCTACGGGTTACAGCAACCCGTAGGGTGGATGGCGCTTTTCCCATCCACCGGACAGTGTCGGATAGACACAGACAGCGAGTGCGCACCCAAGGGTACATCGGGTCATAGCTTGATCCAGGTGGCCTTGAGTTCGGTGTACTTGTCGAAGGCGTGCAGGGATTTGTCGCGGCCGTTGCCGGACTGCTTGAAACCGCCGAACGGCGCGGTCATGTCGCCGCCGTCGTACTGGTTGACCCACACGCTACCGGCGCGCAGCGCCTTGGCGGTCAAATGGGCCTTGGACAGGTTGCTGGTCCACACCGCCGCCGCCAGCCCATAAGGCGTGTCGTTGGCGATCTGTACCGCTTCCTCGGGCGTGTCGAAGGCGATCACCGAGAGCACCGGCCCGAAGATTTCCTCGCGGGCGATCTTCATCGCATTGCTCACGCCGTCGAACAGGGTCGGCTCGACATAGGTGCCGCCGGTATCTTGCATAACGCGCTGGCCACCGACCAGCAACTGGGCGCCTTCGGCACGACCCGCCTCGATAAAGCCCAGCACATTGCCCAGCTGCTGCTGATCGACGATAGCGCCGACGCGGGTCTGCGGGTCCAGGGGATGGCCCGGCCGCCATTGCTTGAGCGCCTCGACCACCATGGGTACGAACTGGTCTTTGATCGAACGCTCGACCAGCAGCCGCGAACCGGCAGTGCACACCTCGCCCTGGTTGTAGGCGATGGCGCTGGCGGCAGCCTCGGCGGCGGCTGCAAGATCGGGAGCGTCGGCGAAGACGATGTTCGGGCTCTTGCCGCCCGCCTCCAGCCAGACGCGCTTCATGTTCGACTCGCCGGCATAGATCATCAGTTGCTTGGCCACTTTGGTCGAGCCGGTGAACACCAGACAATCGACATCCATGTGCAGCGCCAGCGCCTTGCCGACGGTATGCCCAAAGCCTGGCAACACGTTGAACACCCCGGCCGGAATGCCCGCCTCGAGGGCCAGCGCGGCCAGGCGAATGCCGGTCAGCGGCGATTTTTCCGAGGGTTTGAGGATTACTGAGTTGCCCGCCGCCAGCGCCGGGCCGAGCTTCCAGCAGCTCATGATCATCGGGAAATTCCACGGCACGATGGCCGCCACTACGCCGATCGGCTCGCGGGTCACCAGACCCAGTTCGTCATGGGGCGTGGCCGCCACTTCGTCGTAGATCTTGTCGATCGCCTCGCCGCTCCAGCGGATCGCCCGCGCGGCGGCCGTCACGTCGACCTTCAGGGCATCGGTGATCGGCTTGCCCATGTCCAGGGTTTCCAGCAGGGCCAGTTCCTCGCGGTGCGCCTCGATCAGGTCGGCAAAGCGGATCATCACCTGCTTGCGCTTGACCGGCGCCAGGCGCGACCAGACGCCGGACTCAAAGCGTGCGCGGGCCACCTGTACGGCCGCCTCAGCATCCGCCTGATCGCAGCTGGCCACCTGACCGAGCACACGGCCATCCACCGGGCTGATGCAGTCGAACGTGGCGCCGGACACTGCCGGGCGAAGGGCGCCATCAATGAAGGCGCCGCCTTCGATTACCAGAGTGGTGGCACGCTGTTCCCAATCGCTGCGGGTCAGGCTCATGGAGGCTTCCTCTTATTTTGTGGGGCCGCCGGTATACGGGGCCGGTGATTACCGCACCCTACTCAGTGGCCGAATCGTTTTCAATATTTTTTACAGCAGCCCACAAATGTGGCCTGCCACGTTCGTTTTATCAAACGGAACCGCCCGAGCAAGCGCTCTGGTAATCTTCGCCGGCGCGCTGGCGCCCGCTGCGGGCCGGTAGCGCTGATTGCCTCTGCCTTTTCGCAACCCAAGGATTGCTTATGCGGCGCTACCGTAATGACACTCGCTTTGAACACGCCCAGAGTATTGCCGAACTGGAACACATGGCACGCCGGCACCTGCCCCATTTCGCCTGGGAGTACTTGGCCGGCGGTGCCGAGGACGAAGTCACCCTGCGCCGCAATCGCCAGGCCTTCGCCGAGATCGGCCTGCTGCCGTCGACGCTGATCTCCTGCGCGCAGATCGACACCCGCACCGCGTTTCTCAGCCAGCAGCGCCCCCTGCCGCTGGCCATCGGCCCCACCGGCTTCAATGGCATGCTCTACAAGGATGCCGACATCCTGTTGGCCAGGGCGGCGCGCGACAAGGGCATCCCTTTCACCCTGAGCACCGTCTCGAGCAATTCCCTGGAAGAAGTCGCCGCCGCCGTGCCGGACGTTGAGCTCTGGTACCAGCTGTACAGTCTGAACGACCCGGCTGTCGAAGACGACCTGCTGCGCCGCGCCGAGGCGGTCGGCTGCCGCACTCTGCTGCTGACCAGCGATGCGGTGCTGATCGGCAACCGCGAATGGGACCGGCGCAACTTTGCCAAACCGCTGCAGCTCACCTGGCGCAACAAGCTCGACGTCGCCTGCCATCCGCGCTGGATCAAGCGGGCCTTGTGGCCCCAGGGCCTGCCGAAGATGGGCAACCTGTTGGCTTACCTGCCCGGCGATGCCAAGAACACCGCCGGCGCCGCGCATTTCATGGCCCACAAGATGGAGCCCGGTTTGTGCTGGGAGCACCTGGCCCGGTTGCGCAAACGATGGCCGCACCGCCTGGTGCTCAAGGGCGTGCAAACCGCCGCCGATGCGCGACGCTGCGTGGAGCTGGGCCTGGACGGCATTGTGGTGACCAACCATGGCGGCCGTCAGCTGGATGGCGCCCCGGCGAGCATCGACTGCCTGCCAGCCATTAGCGAGGCAGTGCGCGGCCAGCTGTCGGTTTTGCTCGACAGCGGTATTCGCCGCGGCACCGACATTGCCAAGGCCTGTGCGCTGGGTGCCGACGGCGTATTGCTCGGCCGTGCCACGCTGTTTGGCGTGGCGGTCGGTGGCCAGGCCGGCGCGGCCCGTGCCCTCGGCTTGCTAGAGCAGGAGTTGCGCCTGGCGCTCGGACTGGTCGGCTGCCCGACGCTGAGCGAGCTGGAACGCCGGCATGTGCAGCCGCTGCGCTCGGCCTTGGCCTGAGGTTATTCAAGGCATAAAAAAACCCGCTGGAAGGCGGGTTTTTTTCAAGGGCCGATCAATTACTTGATCTTGGCTTCCTTGTAGATCACGTGCTTACGCACGACCGGATCGTACTTCTTGATCTCGATCTTGTCGGGCGTAGTGCGCTTGTTCTTGTCGGTGGTGTAGAAGTGGCCGGTACCGGCGCTGGACACCAAACGGATCAGGTCACGCATGATTATTCTCCTTAAACCTTTTCGCCGCGGGCGCGCAGCTCGGCCAGAACGACGTCAATGCCACGCTTATCGATGATACGCATGCCCTTGGTGCTCAGGCGCAGACGCACGAAACGGTTCTCGGACTCGACCCAGAAGCGGTGATGCTGCAGGTTCGGCAGGAAACGACGACGGGTTTTGTTGTTTGCGTGGGAAATGTTGTTCCCGGTTACCGGACCCTTACCGGTAACTTGACAGACTCTCGACATGCCTCAGCCCTCTATAAACCACATGCCCAACCCGGCATGGGTTGGCCGCTTGATCTCTTGCTTTGGCGCGTTGCGCCAGGATTTCGCCAGGGTCTTACCGGCAGTCACTGCTGTCGCAGGACCGGGCCCCTAGAAAAGAGCGCTGCTTTATATCAGAAGCACCGAACTGTCGCAAGAATTCCTGACATTTCAATACCTGCCGTACAGCGTCGATAAGCGTCATTTGCGTGGCGCACAGCGCGAGTCCGGGGGAACCACCGTTCATCGCCAACCCAGCGTTGTACCTGCTTCGCGCATGGTCTAGGGTAGGCCACACAGTCGGCTCCCAAGCCGCTTCTAAAGGAAATGTTCATGCGTCTTGCCCTTCTTCCCCTGTTATTTGCACCGTGGCTGGCCCAGGCCGCCACCCTTGCGGTGTGCACCGAAGCCAGTCCTGAAGGGTTCGACGTGGTGCAGTACAACTCGCTGACCACGACCAACGCCTCAGCCGACGTGCTGATGAATCGTCTGGTGGAATTCGACGCCACGCGCGGCGAGCTGCTGCCCAGCCTGGCGAGCAGCTGGCAGGTATCGGCCGATGGCCTGACCTATGACTTCACGCTGCGCGATGACGTGGCCTTCCATCGCACCGACTATTTCAACCCCTCGCGCACGTTAAATGCCGATGACGTGCTGTTCAGTTTCCAGCGCATGCTCGATGCCAACCATCCCTGGCATGCCAGCGCGGCCAGCGGCTATCCCCACGCCCAGTCGATGCAATGGCCGGAGCTGGTAAAATCCATCGAGGCGCCGACAGCGCACCAGGTGCGCATCACCCTGACCCGCCCGGATGCCACCTTTCTGGCCACCCTGAGCATGGGCTTCGCCTCGATCTATTCCGCCGAATACGCCGACCAGTTGCTGGCCGCCGGCACGCTGGCCGAACTGAACCAGAAACCCATCGGCACCGGCCCGTTCATGCTGCGACGCTTTCAGAAGGACGCTGCGGTGCGCTACGTCGCCCATCCCGCCTATTTTGCCGGCAAGCCGGCGATTGATGCGCTGATCTTCGCCATTACCCCGGACGCTAACGTGCGCCTGCAGAAGCTGCGCCGCAACGAATGCCAGATCGCCCTGTCGCCCAAGCCGCAGGATGTGCGCAGCGCCGAAACCGACCCCAACCTCAAGGTGGTGCAGACCCCGGCGTTCATGACTGCCTTCGTAGCGATCAACACCCAGCATGCGCCGCTGGACAAACCCGAGGTGCGCCAGGCGATCAACCTGGCGTTCGACCGCGCCAGTTACCTCAAGGCGGTATTCGAGGACAGCGCCAGTGCGGCCAGCGGTCCTTACCCGCCGAACACCTGGAGCTACGCGGGCGACTTGCCCGGCTATGCCCATGATCCGGCCAAGGCTCGCGAACTCTTGACCAAGGCCGGCTTGGCGGACGGCTTCAAGACGACCATCTGGACCCGGCCTTCGGGCAGCCTGCTCAACCCCAATCCGAGCCAGGGTGCCCAGCTGTTGCAGGCGGACCTGGCCCAGATCGGCGTTCGGGCCGAGATTCGTGTGATCGAGTGGGGTGAGCTTATTCGCCGCGCCAAGGCCGGCGAGCATGATCTGCTGTTCATGGGCTGGGCCGGCGACAACGGCGATCCGGACAACTTCCTTACTCCGCAATTCGCCTGCGCCTCGGTGCAGTCGGGGCTGAACTTCGCCCGCTATTGCGATCCGCGCCTCGACCAGTTGATTTCTCAGGGCAAGACCCAGAGCGTGCAGGCCGAGCGCAGCAGGCTGTACGTGCAGGCGCAGCGCATCATTCAAGAACAGGCACTGTGGATTCCTCTGGCCCACCCCACCGCGTTCGCCCTGACCCGCGCTAATGTTGAGGGGTACCAGGTCAGCCCGTTCGGCCGCCAGGACTTTGCCAGCGCACGAGTGCGCTAGCAGGCCGTTGAAAAACGTAGGCGAGGCAATGCAGGTAGTTTTTCAAACAGGAGACGCGACATGCGCTATCACGATACCCACAGCAAAGCCGTTGGCTATCTGCTGTGGATTTTCGGTTTTCTCGGCTCGCATCGCTTTTACTACGGCAAGCCGATCACCGGCACGATCTGGTTCTTTACCCTCGGCCTGTTGTTCGTCGGCTGGATCATCGACCTGTTTCTAATTCCGTCGATGGACCGCGAAGCGGACCTGCGCTTCAACTCTGGGCGGCTGGATTACAACATCGCCTGGATTCTGCTGACCTTCCTCGGCGTATTCGGTGTGCACCGCATGTACCAGGGCAAATGGATTACTGGAATCATTTACCTGTTCACCGGCGGGCTGTTTTTCGTCGGCGTGCTGTATGACTTCTGGACGCTTAACAACCAGATTTCCGAACAGAACATTCGCGGTTAAAACCAGAACCTGGCTCCGTCGACCCAGACAAAAGAATCGGCCCCACCCATGAAGCATGGATGGGGCCGATTCTATTAGTAGCGGTCGATTCAAGTGGCAGTGAGTGGCTTTTCAGCTCTGATAACAGATGCGCCCATCCACCAGCGTGTAACGCACCTTTCCCGGCAGGCAATGTCCCAGGAACGGACAGTTGCGGCCTTTGGAGTACCAGCTGTCGCCGGCCACGGTGCTCACCGTTGGGTCGAACAGCAGCAGATCGGCCGGCGCACCGAGCGCCAGGCGACCCGCCGGCAGTTGCAACGCCTTGGCCGGACCACTGGACAGGCGCGCCAACAGGGTCGGCAGATCGAGCAAGCCGTCTTCCACCAGCGTCATGGCCAACGGCAGCAGCAGCTCGACGCTGCTGATCCCCGCTTCGGTAGCGCCGAACGGCGCCAGCTTGGCATCCGCCTCATGGGGCTGGTGATGGCTGGCAATCGCCGAAATCACCCCGCTCTTCACCGCCTCGCGCAACGCCTCGCGATCGGCACGCGAACGCAGCGGCGGCTGCACATGGTAAGAGCTGGAAAAATCGATCAGCGCCTCGTCGGTGAGAATCAACTGATACAGCGCCACATCGGCGGTAACCGGCAGGCCACGCGCCTGCGCCTCGGCAATCATCTGCACGCCGCGCGCACTGGTCAATTGCGTGAAGTGCGCGCGCACACCGGCCTGCTCGGCCAGCAGCAGGTTGCGCGCCAGGGCCACGGTTTCGGCGCTTTCCGGAATACCGGCCAGGCCCAGCAGTGTGGCGGTCGGGCCTTCGTGGGCCAGGCCGCCTTCGGCCAGGTCTGCATCCTGGGAATGGAACACCACGGTCAGCTCGAACGTCGCCGCGTATTCCAGCGCGCGGAGCAAGTTGCGACTGTTGGGGAAGCCATTGAGGCCGTTGCTGAATGCCACGCAACCGGCATCACGCAAAGTGACCAGTTCGGCGAGTTGTTCACCGGCCAGATCCTTGCTCAGCGCACCGATAGGAAACACCTTGGCGTGGCCGGCTTCCTGGGCGCGATCCAGAATCAGCTCGGCAACGGTGGCGCTGTCCAGCACCGGCTTGGTGCGCGGCGTGCAGCACAGGCTGGTGACGCCCCCAGCGGCGGCAGCCAGGGTTTCGCTGGCAACCGTGCCCTTGCGCCCGTAACCCGGCTCACACAGGGCCACGGACAGGTCCACCAGACCGGGGCTGGCGATCAGTCCGCGCGCATCGATTTCCTGATCGATCTTGAGACCTTGCGGGGCCTGACCGATGGCGACCAGCTTGGTGGCATCGATATAAAGGTCAGAAACCTGGTCCAGACCGCTGGCCGGGTCGATGATGCGAGCACCGAGGATACGAGTGGCCATCAATTCTGCTCCTCGGCAGCACGTTCGGATTCGAGTTGGCGTTCAGCGGTCTGGCCGCTCATGGTCATGGACAGCACCGCCATGCGCACGGCGATGCCATAGGTGACCTGGTTGAGAATCACCGATTGCGGACCATCGGCAACCGCCGATTCGATTTCCACGCCGCGGTTGATCGGTCCCGGATGCATGACGATGGCATCCGGCTTGGCCAGCGCCAGGCGTTCGCTGCTCAAGCCGTAGAGTCGGTAGAACTCGCCCTCGCTGGGCAGCAGACCGCCGTGCATGCGCTCGCGCTGCAGGCGCAGCATGATCACCACATCCACATCCTTGAGGCCCTCGCTTAGGCTGGTGAACACGCGCATGCCGTAGTCTTCCAGGCCGACCGGCAGCAGCGTCTTCGGGCCGATCACGCGGATGTCGCGGCAGCCCAGGGCGCGCAGGGCAAACATGTCCGAGCGCGCCACCCGCGAGTGCAGGATGTCACCGACAATGGCCACCGACAGGTTCTCGAAGCCGCCTTTGTGACGGCGGATGGTCAACATATCGAGCATGCCCTGAGTGGGATGCGCATGACGACCGTCGCCACCGTTGATGATCGCCACATCAGGGCACACGTGTTCGGCAATGAAGTGCGCCGCACCGGAATCGGAGTGACGCACCACGAACATGTCGGCGGCCATGGCTTCAAGGTTGCGCAGGGTATCGAACAGCGATTCGCCCTTGCTGGTCGATGAGGTCGACACGTTCAGGCTGATCACGTCGGCGGATAGCCGCTGGGCCGCCAGTTCGAACGTGGTGCGGGTGCGTGTGGAGTTCTCGAAGAATACGTTGCACACCGTCTTGCCACGCAGCAGCGGCACTTTTTTCACCGCGCGTGCGCCGACCTCGAGAAACGAATCGGCGGTATCAAGGATCTCAGTGAGCAATTCGCGGGGCAAATCGTCGAGGGACAGGAAATGGCGCAGCTGGCCGTGGGAGTTGAGTTGTAGCGGGCACTTGGCGGCGGTGGGCAGCATCGCGGGGGGTCTCAATTGGCGGCGAGGTCTTGGAGCTCAAGCGCCAGGGGCGCGGGGCCGAGCAATTTTACCCGTTCCGAGGGTGCCAGCGACAGGCTGGCGCCGAGGACATCCGCGCGGATCGGCAACTCGCGGGCGTCCAGGTCGAGCAGGCAGACCAGCGTCACGCTGGCCGGACGACCATAGTCGAACAATTCGTTGAGGGCCGCGCGCACGGTGCGCCCACTCATCAGCACATCATCGATCAGCACCAGGTGCTGGCCTTCTACCTCGAACGGCAGCGCCGAAGGGCTGACCACCGGATGCAGGCCGCGCTGGCTGAAATCATCGCGGTAGAAGGAGACATTGAGCACGCCCAGCGGGCCGGGCTCGGCCAGCTCGGCGAGGAGCGCCTCGGCGACCCACAGCCCACCCGTCTGGATGCCGATGAAACGCGGCTCACTGATCTGTCGCTGGGCGAGGTGGGCACGCAGGTCGCGGGCCATCTGGGGCAACAGTTCGGCGGGGTTGGGCAGAGTCATGGGCTCTCCTTGCTAAGCGGAAGGCCCGGGCGGGCCGGAAAATGAATCAACAGTTTTGCTCGAGCCACCCCTCGAGTAGCAAGGCGGCGGCCAGGGCGTCCACCGGGTTGTCCCGGTAGCCGCCACGCTGGCCCTGGGCCAGGCGTTGGCCCTTGGCCTCGAAGGTGGTCAGACGTTCGTCATGGGTGTGTACGGGTAGGTTGAAGCGGCCGTTCAGGCGTCGGGCGAACTTCTCTGCGCGGGCGCTCATCTCGCTGGGCGTGCCGTCCATGTTTAGCGGCAAGCCGACCACAATGGCGTCCGGCTGCCACTCCTTGATCAGCTTTTCCACCTGCGCCCAGTCCGGCACACCGTTTTGCGCCTTGAGCACACACAGCTCGCGGGCTTGGGCAGTGATCGCCTGGCCAACCGCGACGCCAATTTGTTTGCTGCCGTAATCGAAGCCCAGCAGCAGGCGTGGCGTCTCGCTCATGCGTGGCCAACCTGGCTGCTCAACAAGCTGAGATCGACGCCCAGATGGGCGGCGGCGGCTTGCAGGCGCTGCACGGCGGGAATTTCAAACAGAATGCGCGCATCGCTGGGGCAACACAGCCAGGCGTTATCGGCCAGCTCGGCCTCCAGCTGCCCGGCATCCCAACCGGAATAGCCGAGGGCAATCAGACTGCGTGCCGGGCCGGTGCCGTCGGCGATGGCGAACAATGCATCCTGGGAGGTGGACAGCGCCAGCTCGCCAAGCTCCAAAGTGGCCTGGAACTGCCAGCCGCCGTCGTGCAGCACGAAGCCGCGGTCGGTTTGCACCGGGCCGCCGGCATAGATGGGTTGCTCGTGACTGACCGGTGTGGGGATGTCATCGGGGCGCAGCTGTTCGAGCACATCGGCCAGGTCCAGGCCATTGGGCCGATTGATCACCAGACCCATGGCGCCCTGCGCGCTGTGTTCGATCAGGTAAATGACGGTCTGTGCGAAATTCGGATCGCCCATGTGTGGCATGGCGATCAGGAGATGATTCGTGAGGTAGCTCGGAGCAGTGTTCATGGGCCTAGTTTCGGCCTTCCCGGCGTGCCCGGCAAGAGACAGGCGTCAGACCTGCATCGGCGCGCCTGAGTTGACAACTGCGAAGCATCGCCGCAAAAAGCGTTTCGCCACGAAGTTACTGCTGCTTACTGACTCGAGAGGCGGTCGCCGCGCTCAAAGCGCCAGGTCCGGATGATTTCCAGCCGATCAAAATCGGCCAGATCGCCCGTGAAAGGCGCATAGGGCGCCGCCAGGTGAACGATACGCATCGCCGCCTGATCGAGCACCGCGTGGCCGGAAGATTCCAGCACCAGCACTTCGTGCAACGATCCGTCGCGACGGATCGACACCAGCAGGCGCAGGTTGCCGTACAGGCGCTCGCGACGGGCCTGGTCCGGGTAATTGAGGTTGCCGATGCGCTCGACCTTCTTGCGCCACTCGTCTTTATACCAGGCGCCTTTGTCACGCATGGTCGAGGCGGCATTGAGGCGGTGGATCTTCGGTCGCTTGGCATAGAGCTGCTGCTCCAGGGCCAGGTCGGCTTCCAGGCTGGCAATTTCCGCGGACAACTGGGCGCTGTCGAACTCCGGCACCGGACGCGGTTGGGTCTCGGTCTTGCGCTGTTCTTGCTTCACCGGCGTCTTGACCGGCTGGGGCGCACGGGTAGCGACAGCCGCCTTGGGAGCTTCCTGCGGCACCTGTTGCGGCGCGGTGGGCTGCGGCGTGACCCGATTGATTTGCGTGTCGTGAAAAGGCGCTATTTCAGTGGTCTTGGTCGCCGCCTTGTGCTCCAGGGTGCCACTGCCCTGCTGGTTGTCCTGAGCGAGGAAATCCGCCTCTTTGGGCGCTTCGGCGCTTTTGAACGTGGACAGGGTGATTTCCAGCGTCTTGCTAATCGCTGGCGGATCGGCCAGCTGAAAGCCCAGGCCGAGAATCAGCGCCATATGCAGGACTGCGGCCAGGAACAGGGTAAACCCCAGGCGGTCGGCAGGACGCACGCCAGAGTTGTCGAGTTCAGGCAAAAAAGCTGCGGTCATGATGCACTGCTACGGGTCGAAAAGGCCGGCAGTCTGCCCGAGAGCCGGCGCAAAAGTCTATGAACCACACGGCAGCTTGAAGCTGCCGGTTCATGCCATGGGGTATTCAGGCGCGCGCCCGCAGCTTGGCTTCGATCGCATCCATCAGCTGCTCGCCGATACGCGTTCCATAAGCATTGTCGATTTCCCGGATGCAGGTCGGACTGGTGATGTTGATTTCCGTCAGGTAGTCGCCAATCACGTCCAGGCCCACGAACAGCAAGCCTCGCGCACGCAAGTGCGGACCGACGATGGCGGCGATCTCGCGATCGCGATCGCTCAGCGGGCGCGCTTCGCCACGGCCGCCCGCGGCCAGGTTGCCACGCGTCTCGCCGGCTGCCGGTATGCGCGCCAGGCAATAAGGCACCGGCTCACCGTCGATCATCAGGATGCGTTTATCGCCCGCCTTGATTTCGGGGATGTAACGTTGCGCCATGATCTGCCGCGCACCGTGGTCGGTCAGCGTCTCGAGAATCACCGACAGATTGGGATCGCCTTCGCGGTGGCGAAAGATCGAGGCGCCGCCCATCTCATCCAGGGGTTTGAGAATGATGTCACGGTGCTCGCGGGCGAACTCGCGGAGAATGTCGGAACGCCGACTGACCAGGGTTGGCGGCGTGCATTGCGGGAATTGCGTGGCAAAGAACTTTTCATTGCAGTCACGCAGGCTTTGCGGACGGTTGACCACCAGGGCGCCCGCCTGCTCGGCCAGTTCCAGCAGATAGGTGGCATAAACGTATTCGCCGTTGAAGGGCGGGTCCTTGCGCATGAGGATGACATCGAGCTCGCCGAGCGGCTCATCGGTCTCGGCATCCAGTTCGAACCAGTGCTCGGGGTCGTTGAACACGCGCAGGGGGCGCATCCGGCCTCTGGCCTGGCTACCCAGCTGATAGAGGTCCTGCTGTTCCATGTAGAACAGCGACCAGCCGCGTGCCTGAGCGGCGAGCAGCATGGCCAGCGAGCTGTCCTTCTTGAAGGCAATGCCTGCAATGGGGTCCATGACGATCCCGAGGCGAACGCTCATGTGGGGTATCCTCCGCAGCGATAAGAACAAGGCAGTAGACACTGCCAAAAACGGGTTAGCAAGGCGTCAGGGTGGCGCCGTGAATGCCCTCGGTCAAGGAAAAAGCGGATGGCTGCCGCTCTGTGGATTGCCATCTGGGGACTGTGCTACAAAGACGCCGCGAGGGGGCTGAGACCCCTTCATTGGCCCGTCTCAGGCATACGTAACAATAACGACTCACCGAGGCTATGGTAGGGCGATGATGGAACAGCATTCCGACAGCTTGAAAGTAATGGTGATCGACGACTCGAAGACGATTCGCCGCACCGCGGAAACCCTACTGAAGAAAGTGGGCTGCGAGGTCATCACCGCCGTCGATGGTTTCGATGCGCTGGCCAAGATCGCCGATACTCACCCGAACATCATATTTGTCGACATCATGATGCCGCGGCTCGACGGTTATCAGACCTGCGCACTGATCAAGAATAACAGTGCATTCAAATCGACACCGGTGATCATGCTCTCCTCCAAGGACGGCCTGTTCGACAAGGCCAAAGGGCGCATCGTGGGGTCCGACCAGTACCTCACCAAGCCCTTCAGCAAGGAAGAACTGCTCAGTGCCATCAAGGCACATGTGCCCGACTTCACACCGGTGGAGCAATTATCCTGAGGTCCGGCCACTGGCCGCTGACGTCTTTTGTGTATGGGGAATACCATGGCTCGTATTTTGATTGTTGATGACTCTCCGACCGAGATGTACAAGCTGACCGAGATGCTGGAAAAGCATGGTCATCAGGTGCTCAAGGCCGAAAACGGCGCGGATGGCGTGGCCCTGGCCCGCCAGGAAAAACCCGATGTCGTCCTGATGGATATCGTCATGCCAGGGCTCAATGGCTTCCAGGCCACCCGGCAATTGACCAAAGATGCGGACACCAGTCACATCCCGGTGATCATCGTCACCACCAAGGATCAGGAAACCGATAAGGTCTGGGGCAAGCGTCAAGGCGCCAAAGACTATCTGACCAAACCGGTGGATGAGGCGACCCTGTTGCAGACCCTGAAAGCGGTTCTGGCCGGCTGATGCCGGACCGGACCACTCTCGATACTTCTCAACACCAGGCCAAGGCAGGCATGTCGGACGTACAGACACCCTTCGAACTGCTGCTGGGCATCGACCAGCGCTGCCGAGCGCTGGCAGCCGGCTTGCCCTCGCAGCAGGAAACCCAGCAGACCTGGAGCGGCATCGGCTTTCGTATGGGCGAACGCCTGTTTGTCGCACCCATGGGCGAAGTGGGTGAAATCCTTCGCGTACCCCGCCATACCCGTTTGCCAGGCGTGAAATCCTGGGTCAAGGGTGTGGCCAACGTGCGCGGACGCCTACTGCCGATGATCGACCTGTGCGACTTTTTCAGTCATGAGCTTTCGCCGTTGCTCAAGCAACGCCGGGTGCTGGTGATCGAGCACCAGGACGTGTTCGCCGGGGTCATTGTCGATGAGGTGTTCGGCATGCAGCATTTTTCGGTGGAAGCCTTTTCCGAGCAGCCGCCTCCCTTGGAGGCAGCGCTCCAGCCTTTCATCTATGGGGTGTTCAATCGCGAGCAGCCCTGGCTGGTATTCAGCCCGCAGGCGCTGGCGCAGCACCCTGAGTTTCTCGACGTTGCGGTGTGACAACGATTTCGGTGGGCCGAACCGATCGGCCTTGTGGCTTCAAATGGAACTAGCAATGCGGTGGGCCCAGGCGGGGGCCAGATAATGAAAAAGACCAACATGGGCAATTTTATCGCGGGGATGCGCAGCAGCTCGCTGATCGCGGGCCTCTTCGTAACCCTGATCGTTTCCATCGTGCTGCTGTTCGCCAACTTCGCATACCTGAATATCCAGTCCACCTACGACACGGAATACATCAGTCATGCCGGTGAGCTGCGTGTGCTATCCCAGCGCATCGCCAAGAACGCCACCGAAGCGGCGGCGGGCAAGGCTGAGGCCTTTACCCTGCTCAAGGATGCGCGCAACGACTTCGACAAGCGCTGGGGCTTCCTGGTCAACGGCGACCCGGCCAACAACCTGCCCGCAGTTCCCAGTGTCGTGGAACGGGAAATGGAAGCGGTGCAGCAAGACTGGACCGGCCTGCGCCGCAACACCGACGTGATCCTTGCCAGCGAACAGACCGTGCTGTCCCTGCACCAAGTTGCTGCAACCCTGTCGGAAACCATTCCGCAGCTGCAGGTGGAATACGAAGAAGTGGTCGATATCCTACTGGAGAGCAACGCGCCCGCCGCCCAAGTCTCCGTTGCCCAGCGTCAGTCGCTGCTCGCAGAACGAATCCTCGGCTCGGTAAACAAGGTACTCGCCGGTGACCAGGACTCGGTGCAGGCTGCCGACATGTTCGGCCGTGATGCCAGCCTGTTCGGCCGGGTACTGAAGGCCATGCTCGACGGCAACCCAGCCATGGAAATCACCCGCGTCGCCGATCCGGACGCCCGTGAGCGGTTGAGCGAAATCGTCGAGCTGTTCGAATTCGTCTCCGGCTCGGTGGACGAGATTCTGGAAACCTCGCCGGAACTGTTCCAGGTTCGTGAATCTGCCGAAAGCATCTTCAGCCTGTCGCAAACCCTGCTGGACAAGGCTTCGGAACTGGCCGTCAGCTTCGAAGCCCAGGCAGACGGACGCGCCCTGTTTACCCTGGCCGGCTACCTGCTGGGCTTCGTGGCCTTGGCAGCCATCATCCTCATTGCCCTGGTGATGGTGCAAGACACCCGTCGTCGCCTGGCTGAGACCGCCGAAAAGAACGAACGCAACCAGACCGCCATTCTGCGTCTGCTCGATGAAATTGCTGACCTCGCCGACGGTGACCTGACCGTGGCTGCGACAGTGACCGAGGATTTCACCGGCGCCATCGCCGATTCGATCAACTACTCCATCGACCAGCTGCGCGACTTGGTGCAGACCATCAACCTGACCGCCGTGCAGGTGGCCGCCGCCGCCCAGGAAACCCAGGCCACCGCCATGCACCTGGCCGAAGCTTCCGAGCACCAGGCCCAGGAAATCGCCGGTGCGTCCGCCGCCATCAATGAAATGGCCGTATCCATCGACCAGGTATCAGCCAACGCCGCGGAATCCGCTGCAGTAGCCGAACGTTCCGTGGCCATTGCCAACAAGGGCAACGAGGTGGTGCACAACACCATCACCGGCATGGACAACATCCGCGAGCAGATCCAGGACACCTCCAAGCGCATCAAGCGCCTGGGTGAATCGTCCCAGGAGATCGGCGACATCGTCAGCCTGATCAACGATATCGCCGACCAGACCAACATCCTTGCTCTCAACGCCGCCATCCAGGCCTCCATGGCTGGTGACGCCGGACGCGGCTTCGCCGTGGTAGCCGATGAAGTCCAGCGCCTGGCCGAACGCTCCTCGGCGGCCACCAAGCAGATCGAAACCCTGGTCAAGGCCATTCAGGCCGACACCAACGAGGCGGTGATCTCCATGGAACAGACCACCACCGAAGTGGTACGCGGTGCGCACCTGGCGCAGGACGCCGGAGTCGCTCTGGAAGAGATCGAAAAAGTATCCAAGAGCCTCGCCTCGCTGATTCAGAACATCTCCAACGCCGCGCGTCAGCAAGCCTCCTCGGCCGGACATATCTCCAACACGATGAACGTGATTCAGGAAATCACCTCGCAAACCTCGACCGGTACCACCGCCACCGCCACCAGCATCGGTAACCTGGCCAAGATGGCCAGTGAAATGCGCGGTTCGGTATCCGGCTTCAATCTGCCGGACGCCGCCGACAAGGCCTGAATAAAGGAGGGGCGACGACCTCAACGGCGTCGCCAATGGCCATGAACGAGGGGCACGGCATGCAGCCAAGCGGCGTCTGGGCCTTGAAACCACCGGCCGACATGACAGCGGAGGAGTTCCACGATTGGCAGGCGCTGCTTGAACGGCGCACCGGCCAGGTGCTCAATGAGCAGCGGCGGAGTTTTTTGCTAACCCACCTCAACTCTCGCATGCGCGAATTGGGGATTGGCGATTACCAGGGCTATTACCAGCAGCTCATCAGCGGTCCGCGCGGCGCAGTGGAATGGTCGCGTCTTCTGGACCGCCTGACCGTTCAGGAGACGCGCTTTTACCGCCACCTGCCGTCATTTGAACTGCTCGATCGCTATCTGCAGCAGCACCTGGCCCAAAAAGCAGCACCCTGGGCCTTATGGAGCATGGGCTGCGCGAGTGGCGAGGAAGCCTATTCACTGGCCATCGCCGCCGCCGAAGTTGAGCGCCGCACGGGGCATACCCAAGGGTTTGGCGTAATCGCCACGGATATCAGCCTGGGCGCTTTGGCCAAGGCTCGCGAGGGCGTATTCGACCCGCGACGATTGCAAGCGCTGGAGCCGGAACTGCGTGACCGTTATTTCACCGCCGAGCCACGGGGCCAGCGGATTCACCCCGACCTGGTCGCGCGGGTCTGTTGTGCCCGACTCAATGTGCTGGACCTGGACCTCGCGCCCTGGACCGGCATGGACGTTATCTTCTGTCAGAACCTGCTGATTTATTTCCGCCGCTGGCGCCGCCGCGACATTCTCAACCGCCTGGCTGAACGCCTAGCGCCAGGAGGGTTGCTGGTGGTCGGGGTCGGTGAAGTGAGCGGTTGGCAACACCCGGACCTGGAGCCGGTGGCCGACGAAGGGGTTTTGGCGTTTACCCGGAAAAGGTTATGACTGGAGTCGCTATGGGGGATCGTCACGATTACGTCGCCCTGGAGTGGGTCAAAGGCGAGATCGCCGAGACGCTCAAACAGGCACGGCAGGCACTGGAAGCGTTCGTCGAGAACCGTGAAGACACGACGCGCCTGCGTTTTTGCCTGACCTATGTGCACCAGGTCCACGGCACGTTGCAGATGGTCGAGTTCTATGGCGCGGCCCTGCTGGCCGAAGAAATGGAGCATCTGGCCCAGGCACTGATGGAAAACCGCGTCGGCGACCAGGGCGAAGCGCTGGAAGTCATGATGCAGGCCATCTTGCAATTGCCGGCCTACCTCGACAGCATTCAGAGTGCGCGCCGCGATCTGCCGATGGTCGTCCTGCCACTGCTCAACGACCTGCGCGCAGCGCGTGGCGAAAAGCTCCTGTCGGAAACCAGCCTGTTTGCCCCGGACCTATCCGGGCGCGCCCCGGCACTGTCCGGCGAATCCATTGACCGGCTGCGCACCGCCGAACTGCCGGCCCTGCTGCGCAAGTTGCGCCAGATGCAGCAGGCCGCGCTGATTGGCCTGATCCGCAATCAGGACCTGCCCACCAACCTCAATTATCTGGCACGGGTGTTCGCCCGCCTGGAGACGCTCTGCAAGGATGCGCCGTTGGGTGCCCTGTGGCAGATCGCTGCCGGCCTGATCGAAGGCCTGGCCAATGGTGGCGTGGCCCAAGGCACCTCGGTGCGCACCCTGCTGCGCCAGCTCGATAAGGAACTCAAGCGTTTGGTCAGCGAAGGCGCAGACGGCTTCAACCGTGCCGCACCGGACGAGCTGACCAAGAACCTGCTGTTTTATGTCGCCAAGGCACAGGTGGATTCACCGCGCATCTCCGCGCTCAAGGCACGCTATCGCCTCGACGAAGCGCTGCCTGACAGCGCACTGGTGAACGCCGAACGGGCACGCCTGGCCGGCCCGGATCGCGACGCGATCCGTTCGGTGGTCACCGCGTTGTGCGAAGAGCTGGTGCGCGTCAAGGACAGCCTCGATCTGTTCGTACGCAGCGACCGCCAGAGCGCCCAGGAGCTGGTCACCCTGCAGACGCCCCTTAAACAGATCGCCGATACTCTCGCGGTACTCGGCTTCGCCCAGCCACGCAAAGTGATCGTCGATCAGCTCGACACCGTGCAGCAGTTGATCGACGGACAGCGTTCGGCCGACGATGCCGTTCTGATGGATGTCGCCGGTGCGCTGCTGTACGTCGAGGCCACCCTGACCGGAATGGCCGGCGTCGCCAGCGATACGCCCAATGAGCAAAATCACCTGCCCACCACCGATGTGGCGCAGATTCATCAACTGGTGATTCGCGAAGCGCGCACCGGCCTGGAACAGGCCAAGGACGCCATCATCGAGTTCATCGCCTCGCAATGGAATCATCAGCACCTGGCTCGCGTTCCTGAGCTGCTTACCCAGGTACGCGGCGGTTTGGGCATGATTCCCCTGGCCCGCGCCGCAACCCTGCTGGATGCCTGCAACCGCTATATCCAGGAACAACTGCTGGCTCATCAGGCCATTCCCGACTGGCAGCACCTCGACACCTTGGCCGATGCCATTACCAGCGTCGAGTATTACCTGGAGCGTCTGGCGGAAGACCATGTCAGCCAGGGCGAGCTGATTCTCGACGTCGCCGAGGACAGTCTGCGTAGCCTCGGTTACCCGATCGGCAGCACGGAACCGGCGCATATTCCCGAGCCCACCCAGCCCCTTGAGCTTGAACAGTCTTGGGAACCCGCGCCGCACGACGAGGCTGCGCTGCCGTCGCTGGCCGAATTCGTCGATGACCTGTTCGTCGAAACCGGGCCGCAGTGGCAGATCGACGATACTGCGCCGCTTGATGCAGACCAGTCGGACGTCGATGAAGACGCCACCCCGTTCGATGACGGCAAGCAGTTCCTCTTCGAGCTGCTGGAACTGGACCCACCGGCTGCTGAAGCGCAGACCACGGAGACGACGCCTGCGACGCAAGACGACGCACTGCCCGAGCTGATGGAGCTGGAACAGGCCGCCGAAACCTGGGATGTGCTGGACCTAACAGCGCTGGACCTGCCGGAAGTCGAGTTGCCGATGGCTGCACCTGCCGCAACCCCACCGGCAGCAGAAGCCCCGCTACAAAGCCTCGCCGACGTGTTGGCGACACCCGTCCAGGCCATCAACCCGCCGGCCCACGACGTACCGCCGAGCCTGCTGCCACCGCCCGCCGACGAAGAGCCGGTCGACGAAGAGCTGCTGGAAGTCTTTGTCGAGGAAGCTGGCGAAGTGCTCGAGACCCTCAACGAGTACCTGCCGCGCTGGCGCGCCGATGTCGATGACCGTGACGCGCTGACCGAAGTGCGCCGTGCGTTCCATACCCTCAAGGGCAGTGGTCGCATGGTGCGCGCCTTAATCATTGGCGAGCTGGCCTGGTCCATCGAAAACCTGTTCAACCGCATTCTGGATCGCAGCATCGAGCCCACTGCGGTGCTGCACGACGTCGTCGGCAACGTAATCATGCTGCTGCCCGAACTGATCGACGAGTTTGCCGCCAAGGCCCAGCGCCAGCGCGCCGATGTCGATCACCTGGCCGCTGCTGCCCATGCTTTGGCCAAGGGAGAAACACTCGCCAACCCGTTGCCGGCGGAGCCCGCCACTCCGGCAGCCGACACCGCCCATGAGGCGCACGCGCAGCCTGCGGTGCAGCCGGCAGGCGAAGGCCTCGACCCGCAGTTGCTGGAAATCTTTCGCAACGAAGCGGAAAGCCACCTGCAAACGCTGGCGCGCTTTCTGGATGAATGTGCCGACCTGCTGCCCCAGCCGATCAATGACAGCTTGCAGCGGGCGTTGCATACCCTCAAGGGCAGCGCACACATGGCCGGCATTCTGCCGATGGCCGAAATCGCCAAACCACTGGAAAAACTGGTCAAGGAATTCCACACCCACCAGATCCCCGTGGACATGACCCTCGCCGAACTGCTGGGTGAGGCGGCGCAGTTGCTGGAGCAAGGCCTGCAGCAGCTGGACAGCCAGCCTTACGCACGGATTCCCGGAACGGACCACTTCCTGCAGGCCGTGCAGCGCTTGCATGAAACGCGTATGTCCCGCTCCCAGCAAGAACACGACGAACAAGGCGGCAGCCGTGACCCGGGGCCGATCGGGCGTTTTCTCCATGAAGGCATGGATATCCTGCTCGACGCCGAGCAATGGCTGCGGCGCTGGCGCGCCCAGCCCAGCGATGCGCAGCCGCTCAATGCCCTGCGTGAAGAGCTGAATACGCTCGAGGGTGGTGCGCGGCGGGCCGATCTGCCGCAAATTGCCGAGCTCTGCCAGGCGCTGCTCACGCTTTACGGCGCGGTGGACCAAGGGCGAGTGGTGGCCGGCGATGATTTTTTCGCCGAGGCCCAAGGCGCTCATGAAGACTTGATAGGCATGCTCGATCAGGTCGCCGCCGCCTTGCAGGTCGACCCCTGCCCCGAGCGTATTACCGCCTTGCAGGCGCTACTCACGCAGCAGGATTCTGCACCTGCAGTTGACCAGCCGGACGCCGGCGAAGCCGTTGAAACACGACTGGCGCTGAATGCGGACCTGGACGAGGAGATGGTCGACATCTTCCTTGAAGAGGCTGTGGATATTCTCGACAGTGCCAGCCAGGCCCTGGACGACTGGCTGGCGGCGCCTGCCAACCTGTCGGCCTTGAACGCCCTGCAGCGCGATCTGCACACCCTCAAAGGGGGCGCACGCATGGCGGAGATCGCACCCATCGGCGATCTCGCTCACGAGTTGGAATCCCTTTATGAAGGCTTGCTGGACAAGCGCTTCACTCCAGCACCCACCTTGGCCTGGCTGCTGCACAAATGCCACGACCGGCTCGATCAGCAACTGGAGCAATTACAGGCCCGCCAGGCGCTGTCACCCTCGACCGCGCTGATCCGGGCGATCCTGGAATTCCGTCAGACCGGCGAAGTTCGCCTGGACTCGCCTCGTCAGCCAGCGGTCCCTGAACAGCCACTGGCAGCTCCCCTGGCCCAGCTCGACAACACGGCCGCAGAACCCGCCGAACCGAGCCCGGCGACCGATCTCTGGGCTGCGCTGGAAGCCGCAGCTGACAGCGTGCAGTTTGAAGAACTCGACAACCTAGACGGGCTGGACCCACTGGATGAGCTGGACGATAGCTTCTCTCTGGACGAGACGCCTGCCGTGTCCGAGCCGCTCCCCTTGGCGGAGGTTTTCGACCTGGATGTTCAGTCGGACCCTGAGCTCCTGGCGCTGTTTCTCGAAGAATGTTTCGGGCTTATCGATAATGCCAGCGCCGCGCTGCTGCGCTGGCATGCCGACCCGCAAAATAGCCTTGAAACCGAAACCCTGCAGCGCGACTTGCACACCATCAAGGGCTGCGCACGCATGGCCGACATCGCCCCCATCGGTGATCTGGCCGAACAGCTGGAAGCACTGTATCAAGGCCTTGCCGCCGGCGAGTTGCGCGCCGGAGAAGGGTTGCTCGATCTGCTGGAAAGCAGCCATCAGCGCCTGCAGGAGATGCTCGAAGCGGTGCGTGACCAGCGTCCGCTGCCCGAAGCCCAGGACCTTATCGACACCCTGCAGCAGTTTTGCGCCAACCCCGAGGAGCAGCTCAGCGTTCCGCCCAGCGTGATCCTGCAGGCGGCGCCGGAAGCACCGGCGGCCGCGGTTGACGAAGTGGACAGCGAGATTCTGGAAATCTTTCGCGAAGAAGCCGATGAGCTGCTCGAGGACCTGGAAGCCACGTTCGCTCGCTGGGAAAGCCAGGCCGATGACCTGAGCCCCATCAACGATCTGCTGCGCTTGCTGCACACCCTCAAGGGCGGCGCACGCCTGGCGGCGCAAACCCGCATCGGCGATCTCAGCCATGACCTGGAACAACGACTGAGCGAAGCCAGTCATGCGGGCACCCCGGCTCAGTCGCTGCTCATCGCGGCGCAGGACGACTTCAAAGCGCTTCAGCAGGCCGTAGACCAGCTGCGCGGCAAGGTTAGCGCAGCACCGCCAGCTGAGCCGCAATCGCTGCCGGGACAGTTCGACAACCTGCCGACGATCACAGAGCCGATGCCGGTCGAACCGGCCATGCCCGTGACGAAAACCCTGCCCTTCGTCAAACGTTCCGAACAGGCGGCCCTGGAAGCGGCGTCTCGACGTGCCCCGCAAGAGCTGGTCAAAGTACCCGCCGACCTGCTTGAGGGTCTGGTCAACCTTGCCGGTGAAACCTCGATCTTCCGCGGCCGCGTCGAACAGCAGGTCAGTGATGTCGGCTATACCCTGGGGGAAATGGAAGCCACCATTGAGCGCGTGCGCGACCAGTTGCGCCGCTTGGACACGGAAACTCAGGCGCAGATCCTCAGCCGTTATCAGGCCGAAGCCGAACGCTCCGGCTACGAGGAGTTCGACCCGCTGGAAATGGACCGCCACTCGCAGCTGCAGCAGCTGTCGCGGGCGTTGTTCGAGTCGGCGTCCGACCTGTTCGACCTGAAGGTAACCCTGGCCACCAAGAACCGCGATGCCGAAACCCTGTTATTGCAGCAGGCACGCGTCAACACCGAGCTGCAAGAAGGACTGATGCGCACCCGCATGGTGCCGTTCGATCGCCTGGTACCGCGTCTGCGCCGCATTGTCCGGCAGGTGGCTGGCGAGCTGGGCAAGCAGGTCGACCTGGTGGTTAGCAACGCCGAAGGGGAAATGGACCGCAGCGTGCTGGAACGCATCGTTGCACCGCTGGAGCATATGCTGCGCAACGCCGTGGACCACGGCATCGAATCGGTCGAGGCGCGCCGCGCCGCCGGCAAGCCAGAACAGGGGCGCATCGCCCTCAACCTGTCCCGCGAGGGCGGCGAAATCGTTCTCAGTCTGAGCGACGATGGCGCCGGCATCCGCCTTGAAGCCGTGCGCCGCAAGGCCATCGAGCGCGGACTGATGCAGCCCGACAGCGATCTCAGCGATCACGAGGTGCTGCAGTTCATCCTCGCCGCCGGCTTCTCCACCGCCGAGGCGATTACGCAGATTTCCGGACGCGGCGTCGGCCTGGATGTAGTGAACTCCGAAGTCCGCCAACTGGGCGGCTCGATGAGCATCGAGTCGACGCCAGGCAAGGGCACCCGCTTCCTGGTGCGCCTGCCGTTCACCGTGTCGGTGAACCGAGCACTGATGGTGCTTTCCGGTGAAGACCTGTACGCCATTCCGCTGAATACCATCGAAGGCATCGTGCGGGTTTCGCCCTTCGAGCTGGAGGCTTACTACCAACCGGAGGCGCCGCGTTTCGAATATGCGGGCCAGGCCTATCAGCTGCGTTATCTGGGCGATCTGCTCAACAACGGTCAGCACCCCAAACTGGTCGGCCAGAATCTGCCGCTTCCGGTGATCCTGGTGCGCTCGGCCGAACATGCCGTGGCCGTGCAGGTGGACAGCCTGGCCGGCTCGCGAGAAATTGTGGTGAAGAGCCTCGGCCCGCAATTCGCCGGGGTACCGGGTATTTCCGGTGCCACCCTGCTCGGCGATGGCCGGGTGGTGGTGATTCTCGACCTGCTGGCGACCCTGCGCAGCCTGCAAGGGCGACTTGCCCTGCACTATCGGCGCAGCGCCACACCGCTACTGAGCGAGGAAACCGACTCGCAACGTCCCATCCGCGTCATGGTGGTCGACGATTCGGTGACCGTACGCAAAGTCACCAGCCGCCTGCTGGAGCGCCATGGCATGCAGGTTCTACTGGCCAAGGACGGTGTCGATGCCATCGCTCAATTGCAGGAGCACCAGCCCGACCTGATGTTGCTGGACGTGGAAATGCCGCGCATGGACGGTTTCGAAGTCGCCACCCTGGTTCGCCACGATGAACAGCTCAAGGACCTGCCGATCATCATGATCACCTCGCGTACCGGTGAAAAACACCGCGAGCGGGCCATGGCCATCGGCGTCAACGATTACCTCGGCAAACCCTATCAGGAGGCGTTGCTGCTGGAGCGCATCGCCGCGCTGGTCCAACGGCCATGACGACGCGCCAGGCGGCACGCATCGCCGTGATTGCCGACACCACGCTGCAGCGCCATGTGCTTCAACATGTGCTGCTGGGCTGTGGCTATCAGGTGGTGCTCAACAGCGATCCGGAACGCTTGCAGGCCGCTGACCTGCAGGCCTGCGAAACTGATTTGTGGCTGGTCGACCTCGCCCAATCAGACGACCTGCCGTTGCTGGACAGCTTGCTGGAACAGCAGGCGCCGGTCTTGTTTGGCGAAGGCCGCGCCCCGGAGCGCAATTCCGAGCATTTCCCGCGCTGGGAACGACGTCTGTTTGGCAAGCTCAAACGCCTCGTCGGTGATCCCGCCGATGCCGTTGGACCCAGCCTGCAGGCGCTGCTGGGCGAGGCAAAGCGGCCGGCGCGCATCGAGTTGCCGGCGGCGCTGGCCCATCAGCCGCTGGCTACCGGCGAGCCGGCCCGCCAAGTGTGGCTGCTGGCCGCCTCACTGGGCGGTCCGGAAGCGGTCAAGGCCTTTCTGGATGCGCTACCAGGCGGCCTGCCCGTGGGCCTGCTGTATGCCCAGCATATCGATGCAAGTTTCGAGGCCAGCCTGCCCCAGGCGGTCGGTCGACACAGCCAGTGGCCGGTGCGCCTGGTGGAACATGGCGAGACGCTGTGCAACGGTGAGGTGCGCGTGGTGCCGATTGCCCACGAGCTTGGGTTTGATGCCAAGGGCCGCTTGAACCTCGCTGAGCGTCCCTGGCCGGAGCCCTACAGCCCGTCCATCGATCAGATGATGCTTAACCTTGCCCAGCAGTTTGGTCCCCGCTGCGGCGTGATTGCCTTCAGCGGCATGGGCAGCGACGGCAGCGCCGCCGCGGCTTACGTGCGGCGCCAAGGCGGCGTGATCTGGACCCAGAGTGCCGACAGCTGCGCCTGCTCGAGCATGCCTGACAGCCTGCGTGACGGCGACTACAGCAGCTTCAGCGACCACCCCCATGCACTGGCCCAAGCCCTGGTCCGTCATCTGGCCGCGCAGTGCGGCGCTGAACCGATTTCTTCTTACGCGCCCGAGGAAAGTCCTCCATGAGCCATGCCGTAGCCTCCCAGAATGACACCAGCAGCCTCAGCGGGCTGCTGCTGCCGCTGGCCGACCGCACCCTGTTGCTGCCCAACGTGGCGGTGGCCGAACTGATTGCCTACCAGACACCCCAGGAGATCGCAGATGCCCCTGATTGGCTGCTGGGGCGCATCATCTGGCGCGACCTGAGCCTGCCTCTGGTGTCTTTCGAGGCCGCCAGTGACGGCCAGGTCCAGGTCGGCGAACAGGCTCGGGTGGCTATTCTCAACGCCATTGGCGGGCAACCCCAGGTGAAATTCATTGCCGTGCTGGTACAAGGCATCCCGCGCGCGATGAAGGTTGACCGCACCCTGCCCTCCGCTCCCGGCCTGCTCGCACCGCTGGAACTGGCCGCCGTACAGGCGGGTGAGGATGTGGCAAAAATCCCTGACTTGGTGGCGTTGGAGCACTTGCTGTCCGGGGTCCGCCTGTAACTCAGCAACGTCTCAAAAATCGCCCCACAGCTGCTGCGCGACACTGAGCGCCACCACCGGCGCCGTTTCGGTGCGCAGCACCCGCGGGCCGAGGCGCGCCGCCTGGAAGCCGCTGGCTTTCGCCGCCTCGACCTCGGCCTCGGACAGCCCGCCCTCGGGGCCGATCAGAAAGGCCAGGCTGGCCGGTCGAGCACGACCAACCAGGGGCTCGGCCACCGGATGCAGCACCAGCTTCAGGTCGGCGTGCACCTGTTCTTGCCACGCCGCCAGACTCAGCGGCGCATGAATCACCGGCAATACCGAACGCCCGCACTGCTCGCAGGCACTGATCGCAATCTGTCGCCAATGGGCCAGACGCTTGTCGGCCCGTTCGTCTTTCAGGCGTACTTCGCAGCGTTCGGACACCAGCGGAGTAATTTCCGCCACGCCCAGTTCAGTGGCTTTTTGAATCGCCCAATCCATGCGCTCACCACGGGAAACCCCCTGGCCCAGATGAATATGCAGGGGCGATTCGCTTAGCCCGGCGAACTGTTCATGCAGCTCGACACTGACGATTTTCTTGCCCACCTCGCTGAGCACCCCGACGAACTCCTGGCCGCTGCCGTTGAACAGCTGCACGGCATCACCCGCAGCCAGGCGCAGCACGCGGCCGATGTAATGGGCCTGGGCTTCCGGCAATGCATGCTGGCCTAGGGCGAGAGGGAGATCGACGAAGAAGCGAGAGAGGCGCATAAAAAGAGCTGCAAGCGGCAAGTGGGGAGCGGCAAGCTTAAAGCACCCGGCCCCGTGCCTGAAGCCTGGGCGGGTGTCGATGGCAGATAACACCGCCTCGCCCTCCAAGCCTTCTATAAAGGCGAGAGGGCTTTATGTGCCAAGTACCGCTGCGAATTCACCTCATTCGCCAGCTCTAGCTTGTCGCTTGTGGCTTGCCGCTGCCCTAGCCGGGATCGCGGTGGCCAGGGTACAGCCCCGTCCCCATGGGGACACTGAGCGAGGTGCGCGTGGCCATGTCGATTCCTTCGGTGGCCACCTCGGCGAGAAAGTCGATCTCTTCCGGCGTGATCACGTAGGGTGGCAACAAGTACACCACGTTGCCCAGCGGACGCAGCAATGCACCCCGTTGCAGGGCATGTTGGTACACCGCCAGGCCGCGCCGCTCCTGCCAGGCATAAGGCGTTTTGCTCGCCTTGTCCTCGACCATTTCGATAGCCAGCGCCATGCCGGTCTGACGCACTTCGGCCACATGCGGGTGGTCGGCCAGATGAGCACACGCCTGGCCCATGCGGGCGGACAGCGCCCGGTTGGCCTCGATCACGTTGTTCTGCTCGAAAATATCCAGTGTCGCCAGCGCGGCGGCACAGGCCAGCGGGTTGCCGGTGTAGGTATGCGAGTGCAGGAAGGCACGCAACGTCGAGTAGTCGTCGTAGAACGCTTGGTAGACGGTATCGGTGGTCAGCAACGCCGCCATGGGCAGGTAACCGCCGGTGAGCGCTTTGGATAGCACCATGAAGTCCGGCGTGATGCCGGCCTGCTCGCACGCAAACATCGTCCCGGTGCGCCCGAAGCCGACGGCGATCTCATCGACGATCAGGTGTACCCCATAGCGGTCACAGGCCTCGCGCAGCAACGTGAGGTAGACCGGATGGTACATACGCATGCCACCGGCGCCCTGGATCAGCGGCTCGACGATGACCGCGGCGACCTGCCCGTGATGCTCGGCAAGGGTCTGTTCCATATGGGCAAACATTAGGCGTGAGTGTTCTTCCCAGCTCACGCCCGGCGCGCGGTGATAGCAGTCCGGGCTGGGGACCTTGAAGGTGTCCAGCAGCAACGGCTTGTAGGTGTCGGTGAACAGCGCCACGTCGCCCACCGACATGGCCGCCATGGTTTCGCCGTGGTAGCTGTTGGTCAGGGTGACAAAGCGTTGCTTCTCGCTGCGGCCACAGTTGCGCCAATAATGAAAACTCATTTTCAGCGCCACCTCGATGCTCGAGGAGCCATTGTCGGCGAAGAACACCCGGTCCAGTCCGGGCGGGGTGATGGCCACCAGACGCTCGGACAGCTCGATCACCGGCTGATGGCTAAAACCCGCCAGCATCACGTGCTCGAGCTGATCGACCTGCGCCTTGATGCGCGCATTGATGTGGGGGTTGGCATGGCCGAACACGTTCACCCACCAGGAACTGACCGCATCCAGGTAGCGCTTGCCGTCGAAATCCTCCAGCCACACCCCTTCGCCACGGCGGATGGGGATCAACGGCAGCTGTTCGTGATCCTTCATCTGTGTGCAGGGATGCCAAAGCACCTGCAGGTCACGCTGCATCCAGTCGTGGTTCTGGCTCATGGTTCGCCTCATCGCATAAAAAACCCGGCGAGCCTATCAGATGTGAGCAGGCCGCCGAAAAAGCCCGCAACAATCCCATCTACTAAACCGATGGTTCAGAGCGAAAAAATTCACTTTATTTCGATAGGTTTATCGGTAGGCTAGGCCATCGAAAATTCACGAGGGATCCCGCCCCATGCAGTGGCGAAACACTTCCAAAAACTATGGCATGACCAGCATCCTGTTGCACTGGGGTGTGGCATTGACTGTGTTTGGGCTGTTCGGCCTGGGCCTGTGGATGCGCGAGCTGAGCTACTACAGCCCGTGGTATCGCACCGCTCCCGATATTCACAAGAGTATCGGACTGATCCTCTTGGCATTCATGGTGCTGCGTCTGGTGTGGCGCTGGATCAGCCCGCCCCCGCCAGCGCCCGCCAACCACAGTAAGCGGGTGCGCCTGGCCAGTACCGCCGGCCACTTGGCGCTATATGCCGGCCTCTTCGTGCTAATGATCTCGGGTTACCTGATCTCCACCGCCGATGGCCGCCCGATCAGTGTCTTCGGTTGGTTCGAGGTGCCGGCCTTGATTACTTCGATTCCGCGCCAGGAAGACGTGGCCGGCGCCGTCCATTTCTACCTCGCCTGGGCGGTGATCATTTTCGCCGGCCTGCACGCCCTGGC
This sequence comes from Pseudomonas sp. B392_1p, assembly GCF_052245235.1. Taxonomy (NCBI): domain Bacteria; kingdom Pseudomonadati; phylum Pseudomonadota; class Gammaproteobacteria; order Pseudomonadales; family Pseudomonadaceae; genus Pseudomonas; species Pseudomonas sp. B392_1p. The sequence continues at coordinate 297,019 of NZ_JBQPXM010000004.1, forward strand.
CGCCCTCAAGCATCACTTCATCGACCGTGACCCGACCCTAAAACGCATGTTCGGCCGCGCCGACCAATGATTCGATTCTGTTCCTAAGGAGACTGCTTCATGTTGAAGAAAACCTTCACCGCCCTGGCTCTGGGTTCCGCCCTGTTCGCAGGCCAAGCCCTGGCCGCTGACTACGCCATTGATAAAGCCGGCCAGCACGCCTTCGTCAACTTCAAGACTGGCCACCTGGGCTTCAGTTACATGCATGGCACCTTCAAGGATTTTGATGGCAGCTTCAGCTTCGACGCCGCCAAGCCGGAAGCCAGCAAGATCGAAGTCACCCTGAAGACTGCCAGCATCGACACCAACCATGCCGAGCGCGACAAGCATCTGCGCAGTGACGACTTCCTCAATGTGAGCAAGCACCCGACCGCGACCTTCAAGTCCACTAGCGTCAAGTCCACCGGTGAAGGCACTGCCGACGTCACCGGCGACCTGACCCTCAACGGCGTGACCAAGCCAGTGGTGATCGCGGCGCAGTTCATTGGTGAAGGCAAGGACCCGTGGGGCGGCTACCGTGCCGGCTTCGCAGGCACCACCACCATCAAAATGAAAGATTTTGGCATCAAGATGGATCTGGGCCCGGCAACCGAAAACGTTGAGCTGACCTTCTCCGTGGAAGGCGTTCGCAAGTAAGTCACTGATGTGGAATAAAAAACGCCGGCCTAGAGCCGGCGTTTTTTATTCCCTGTGAAAAGCCACCATCCTGTATCAAGAGTTTGCACGCATACTCAATATTGACCTCGCAAGTGGCATCTGATCCTCGCCCTGACCTGCCCGCAAAGGCCCGTATCAGAGGCGTTTCCGCGTACATCGCTTGCCTGCGTTTCAATTTTGCCGAGTGAAGTCAACTCTCACTGATTTATCGAAGACTTTTATTTACAAACAGTCCTGCATGTAAGTATATTTCCCAGCCTGCCAGCATTGTCACCAATGTCGGCCCGTTCACCATCTGCATCAGTCCGTCCCTTCAGAGGTCTTTCATGTCGATCAAGCCAGCCCATGTGGCGCTGATTCCCGTATTCGCCATTGCTTCATTACTGGCTGCCTGTAAAGACGAAGCCCCCTCCGTTGCTGCGCCGCCCGCACCGCTGGTTGGCATCGTTACCCTTCAAGCCCAGCCCTATGCGCTGACCACCGAACTGCCGGGCCGCACCACGGCCTATCGCAGCGCTGAAGTGCGTCCGCAGGTAAATGGCATCATCCAGAAGCGCTTGTTCGAAGAAGGCAGCGAGGTCAAGGCCGGCCAGCAGCTGTACCAGATTGATGCGTCCGTGTACGAAGCGACCCTGAAGAGCGCCGAAGCAACCTTGGCGTCCACCCGTTCGCTCTCCCAGCGTTATGCCGAGCTGGTCAAGGACAATGCCGTCAGTCAGCAGGCCCACGACGAAGCTCGCGCCGCCTTCCTGCAGGCCCAGGCAAACCTGGAACAGGCCCGGATCAACGTGCGCTATACCAAGGTGCTGGCGCCGATCGATGGTCGCATCGGTCGTTCCTCGGTGAGTGAGGGCGCGCTGGTCAATAACGGTCAGGCCCAACCGCTGGCCACCATCCAGCAGCTGGATCCGATCTATGTGGACGTCACCCAGTCCAGCACCGATTTGCTGCGCCTGCGCAAGGCCCTGGCCGCGGGCAGTTTGCAGAAAGCCGGTGAGAATGCCGCCAAGGTCAGCCTGAAGCTGGAAGACGGCAGCATCTATGCCCATGAAGGCAAGCTGGAGTTTTCCGAAGTGAGTGTAGACGCCAGCACCGGCTCGGTGACTGTGCGTGCCTTGTTCCCCAACCCGGACAAGCTGCTGCTACCGGGCATGTTCGTAAAGGCTGAACTGGTCAGCGGCATGCTGGATAAGGCCATTCTGGTGCCTCAGCAGGGTATTTCCCGCGATGCCCGTGGCCGCCCGCTGGCCATGGTGGTGAACATGGAAGGCAAAGTCGAATCCCGCCTCGTCGAAGCCGAACGCGCCGTAGGCAACCGCTGGTTGATCACTTCCGGCCTCAAGTCCGGCGAACGTTTGATCACCGAAGGACTGCAGTACATCCAGCCGGGTGTAGCCGTACAGACCAAGCCAGCCGGTAATCTCACCGCCGATCAACAGTAAGTCGGCCAGGGTAATACGTCATGCCAAATTTCTTCATTGATCGCCCGATTTTCGCCTGGGTGATCGCTCTCGTGGTCATGCTTGCCGGCGGTCTAGGACTGCTGCAGTTGCCGGTCAGCCAGTACCCGAGCATTGCCGCACCGTCGGTGAATATCAGTCTCGTCTACCCGGGCGCCTCGGCGCAGACGGTGCAGGACACCGTGATTCAGGTGATCGAGCAGCAGATGAGCGGCCTGGACAACATGCGCTACATGTCGTCCGAGTCCAACAACGATGGCAGCGGCTCGATCAAGATCACCTTCGAGCAGGGCACCGACCCGAACATCGCCCAGGTGCAGGTGCAGAACAAGCTGCAACTGGCCACCCCACTGCTGCCGATGGAAGTGCAGCAGCAGGGCATCCGGGTGACCAAGGCGGCCGGTGGTTTCCTGATGGTAGTGGCGCTGGTGTCCAGCGATGGCCGCTACAGCAACATCGACCTCTCCGACTATGTGATCTCCAACATCCAGGACCCGATCTCACGGACCCCGGGCGTGGGTGACTTCACCGTATTCGGCTCTTCCTACTCCATGCGCATCTGGCTCGACCCGACCAAGCTGGTGAGCTACTCGCTGACCCCCATGGATGTCAGCAATGCCATCAAGGCGCAAAACGTCCAGGTGTCCACCGGCCAGCTCGGCGGCCTGCCAGCCATGCCTGGTCAGCAGCTGACCGCCACCATCATCGGCAAGACTCGCCTGGAAACCCCTGAGGAATTCCGCAAGATCCTGCTCAAGGTCAATAACGACGGCTCCCAGGTACGCCTGAGCGATGTGGCTCGCGTCGAAATGGGCGCCATGCGCGAGAACATTGCGGCCAAGTACAACGGCATGCCGGCCACCGGTATCGCCATCACCCTGGCCACCGGCGCCAACGCCCTGTCTACGGCCGAGGCGGTGCGCGACACCATCGGCCGTCTGGAGCCGTTCCTGCCCGAGGGGATGGAGGTGGTGTATCCGTTCGACACCACCCCGGTGATCTCGGCGTCCATCTCCAGCGTGGTGATGACGTTGTTCGAGGCCATCGCGCTGGTGTTCCTGGTGATGTACCTGTTCCTGCAGAACTTCCGCGCCACGCTGATTCCAACCCTGGCGGTGCCGGTAGTGCTGCTGGGTACCTTTGGCGTGCTCTACATGTTCGGCTACAGCATCAACACCCTGACCATGTTCGCCATGGTGCTCGCCATCGGCTTGCTCGTGGACGATGCCATCGTGGTGGTAGAGAACGTCGAGCGGGTGATGGTCGAGGAGGGGCTGTCGCCACGCGAGGCGACGCGCAAGTCCATGGGCCAGATCCAGGGCGCGCTGGTGGGTATCGGCATCGTGCTGTCTGCCGTATTCGTGCCGATGGCCTTCATGGCCGGCTCCGTGGGGGTGATCTATCGCCAGTTCGCCATCACCATCGCCTCGGCCATGGGCCTGTCGGTACTGGTCGCGTTGATGTTCACCCCGGCGCTGTGCGCCACCCTGCTCAAGCCCATCTCCAAGGGCCAACACGATGAGAAGCGCGGCTTCTTCGGCTGGTTCAACCGCACGTTCGAAAACGGCGTGAACAAGTACGAAGGCGGCGTGCGGCGCGTGCTGGGCAACCGCTGGTCATTCCTGGGCATCTGGGTCGCCATCGTGGTTGCCGTGGGTGTGCTGTTTTTCCGCGTGCCGGCTGCGTTCCTGCCGCCGGAAGACCAGGGAGTGATGTTCGTGCAGGTGGTCGCCCCGGTGGGTGCAACCTTCGAGCGCACCGAGAAGATGATCGACCAGATGCGCGACTATCTGCTCAAGGAAGAAGGCGATGCCGTGGAAGGCGTGTTTAGCGTGCAGGGCTTCAGCTTCGCCGGGCGCGGCCAGAACGCCGCGATCATGTTCGTCGGCCTGAAGGACTGGGCCAAGCGCCCGGAAGCCAAGGACGCCGTGTTCGCCCTGCAGCAGCGTGCACAGGCGCGCTTCTTCCAGTACCGCGACGCCATGGCCTTCGCCATCGTGCCGCCGTCGGTGATCGAGCTGGGCAACGCCTCGGGCTTCGACGTCTACCTGCAGGACATGGCCGGCGTCGGTCACGAGGCGCTGATGAACGCCCGCAACCAGTTGCTCGGCATGGCCGCCGAGCACCCGGCCCTGGCCGGTGTGCGCCCCAACGGCTTGAACGACGAGCCGCAGTACCAAATCATCATCGATGACGAAAAGGCCCAGGTGCTGGGCCTGTCAATGAATGACATCAACAACACCCTGTCCATCGCCTGGGGTTCGGCCTACGTCAACGACTTCATCGACCGCGGTCGGGTCAAGAAGGTGTTCATGCAGGGCGAGGCGCATGCGCGCATGAACCCCGAAGACCTGGACAAATGGTACATCCGCAACAACAACGGCGAGATGGTGCCGTTCAGCTCATTCGCCACCGGCACCTGGACCTACGGTTCGCCAAAGCTGTCGCGCTACAACGGCGTGGAATCCATCCAGATCCAGGGTGGCGCCGCACCGGGCTACAGCACCGGCGACGCCATGGCCGCCATCGAGGAAATTGCTGCGAAGCTGCCCAACGGCATTGGCATCAGTTGGACCGGCCTGTCGTTCGAAGAGCGCATGTCCGGCAGCCAGCTGCCCATCCTGCTAGGTCTGGCGCTGCTGGTGGTGTTCCTCGCCCTGGCGGCCCTGTATGAAAGCTGGTCGATCCCGTTTGCGGTGATGTTGGTGGTGCCGCTGGGCCTGATCGGCGCCGTGGTCTTCACCTTGGGCCGTGGCCTGACCAACGATGTGTTCTTCCAGGTGGGCCTGCTGACCACCATCGGCCTGACCGCCAAGAACGCCATCCTGATCGTCGAGTTCGCCAAGGATCTCTATGACCAGGGCATGGATCTGACCAAGGCGGCGGTGGAAGCCTGCCGCATGCGTCTGCGCCCGATCATCATGACCTCGCTGGCGTTCACCATGGGTGTGGTACCGCTGGCCCTGGCCACCGGTGCGGGTGCAGGCAGCGCGCACTCCATCGGTACCGGTGTAGTTGGCGGGATGATCTCGGCCACCGTGCTGGTGATCTTCTGGGTGCCGCTGTTCTTCGTCGGAGTGACCACGCTGTTCAAGACGCCGCGCAAGACTGAGCGCAACGGAGAGGCACAATGAACAAGTCCGCATTGACACTGGCCTTGGCCGTCACGCTGGCCGGCTGCTCGCTGACCCCCGACTATGAGCGCCCCGAGTCGGGAATGCCGGAGCGCTGGGTACCGGCCGCGCTGCAGGCCGATACCGGCAAGGTGGCCAGCATACCGGCTGCCGAACTGGGCTGGCAGGCGTTCTTTCGCGATGATCATCTGCGCCAATTGATTGGCATCGCCCTGGAGAACAACCACGACCTGCGCATCGCCACGCTTAACGTGGAGGCGTTCCGCGCCCAGTACCGCATCCAGCGTGCCGATATCTTCCCGGGTGTGAGTGCCGACGCAGCCATGAGTCGCACCCATACCCCGGAGGCGGTCAATCCGCTGGCCGCCGGCACCAACACCCAGTACAGCGCCACCCTCGGCCTGTCCTGGGAGCTGGACCTGTTCGGCCGGGTACGCAGCCTGCGTGATCAAGCGCTGGAGCAGTACTTCGCCAGCGAAGCCGCGCAGCGCAGCGCCAAGATCAGCCTGGTCTCCGCGGTGGCCAATGCCTGGCTGACCCTGCAGGCCGATCAGGCCCTGCTGAAGGTTTCCCAGGACACTCTGAAGACCTACGAAGAAAGCCTGACGCTGACTCAACGCAGCTTCGACGTGGGTGTGGCGTCGGCCCTGGAACTGAGCCAGGCGAAAACCGCCGTGGAAAGCACCCGTGGCGCCCTGTCGGCCTACACCCGACTGGTCGCCCAGGACCGCAACGCCCTGACCCAGTTGCTGGGTGGCCCGGTCCCAGCGGAGCTGCTGGAAGCGTCTAGCCTGGGTGACGACCTGCTCGCCGAAGTACCGGCCGGCCTGCCGTCGGACCTGCTGCAGAACCGCCCGGACATTCTTCAGGCCGAGCACCAGCTACGCGCGGCCAACGCCAACATCGGCGCAGCCCGTGCGGCGTTCTTCCCGCGTATCGGCCTGACCGGCGCACTCGGTTTTGCCAGTGGCGAGCTGTCCGACCTGTTCGGTTCGAACTCCGATTACTGGAGCTTTACGCCGAGCATCAGCGTGCCCATCTTCAACGCCGGCCGTTTGCGCGCCAACCGCGACTACGCCGAGGTGGCGAAGAACATCCAGGTGGCGCAGTACGAAAAGGCCATCCAGGTGGGCTTCCGCGAAGTGGCCGATGGTCTGGCCGCACGCGCCACCTACAGCGACCAGGTGCAAGCTCAACAGAACCTGCTGGAGGCCAGCGAGGAGTACTACCGGCTCGCCGAACGCCGCTACCGTGGCGGCGTAGACAGCTACCTCAACCTGCTCGTCGCCCAGCGTCAGCTGTTTGCCGCGCGTCAGCAACTGATCGGCGACCGGCTGGCGCAGTTGGTCAGCGAGGTGAACCTGTACAAGGCTCTGGGCGGCGGCTGGCTGGCCGACGAACCGCAGAGCTGATCGGCGTTCGCGCCACGGCAAAACGCCGCCCATTGGGCGGCGTTTTGCGTTGGTCCGCACCACCGGCACTTACAGACGCAACCGAACCTCGCAGCGGGAAATGCAGCTCAGCACCCGATCAAAAAACAGGATTTCCTCATGCAGGTTGTGCCGGTACGCGGCCTGCAGATAGAAAGTCGTTACCCCTCGGTATCGCGCTGCCCTCCCCAAGACTCCACCGGCATATTGAATTGCGCTGCGTGCATCGAGGATATGGCTGAGCTCCACAGATTGGGAAAACTCCAGCGTGTCCACCTCCCCGCCACTTGGTGGTCGGCACGTCCAGCCGAAAGCGCATGCCGATATCGTGCTGATTACGGCCTGGCATGGATAAGCGGGCAATCTTGCGTACGACAAAGACCCAGTACTCCTTGGATGGCCCTTACAGAGCCAGCAGTCTCGTACCGTTCCGATCTCTCTCCCTTGCACCCAGAAAATTCCCCGCGCACACAAGAACGCCGCCCGGAGGCGGCGTTTTTTTCACACGGGCGGCTTAGCGATTACGCGTGAGCAGCGCCGGCTTCTCGCCACGGGGACGGCTGGGCAGCTGTTCGAGCTGCTCCAGGCTGGGCAGACGTTCCTTGTGCTTGTGGATAATCACCGGCTGCTTTTCCGGCTGGCGGCTGCGCGTGCCGGCTGGCTGGTTGCGGGACACCTCGCCATTGGGGGTCAGGACTCGGCCACCGCCCTGGGGCTTTTTACGGCCGCCATTCTTGTTGCGTCCGGCGCCACCTGCACCCGCGCCAGCGCCAGCACCTGCCGGGCGGCCGCTGCGCGCGCCCTGACCCTGAGCGCCTGGGCCTTGGCCGGGACGACGACCCCGACCTTGCGGCTTGTTCTCCGCCGGTACGTAGTCGACGCGGTTGCCGAAGTTGTCGATTTCATCGTCGAGGAACTCGTCGGGCGCGCGATCAGCCGGCAAACGCGGCGGGCGACTGACCACACCGCCCTGGCTCGGGTTTTTCGCCTTGGGCTTTTCGCCACGGTTGCGGCGCGGACGCTCAGCGCTTTTGCCTGCACCCTCGGCCTTCTGCTCCGTGCTCTTTTCCGACTTCCTCTCGCCGCGGCCAGCGCTTTTGCGTTCGCCGCGAGGCTGACGCTCGTCACGGGGTTGACGTGATTGGCGCGGTTGGCGCGGTTCGCGCACTTCCGGCTTTTCCACCTCGAGGGTGCTGATGTCGAAGCCCATCAGGTCACCGGCGGGAATGCGCTGCTTGGTCATGCGCTCAATGCCCTTGAGCAGCTTGTCCTCGTCCGGGGCGACCAGCGAGATCGCTTCGCCGCTGCGCCCTGCACGGCCGGTACGGCCGATGCGGTGCACATAGTCTTCCTCGACGTTGGGCAGTTCAAAGTTGACCACGTGGGGCAACTGATCGATGTCCAGGCCGCGGGCGGCAATATCGGTCGCCACCAGCACACGCACCTCATTGGCCTTGAAGTCGGCCAGGGCCTTGGTCCGGGCGTTCTGGCTCTTGTTGCCATGAATCGCCACGGCCGGCAGGCCATGCTTGTCGAGGTATTCGGCCAGGCGGTTGGCGCCATGCTTGGTGCGGGTGAACACCAGCACCTGTTCCCAGGCGCCCTGGGTGATCAGGTGGGCAAGCAACGCACGCTTGTGGCTGGCCTGCACATGGAACACGCGCTGTTCGATGCGCTCGACCGTGGTGTTCGGCGGCGTAACCTCGATGCGCTCGGGGTTGTGCAGCAGCTTGCCGGCAAGGTCGGTGATGTCCTTGGAGAAGGTCGCCGAGAACAGCAGGTTCTGGCGTTTGGCCGGCAGTTTGGCCAGCACTTTCTTGACGTCGTGGATGAAGCCCATGTCCAGCATGCGGTCGGCTTCATCGAGGACGAGAATTTCCACGCGGGACAGGTCGATGTGGCGCTGATTGGCCAGATCGAGCAGACGGCCCGGGCAGGCGACCAGCACGTCCAGGCCCTTGGCCACGGCTTGCACCTGGGGATTCATGCCGACACCGCCAAAGATGCAGGTGCTTTTCAGCGGCAGATCGCGGGCATACAGCTTGAAGCTGTCATGCACCTGGGCAGCCAGTTCGCGGGTGGGCGTCAGCACCAGCACGCGCGGCTGTTTCGGACCATGGCGGTGTTCGCGGTCCGGATGGCCGCCCGGAAACAGAATTTCCAGGATGGGCAGGGCGAAGCCACCGGTTTTGCCGGTGCCCGTCTGGGCGGCGACCATCAGATCGCGGCCTTGCAACGCGGCGGGAATGGCCCGCTGTTGCACCGGAGTGGGCGTGGCGTATCCGGCAGCCTCGAGAGCGCCGGCTATAGCCTCGGAGAGACCGAGGGAAGCAAAGGACATGGGAAATCCTGTATGTAATGGGTGTGGACCCAATGAAGTAATTGCCTGGCGTGAATCGCGTTTGAGGGTGCGATCCCGACCGGTCCTGCCGACCACTGATGGGCCGAGCGTCCGGGCGCAAGCCTGAGCAGACTGCGGGAGTATACCAGAGCTGAAAGTTCGTGCTGTTTTTCGACTGCGCAGTCGCGCAGAGGTTCACGCCCCCAAGCCGGAGGCGTGAGACGCACCACTCAACGCGGCAGCTTGAGGTTGTTCCAGATCGCCAAGCTGGGATCAGCCTGGTTCAAGGTGTAAAAGTGCAGACCCGGCGCGCCGCCGGCCAACAGCGTCTCGCACATCTGGCTGACCACCTGCTCACCGAACGCCTGGATGCTGGCGATATCATCGCCATAGGCTTCTAGTTGCTTGCGAACCCAACGCGGAATTTCCGCACCGCACGCATCGGAGAAACGCGCCAGGCTGGTGTAGTTGGTAATCGGCATGATGCCGGGGACGATGTCGATCTCAACGCCCAGTTTGCGCACCCGCTCGACGAAGTAAAAATAACTGTCGGCGTTGAAGAAGTACTGGGTGATGGCACTGTCGGCACCGGCCTGGGCCTTACGCACGAAGTTGGCCAGGTCGTCCTCGAAATTGCGAGCTTGCGGATGCATCTCCGGGTAGGCGGCAATTTCGATATGAAAGTGATCGCCGGTTTCGGCGCGGATGAACTCGACCAGTTCGTTGGCGTAGCGCAGCTCGCCGCTGGCCAGGCCCATACCCGAGGGCAGGTCGCCGCGCAACGCGACGATGCGGCGAATGCCGTTGTCCTTGTAAGTGGTCAGCAGTTGGCGCAACTCGGCCTTGCTGTCGCCTACGCAGGACAGGTGCGGTGCGGTCGGCACCTGCACGTCGCGGTCCAGTTGCAGCACGGTGTTCAGGGTGCGATCACGGGTCGAACCACCGGCACCGTAAGTGCAGGAGAAAAAGTCCGGCTTGTACTCGGCCAGGCGACGTGCGGTGTTAAGCAGTTTTTCATGCCCGGCTTCGGTCTTCGTGGGGAAGAACTCGAAGCTGTAGCGACGATCAAGGGAAGACATAAGCAAATCCTGGGGGCTTTCGGGCCAGTGGCGGCCCGGAGTCCTTCAATCTGCTGAAGGCTGAAGGCTCAAGGCTGAACGAACGGGCAACTCGGTGCGCTTGTTCGTCCAGCTTTCCAGCCTTCAACCTCCAGCGACTTTTTAGTAGCGGTAGGTGTCCGGCTTGAACGGGCCGTCCACGGTCACGCCGATGTACTCGGCCTGGACCGGGGTCAGACGGGTAACCACACCGCCGAAGCCCTTGACCATTTCCAGTGCCACCTCCTCGTCGAGCTTCTTGGGCAGCACCTCGACGGTCAGGCGCTCGGCTTTCTTCGCCGCCGGCAGGTCGGCGTACTTCTGCTCGAACAGGAAGATCTGCGCCAGCACTTGGTTGGCGAAGGAGCCGTCCATGATGCGGCTCGGGTGACCGGTGGCGTTGCCCAGGTTCACCAGGCGGCCTTCGGCGAGCAGGATCAGGTAGTCGTCGTTGTGCGCATCGAAGCTGTCCTTGCCGGTGCGGTGAATCTTGTGCACCTGCGGCTTGACCTCTTCCCACGCCCAGTTCTTGCGCATGAAGGCGGTGTCGATCTCGTTGTCGAAGTGGCCGATGTTGCACACAACGGCGCGCTTCTTCAGCGCCTTGAGCATGCCGGCGTCGCATACGTTGGAGTTGCCGGTGGTCGTGACGATCAAGTCGATCTTGCCCAGCAGCGCGCGGTCGATGCTGGCATCGGTGCCGTCGTTCAGGCCGTTCAGGTACGGGGAGACGACCTCAAAGCCGTCCATGCACGCCTGCATGGCGCAGATCGGATCGACCTCCGACACCTTGACGATCATGCCTTCCTGACGCAGCGACTGCGCCGAGCCCTTGCCTACGTCGCCGTAGCCGATTACCAGCGCCTGCTTGCCTGACAGCAGGTGGTCGGTGCCGCGCTTAATGGCGTCATTCAGGCTGTGGCGGCAGCCGTACTTGTTGTCGTTCTTGCTCTTGGTCACCGAGTCGTTGACGTTGATCGCCGGGACTTTCAGGGTGCCGTTCTTGAGCATATCCAGCAGACGGTGCACACCGGTGGTGGTTTCTTCGGTGATGCCGTGGATCTTCTCCAGCATGGCCGGGTATTTCTTGTGCAGGATTTCGGTCAGGTCACCGCCGTCGTCCAGCACCATGTTGGCGTCCCACGGCTGGCCGTCCTTGAGGATGGTCTGCTCGATGCACCACTCGTACTCTTCTTCGGTTTCGCCCTTCCAGGCAAACACCGGGACACCGGCGGCGGCAATGGCGGCAGCGGCCTGGTCCTGAGTGGAAAAGATGTTGCAGGAGGACCAGCGCACTTCGGCGCCCAGGGCGACCAGGGTCTCGATCAGTACGCCGGTCTGGATAGTCATGTGGATGCAACCGAGGATCTTCGCGCCCTTGAGCGGCTGGCTGGCCGCGTACTTGCGACGCAGGGCCATCAGCGCCGGCATTTCGGACTCGGCAATGATCAGTTCCTTGCGGCCCCAATCGGCCAGGGAAATATCGGCAACTTTAAAATCGGTAAACGCGGCGCTCATGCAAGCTCTCCATTCGTGGTGTGCGAATGGGCGCCGTTGATGCGTTGAGATAACGCCCCATCCGAGCCTGACATGCCCTCTGTTTTAAGGAGTAGCCTGCTGCAGCGCCCCTCGGACGGGTGGCGGGCATGGCCGAAGCGGAGTCGACCATGGAAAAGTGCCGGCGATTATAGCGGCAGCCGCGTTCAGACCCAAGCCTTGTGGCGTGGTGCTCGAACTCACTGGCGCGCGCTTCGGTCGAACGGTCCAGGGCGGATTGCTTTCGATCGGCCCGCATCGCCACAGGAGCTCTCCATGACCCGCCTCTCGCGCGCCCTGTTTGTGCTATTCACCGCCTTGGCCAGCCCCCTCGCACTGGCCCAGGCCTGCTATGTCAGCGAGCAGACGTCGGGGGATCTGCCGGAACCGGTATCCCCGGAAAAATGCTTTGAATTGCAGAACATGGATGACCCCAACGCCATCGAATGGATCTGCCGCGACCAAGCCGATGTGCGCAGCTCTCGGCGCGAACTGCGCGACAGCTGTCCGTCAGGCGCATTCGGTTCCTGCAGCGCACCGATGACGCCGGAAACCCTGGCCAATGAAAAATCCTTCGGCCTGATCACCCCCGACGAAGCACTGCCCGACGCCCTGCCCGAGGATGCCCGAATCGTTACTTATTACTACGCCACGACGGACCAGGGGCAAACACGCATCGACTGCGAGAACACCGGCGGTCAATGGGCGCAATAAGCGGATTTGTCCGAAGCGGACAGGATGCGGATAATCGACGGCTTATTCGCACAACACACAGGTTGTATCAATGAAGTTGAAAATCGTGGGCGTGGCGCTGCTCGCCGCAGTCGTCCTGGTGGGTTGTGACCGCGTTGACCCGAACTCGCCGCTGGGCAAGCGTACGGCCATTTTCAAGGACATGATGAGGACCAGCGAAGACCTGGGCGGCATGCTGCGCGGGCGCCTGGTCTTCAACGAAGCCAAATTCATCGAAGGCGCCGCCCACCTGGACGAGATTTCCCGCCAGCCGTGGCAGCACTTCCCGCAGGTCAAGGACAACCAGGACAGCAGTGCACGGGACGAAGTCTGGGAGCGTCAAGAACGCTTCAACGAATTGGCCCGAGCACAGGAGGCCGCCACCGCCGCGTTGGTCGCCGCCACCACCCAGCGCCCGCTCGATCCTGCCGCGCTGGCCGCCCCCGTGCAACGGGTCGAAGATGCCTGCGAAAGCTGCCACAAGGAATTTCGCGCTTACTAATTGCGGCGGTTCAGCCATGGCGAGCGGGCGTCCGTCGCTCAAAACCCGGCGATGCCCTCTTCGCGCAACTGACCGGCCAGTTGTTGCACCTCCGGGTGCTGAAAGAACCCATGCAGTTGCCGGGCTCGTGCGGGGCCGACGCCCGGTTGGCGCTGCCAGTCGTATAGCCCGCGGTGGCTGAGCTGCGACCAGTCGCCGGGCAGCGAAGCCGCGGTATCTGCGGGTACCCCGAGGGCGGCGAGCCAACGGGAAAAGTCGTGCTGCCGGGCCAGGCTGAAGCTGCTCTGCAGCTGTTCGACACGCCGAGCACCAATCCCCGGCAGCGCCTGCAATTGCTCGTCCGTCAGGTTCAGCCAGTCGAGTAGCCCCTTCACCTGGCCGGCGTCGATGAGGGTTTGCCAGGTTCCTGGGCCGAGCGCTGGCAAACCGAGGCCCTGCCGGCCCGCCAGCCATTCCAGGCGGGCGCGAAACTGTTCGCTGCACCCGGGCCCGGCACGCCAGCAACTGAGCGGGTGATAAGCAGCCGGATCGGGTATGCGCACGTCGAGCCGTTCAGCGCTGCGCCAGACCACCTGCTCGAGCCGCGGAATCACCGCGCCTGCCAGGCTGACCACAACGTGATCACCCGGGCGGATGTCCAGCGCCTGCCAGCGCTGCAGCGAGCCGGCCGATACACGACGAATGCTGCGGTCATCCAGCTGTACCGGCGCCAGATGCAGCAGCGGAGTGATGCGCCCGCTGCGACCGATACGAAACTCCACATCACGCACCTCGGCCAAGGCCTGACGCAGCGGGTATTTCCAGGCAACCGCCCAGCTCGGCGGCCGTGCGCGCCAGGACTCACCGTCTGGGCGTTGGCCCTGGCGCAGCACCACGCCATCGGTGGCAAACGGCAGCGGTTGGCGATACCAGTGCTCACGCCACTGACGCGCCTCGGCCAAGGTGCTGATGGGCTGGCTGTAGGCCCGACCGTCTGTGAAGCCCAGGCGCTGCAGCCCAGCCAGGCGCGCCGCCATCTCTACCGGCCCGGCCGGCCAGTCCCACACGAACAGGCCGATGCCGGCCGCGTCCTGGCTATCGAGGCGGTTGCGGGCCATCAGCCCAGCAACCTTGCTGCGCGCGCCGATACCGCCACGCTCGGCCTGCACATGGTCCGGCAGGCGCCAGTACAGTTCGCCCTGCACCAGCAGATCGCGCGCCTCGGTCAAGCGTTGTGGCACAGCCGGCAACTGACGCAGGTGCCTCGTCCAGTCCTGGCCGCTGCGACCGTCGCCGCGACTGATCGCGCTCTGCAGGAGGCCGGCGCGGTACACCAGCGTGACGGCCACGCCGTCGACTTTGGGCTGAATCCACACGTCCTGGCGGCGGCTGAGCCAGTCACCCACGTGTGCTTCATCGAGTTTATCCAGACCCGTCTGGCTGACCGGATGAAACAGCGTGCCGGCATTGCCGCTCAGCGACTCGGTTGGGCTGATGGCATGTTCGGGAAAACAGGCCTGCCAGTCGGCAAACCGTTGGCGGGCTTGATCGTAGAGTTCATCGGCCAGCGGCGACTGGCCGTCGCGGTGATAGGCGCGATCCCACTCGGACAAGCGCGTAGCGAGACGCTGCAATTCTTCGTCCGCCTGCGTCGAATGCCAGTCGGGGCAGGCCAACAGCGGGGAGCACAGCAACACGGCCAGCAAGCCGGCGCTCAGGCGTAACGCGGACATGGGAGCATCCTTGCTCAGTGGAACAGGGAAACCAGGCTAGCCGCAATTGCCGTTCTCTGTTCGGTTACACTCCCGCACTGTCGGCGCGCCACGGACTTTTGTGACACTGATCGCAGTTCACGCCCGACCGCTCAAGCGGCCGACGGGATCATCATCCTGATACGTTGCGAGGTGCCCATGTCCGCGTTCAGATACCTGCAAGGCTATCCGGCCCCTTTGCAGGAGCAGGTTCGTCAGCTGCTGGCCACTGATCGCTTGGGCGATTATCTGCACCGCCGCTATGCCGAGCGCCACCAGGTGCTCAGCGACAAGGCGCTGTACAACTACGCCAACGAGCTCAAGCAGCGGCATTTGCGCAACGCGCCGGGGCTGGACAAGGTGCTTTACGATAGCAAGCTCGACGTGGTGAAGAATGCCCTGGGCATGCACACGGCCATTTCGCGGGTACACGGCGGCAAGCTCAAGGCGAAGAAGGAAATCCGCGTGGCGGCGCTGTTCAAGGACGCACCCGCGGCGTTTCTGCACACCATCGTGGTCCACGAGCTGGCGCACTTTCGCGAGTTCGAACACAACAAGGCTTTCTACCAGCTGTGCGAACACATGCTGCCGGGTTATCACCAACTGGAGTTCGATTTGCGCGTCTACCTGGTGTGGCGCGATAGCGGCGCGGCTCAGCAGACCGACAGCACCTCGTAGCGCTGCACGCGCGCACCGATGCGCACCTCTACTTCATCGCCTTCGCCCTTGCCCAGTACGCTCTGGCCAAGCGGCGCGTGCGGGCTGATGAGCAGAACGTCGCGCTCTTGCCACACCAGTTTGATGCCGGCAGCAGCAGGCATCAAAAACAGCGTCAGCAGGCTGCCCTGCTCGTCCTCCAACTCCAAAAGCGCCCCGAGCTGAATCCCCACCTGCGCATCGAAGGGGCGCAGCACCAGGTTCTGACAGACCTGCAGCGCCTGGCGCAGCTCCTCGACCCGGCGTGACTGGCCAGCAGCCAAGTAAGCTGCCTCCAACCCGCGGGTGTCGTATTTGTTCTCGGCCTTGCTTTCTTCATCGGTGGCCGCCGCATGGGCGGTGTGTGCCGCCTCCATGGCCACGCGCAGATCGGCCTGCAAGCGAGCCAGTAGCAATTGCTGAAGCGGTTGCTTGTTCATTGAGTGAGCCAGAAAGAAGTTGCTGGGCATGGTAACAGGCGTTCGACACGCAGCGCCGCTAGCCGGGTTCGGCACTCTTGAGCGCAATGCTTGTCACAAATTGTGGCTTTGTCAGGCTGACTGTAAGCGCCGACAGGGCCGCCGGGTAACGCTTTTTTAGAACCGGCTGGCCGCTGCCAGCCCCATCGATGGAGGTTTCACCATGCGTCTTGCGCATTTAGTCCTGCCGGCACTGCTCGGCTTCCTGCTGGTCGGCTGCTCTCCTGATGACGAAGACCAGCGAGACCTTCCACCGGCCGACACCATGCAACCGGCTCCGCCCGTCACGCCCGATCCGGTCGTACCGGGTGATACGACGCCACCCGCGCCGACCACCTCCCCGGAAAGCGACTTCAACACCAATCCGGGTACAGAGGAAGCACCGGCCAACTGACCCGTTGCAGCGGTCGGCCTGGGTGCGCTCCGGTCGACCTCCTGCGCCGACAAATGACGGAACGGGCCACTACGTTGCGGCGGGCGTCGCCTGGCCCCGCTTGAGCAAATAAGCAGCCAGCGTGCGCAATGGCGCCAGTTGCCGGCAGATCAGCGCCAACTGCGTCTGCACCAGGCGGTGGCCGTCCCCCTGCTCTTCCGGCAATTGTTCCAATCGGGCGGCCAACGCTTCCTCCTCTTCACTGTGCACTGCCACGCTGCCGCGCTCGTTCAGGCTCGCGGCAATCGATTCGAGCGCAGCGGCTATGCGCTCGCTGGCGTCGTCGAGCAAACTGTCGCCCAGTTCCTCGGTCAGGCTTTCACGGTGTGCGCCAAGCGCCGACAGGTAGCTGAGCAAGGTGTGAGTCTGCACCAGAAAGTGAAAACCCAGCTCGGCATCCTTGCGAAAGTGCCCCGGCTCCAACAGCATGTTCGACAGCGTGGTGGAAAGCGCCGCATCGGCGTTATGGGCGTTGCGTCGCGCCAGGCGATACTCCAGGTCGTCGCGCTTGCCGGTCTCGTACTGCTGCATGGCTTGCCGCAGGTAGCGGGCGTTGCAGGACAACACGGTGGCGATCATCTGGTTGAGGCGTCGCCCCTGCCAGTCGGGCAAGATCAGGAAGACCGCCAAGCCGGCAATCAGACTGCCCAGCAGGGTATCGAACAACCGCGGCCAGATAAGCTCGTAGCCATCGCCGATCTGCGCAAAGCAGAACAGCACCAACAGCGTGATCGCCGCCGTTGCCAAGGTGTAGCGGCTGCTGCGCGTGGCGAAGAACACCACCCCGGCGATCACGGCCAGAACAGCCTGCCACAGCGGTTGGGGGAACAGCGTGATCAGTGCCCAGCCCGCGACCAGACCAATCAAGGTGCCGCCGATACGCTGCAGCAAGCGGGTGCGCGTGGCGCCGTAGTTGGGTTGGCAGACGAACAGCGTGGTCAAGAGAATCCAGAACCCCTGGCCCGGCTCGATCCAGTGCATCAGCCCATAACCGGCCGACAAGGCGATGGACAGGCGCAACGCATGACGGAACACCAGCGAGGTGGGCGTCAGCTGCAAGCGAATGCGTTCCAGGGCGTCCTTGAAACTACGCGGCGAGCGGTCGAACAGGGTGCTGTCCTGCTCTTCGGCCAGGGCATCCGGGTTGCTGGCCTCGGCCAGCTTGGCTTCCAGAGTGCCCAGGTTATTGACCAGCGCGCCGAGTGAACGCAGCAGTTTGCGCCAGGCAGGGTTGTTCTGAGCGCGCAGGAAGGCCAGCGAAGCCTGGAGATCGTCCAACGCCGCCCGGCTCTCGCCATACTCGAAGGGCTGGCGCAAGCGGATGGCTCGGCTCAGTGTCTTGCAGGCGTTGCCCTGCTGATTGAGCAGCCGCTGGCAGCGGAACATCACATCGCTGTGGAAGAAGGCCTCGGCCAGCTCGTTGTAGGGATAGTGCGAGGAACTGGCGCGCTCATGGATATCCTGGGCAGTGAAATAAAGACGCAGGTAACGACTGACCTTGGCCCCGGTGCGGCCATTGCCAACACGCTGCAGGAGAATTTCCTTGGTCTGGTTGAACGCCGTGACCACGCGACCATTTTGCCGCGCCAGTTCCAGGCGCCGTTCCTCCACATCCAACTGACGCAGCGGTTCCAGCAGGCTGCTTTTGATTTTCAGGTAAGTGCCCAGCTCATCGAAGAGCCGCGCCAATCCCTGTTGCACCGGCTGGTTGACGAACAGGGCGTTCCACAGCACCGACAGCAGGCCATACCAGGCAGCTCCCGCCAGCAACAACAATGGCTGCAGCCAGAAATTGCCCGCCACGCCGCCTTGCTGGTCCACGCCGATCATGGTGTAGATGGCCAGGATCAAGGTGGCCCAGCCGATGGTGGCATAGCGCGGGCCGACGGCACCGAGCATGGTCATACAGAAGGTGGAAAGCGCCAGTGCACTGACGAACAGCCAGGGCGAGGCGAACAAGTACTGCACGGCCAGCGCGGCGATGGCAAAACACACCAGGGTGACCAGCAATGCCTGCAAACGGCCGAACCAGTTGTCGTCGGTTTCGGCCAGGGCGCTGGCAATAATGCCCAGAAACAGCGGGATCACCTGTTCCAGGCGATCCTGCTGCCAACACAACAGCATGGCACCCGACAGCGCGATAAAGACCCGCACGCCATAGGACAGCTGGGCGTTGCCCCATAAACGGCGCAAAGAATGACGCAGAGAAGGCGAAAGCATCGACGAAACATCCTGTACGGCGAAATCGCGGGCAGAGTAACGCAGTTGAGACGAACAGCAGACTTACCGAGGCACGGCTGAACCGGTGCATGACTGCGAAGGCCCAACCCCCCTCCTAAGTTCAATCCTTCTGGAGTCGCTACATGCGAGCTGGTCGCGCCTAGGAACATCCGCTCCTGGCGACACAGGGCTCCGGTATTCGCAACGCTTAATACCAAAAACTATATTTATTCGACCGTTATTGCGCATCGATATAAGCATTACGGGCGCCGGATGGCTCGTCGCTGGCTAAGGGGGGTCAACTATCCTGACAAGACCGGTTCGCTACCCGAGGTATACCGGATATGCCCGCTTTCCTGCGCCAGTTGCTCATGTCGTTCCTCTTGCTCACCGTGGCGGGTGTGGGGAATGCCGCTGGCCCGATTACCGTGCTCAGCGTCGAGGGCGTGATCGGGCCCGCCAGTGCGGACTACGTGGTGCGCGGCCTGTCGCGCGCCAGCACTGACGAGGCGCAACTGATCGTTCTGCGCATCGACACGCCGGGCGGGCTGGACACCTCCATGCGCGACATCATCAAGGCGATCCTCGCCAGCCCGGTACCGGTGGTCAGCTACGTATCGCCAGGCGGCGCACGCGCGGCCAGCGCCGGCACCTACATCCTATATGCCAGCCATGTCGCGGCCATGACGCCGGGCACCAACCTGGGTGCGGCAACGCCGGTAGCCATTGGCGGCGCTCCTGGAACACCGCCGCAACAGCCACAGCCCACCCCGGATGCCGAGCCGCCGGAAGGTAACGCGCCGGCTGAGCCGGGCGGTGATGCCATGACCCGCAAACAGGTCAACGATGCCGCTGCGTATATCCGCGGCCTGGCCAACCTGCGTGGACGCAATGCCGAGTGGGCCGAACAGGCGGTGCGCGAGGCCGTCAGCCTGTCCGCCGAGGAAGCCCTGAAGCTCAAGGTCATTGATTACGTAGCCGCCGACCTGCCGGCACTCCTCGCCCAACTGGACGGCAAGACGCTGGACACGGTTGCCGGCCCGAAAACCCTGGCCACTGCCGGCGCCGCCTTGCAGGAACGGCTGCCCGACTGGCGCACGCGCATTCTGGCAGTGATTACCAACCCCAGCGTGGCACTGATCCTGATGATGATCGGCATCTATGGGCTGATCTTCGAATTCTCCAATCCCGGCTCCGGCGTGGGCGGCGTGGTCGGTGGCATTTGCCTAATCCTCGGGCTGTATGCCCTGCAATTGCTGCCGGTGAGTTATGCCGGCATGGCGTTGATTCTGCTCGGCCTGGTGTGCATGGCGGCCGAGGCGTTTTTGCCCAGCTTCGGTGTGCTGGGATTCGGCGGCATCGCGGCGTTCATCTTCGGCGCGCTGATCCTCATCGACACCGAGGTGCCCGGTTACGGCATTCCGCTGCCGCTGATCGTCACCCTGGCGCTGATCAGCGCGGGGTTGATGCTGGCCATTCTGGCCATGGCCTTGCGCGCTCGCCGCCAAGTGTCGGTGGCGGGCGATGCCGGCCTGGTGGGCAGCCTGGCCACCATCGAGGCGCTGCAAAGCGATGCCCGCTGCGGCTGGGTAACCCTGCAAGGCGAGCGCTGGCAGGTAGAGAGCACGACACCGCTGCGTGCCGGGCAACAGGTGCAGGTGCAGGCGCGCCAGGGACTCACGCTGCAGGTCGCAGCCAACGATACGCCAACAACCCGGGAGACAGAGCGATGATGGGCTATTCCTTGAGTGTTTCCATGGTGGTGATCCTGCTGGTTGCCCTGATCCTGTCGGCCTTTCGCATTCTGCGCGAGTACGAACGGGGCGTGGTGTTCCAGCTGGGCCGCTTCTGGAAGGTCAAGGGCCCGGGACTGATTCTGGTGATCCCCGGCCTGCAACAAATGGTTCGCGTCGACTTGCGCACCATCGTGCTGGATGTGCCGACTCAGGATGTGATTTCCCGCGACAACGTCTCGGTGAAGGTCAACGCGGTGATTTACTACCGGGTGCTCGATGCGCAGAAGGCGATCATTCAGGTCGAGGACTACCACGCCGCCACCAGCCAGCTGGCGCAGACCACACTGCGCTCGGTACTCGGCAAGCACGAACTGGACGACATGCTCGCCGAGCGCGAGCGCCTGAATGCCGACATTCAAAAAGTTCTGGATGCCCAGACCGACGCCTGGGGCATCAAGGTGGCCAACGTCGAGATCAAGCACGTCGATCTGGACGAGTCGATGATCCGCGCCATCGCCCGCCAGGCCGAGGCCGAACGCGAGCGGCGCGCCAAGGTGATCCACGCTGAAGGTGAAATGCAGGCCTCCGAAAAACTCATGCAGGCCGCCCAGGTGCTGGCCCAGCAACCGGGCGCCATGCAGTTGCGCTACATGCAGACGCTGAGCGCCATCGCCACGGACAAAAACTCCACCATCCTGTTCCCGATGCCGGTCGACCTGCTCAGTGGCATTCGCGTGGTCAAGGAGTGAGCCCATGGAAATCGGCGTGCCCAAGGAAATCAAACCCCAGGAAAACCGCGTCGGCCTGACCCCGGCCTCGGTGGCGGAACTCATCCACCATGGCCATCGCGTGCTGGTGCAGAGTCAGGCCGGAGCGGCCATCGGCTTTCACGACCTGCAATACGAAGCGGCGGGCGCCCTGGTGGTCGCCGATGCCGACACGCTCTACGGGGCCAGCGAATTGATCGTCAAGGTCAAGGAACCGCAGCCTGAAGAACGCGCCCGACTGACGCCACAGCATTGCCTGTTCACCTACCTGCACCTGGCGGCGGACCGCGCACAGACCGACGAGCTGCTGGCCAGCGGCGCCACCTGCATTGCCTATGAAACCGTCACCGATGCCCAGGGTCGCCTGCCGTTGCTGGCGCCGATGTCCGAAGTCGCCGGACGCATGGCCATCCAGGCCGGCGCCCATTGCCTGGAAACACCACAGGGCGGGCGCGGTGTGCTGCTCGGCGGTGTGCCGGGGGTGGCGCCGGGTAAGGTGCTGATTCTCGGCGCGGGGGTGGTCGGCAGCCAGGCGCTGGCCATGGCGGTGGGGCTTGGCGCGGAAGTCAGTGTGCTGGACACCCAGGTCGATGCCCTGCGCCGCCTGGATGCCCAGTACGGCAACCGCGTGCAGACCCTGTACTCAACCCGCGACAGCCTGGAGGAGCGCCTCCTGACCGCCGACCTGGTGATCGGCAGTGTGCTGATTCCCGGCGCGGCGGCGCCCAAGCTGATCTCGGCGGACATGGTCAAACGCATGCTGCCCGGCTCCGTGATCGTGGATGTGGCCATCGACCAGGGCGGCTGCGCGGAAACCTCACGACCGACCACCCACGCCAAGCCAACCTTCATCGTCGATAATGTGGTGCATTACTGCGTGAGCAACATGCCTGGCGCGGTGGCCCGCACCTCGACCCTGGCGCTGAATAACGCCACCCTGCCCTTCGTCATCGCCCTGGCCGACCAGGGCTGCCGCCAGGCGTTGCAGAATGATGCACACCTACGGCGCGGCCTGAATCTGGCCGTCGGCACACTTACCCACTCCGGCGTTGCCGACGCGCATGGATTGCCCTGGCAAGCAGCGGACGAGGTGCTGCAGCAGATCTAGCGGCGAGGCAGCAGACTCCGTCAGCCGATATGAAATCGGCCCCACAAGGGAATCTGCGCGCACTTCAAACTGCGGGAGCCGCCTGCAGGACCGTTACATCCAGCCAGACTCCGCCATCGACAGCGGCTCACCATCACCGACGATAAAATGATCGAGCACACGTACATCGACCAAGGCCAGCGCCTCTTTGAGCCGTTCGGTGAGCTGGCGATCAGCCTGGCTCGGCTCAGCCACCCCCGAGGGATGGTTATGGGTTAGGATCAACGCGGCGGCGTTGTGCGCCAGGGCGCGTTTGACCACCTGGCGGGGATACACGCTGGCGCCGTCGACGGTGCCGCGAAACAGCGCCTCGAAGGCCAGCACACGGTGCTTGGCATCAAGAAACAGGCAGCCGAACACCTCGTGGGGTTCGTGGCGCAACTGCGCCTTGAGGTAGTCGCGCACGGCTTGCGGGCTTTCCAGTGCCGAATCGCGCTTGATCCGCTCGGCCAGATGCCGCCGGCCCATCTCCAGCACCGCCTGCAGCTGGGCAAACTTGGCCGGACCAAGGCCCAAGTGGGAACTGAAACGGGACAGGTCCGCCTCCAGCAGCGATCGCAGGCTGCCGAACTCATTAAGCAGATGGCGAGCCAGGTCTACCGCACTGCGTCCGACTACGCCGGTACGTAGAAAAATCGCCAACAGCTCGGCATCGGACAATGCCGCCGCACCTTGCTCGAGCAGCTTTTCCCGCGGCCGCTCCGCCACCGGCCAATTGCGAATACTCATGACGTCTCCTTGTCGTTTTCTTGTTCTCATTGCCCCGCGTGCGCCATTGACGCTGTGATATCGTAGCCGCCCTTACGCGCAGCGTTGGCCTGGGGAGGCGTCGCGCTGTGCGCCTTGTCTCGTCTTAGCTAAAAGGCTGGCCTATGCAGCGACTCTATCGGAAACGCATCGTGCTGGGCGTCGGCGGCGGCATCGCTGCCTACAAGAGCGCCGAACTGGTGCGTCGCTTACGCGACCAGGGCGCCGACGTTCATGTCGTCATGACCCATGGCGGCCGCGAATTCATCACCCCGCTGACCCTGCAGGCGCTATCCGGCCATCCGGTGCACCTGGACCTGCTCGACCCCGCCGCCGAAGCTGCGATGGGGCATATCGAGCTGGCCAAATGGGCCGACCTGGTGCTGATCGCCCCGGCCACCGCCGACATCATGGCGCGCTTGGCACAGGGCGTGGCCAATGACCTGCTGACCACCTTGGTTCTGGCCACCGACGCCCAGGTTGCCCTGGCGCCGGCCATGAACCAGGCCATGTGGCGCGACCCGGCCACTCAGGCAAATGCGCAGACGCTTGCCCAGCGCGGCATGCGCCTGTTCGGCCCGGCATCGGGCAGTCAGGCCTGCGGCGACGTGGGCCTCGGGCGCATGCTGGAAGCCGACGACCTAGCCCAATTGGCCGCCGATTGCTTCCAGCGCAACGTGTTGGACGGCGTGCGTGTGCTGATCACCGCGGGGCCCACGCAGGAAAACATCGACCCGGTGCGCTACATCACCAACCACAGTTCCGGCAAGATGGGCTTCGCCCTGGCCGAGGCGGCCGCCGAAGCCGGCGCCCAGGTGACTCTGGTCAGCGGCCCGGTGTTTTTGCCGACCCCGGATCGCGTGCAGCGCATCGACGTGGTCAGCGCCCGCGACATGCTCGCCGCCTGCGAAGCCGCGATGCCCAGCGATATCCTCATCGCCGCCGCGGCGGTGGCCGATTACCGTCCCGAGGTCGTTGCGCCGCACAAACTCAAGAAAGACCCCACCACCGGCGACGGCCTGTACCTGCAGATGGTGCGCAACCCGGACATTCTCGCCACCCTGGCCGCGCGTCCCGACCGGCCGTTCAGCGTCGGCTTCGCCGCGGAAACCGAGCACCTGCTCGACTACGCCGCGCGCAAGCTCAAGGACAAGAACCTCGACCTGATCGTCGCCAACGACGTCGCCAATCCGACCATTGGCTTCAACAGCGAAGAGAACGCCATCACCGTCATCGACCGCCAGTTGCAGCAGACTGGCTTCGCCCAAACCAGCAAGGGCAAGATCGCTCGCCAGCTGGTCGCCCTTATCGCCGCGCGTTACACCGCTCACTGAGACCGCCATGCACGCTTTGCAAGCCAAGATCCTCGATCCCCGCCTGGGCCGCGACTTCCCGCTGCCCGGTTACGCCACACCCGGCTCCGCCGGCCTCGACCTGCGCGCCATGCTGCAGGACGACCTGACCCTGCAACCGGGCCAGACCGTACTGATTCCCACCGGGCTGGCCATCCATATTGCCGATCCGGGCCTGGCCGCGCTGATCCTGCCACGCTCGGGTCTGGGGCATAAACACGGCATCGTGCTCGGCAATCTGGTCGGGCTGATCGACTCCGACTACCAGGGCGAGCTGATGGTGTCCTGCTGGAACCGTGGCAACGATGCCTTCACCGTCAAGATCGGCGAGCGCCTGGCTCAACTGGTGCTGGTACCGGTGGTGCAGGCGCACTTCGAGCTGGTCGAGGAGTTCGACAACAGCCTGCGCGGTACCGGCGGCTTCGGGCACTCCGGCAGCCACTGAGTCCTTTCCGGAAAACACGCGCAGGGAGATGTACGTGAAACGCCAGAATAAAAATCATAAGGACGCTCGCCCAGCGAGCCCGGCGTCCAGCCAACCGATGCGCCACAACTCTGGCTGGACGCCTGCCCTGCTGATCGGCCTCGGCGCTCTGCTGACCGCCGGCCTGCTTCTCGGTTACGGCCTGCTCGAACAACGCCAGCAACAGCAGGCCCGCCTGGTGCAGGCTTGGGCCGACAGCCAGGCCAGCGCCCTGCAACAGGGGCTTAACCTGCTGGCTGACGATGTTCGGGCACTGGCGCAGCAGCCGGAGGTCATCCAGGCCCTGAGCACCGACGACAATGCGTTGCTGCAACAGGCCGAGCGCAGCCTGGCAACCTCTGCCGGGGTTATCGACGCCGTACTGAGCCGCCAGGGTGAAGCGCGTCCTGATCGCAACCGCCGCGTGCCGGTAAATTTTGCCGCCGTGGATTTGCAACGACGCGCCGAAAACGGCCTCAAACCCTCGCCGGAGGCCTATCAGGTTGGCGAACGCTGGTTGCTCTACAGCGCTGTGGCTGTGGGTGAAGGCGAGCAGGTATTGGGCAGCCTGTTGCTGGTCACTGATCTGCAACGTCTGCTGCGCACTCTCCCCGTGCTTCCCGCCGACGTCGGCCAGCTGCGCCTGACCCAGCAATTCGGCAATGCCCCGGTGCAGCTGCTCGCCCAACGCGGCGGCCAGGAGGCTTCGCACGTTCCTGTTACCCTGACTAGCGGCAATCCGCACTGGCAACTGAGCTTCAGCCCCAGCGGCACCCTGGCCAGCCTGCCGGCCTTCCACTGGCTAGGCTTCGCCGCCTTGCTCGCTGTGGCCGGGCTGCTACTGAGCCTGCACTGGCTGCGCAAGCAACAACAGCACCGCCTGCATCACGATGTGCGGCAGCTGGGCCAGATGCTGCAAGCCCTCATCGAGGGCAAGAATATCCAGGCGCCTCGCCTGTACCTGGCCGCGCTCAGCCAACTGGCGCAACAGCTCGCCCGCCTGCCGCACCAGGCGGCACCGACCAAGCCTGCAGCAGTTGCGCCGAAAGCGGAGGCTAATAACCAGCTGGTCGACCCGTTGTTCCAGCCCACGGAAATACTTGACCTGGACCTTCACGATATCGATCCGCCTGTCGCATCCCAATCGGCCCCGAGCGTACCGGCCTTGCCGGCGAGCATTTTTCGCGCTTATGACATCCGCGGCGTGGTTGGCGACAGCCTGACCGCCGACAGCGCCTACTGGATCGGTCGCGCCATCGGCTCGGCCAGCCTGGCCAAGGGCGAGCCGTGCGTAGCCGTCGGCCGCGACGGGCGCCTGTCCGGTCCGTTGCTGGTGCAACCACTGATCCAGGGCCTGGTCGATTGCGGCTGTCAGGTCACTGACCTGGGCATGGTGCCCACACCGGTGCTTTACTTCGCCACCCATGTACTGCCGGCCACGTCCGGAGTCATGCTCACCGGTAGCCACAACCCGCCGGATTACAACGGCTTCAAGATCGTCATTGCCGGCGACACCCTGGCCAATGAACAGATCCTGGCGCTGAAAACCCGCATCGATACCCAGGACCTGGCTCAGGGTCTGGGCAGTGTCGAGCAGATCGATATCCTGCCGCGCTATTTCGCCCAGATCCGCGACGACATCGCCCTGGCCAAACCCCTGAAAGTGGTGGTCGACTGCGGCAACGGCGTCGGTGGCGTGATTGCACCGCAGCTGATCGAAGCCCTGGGATGCACGGTGATTCCGCTGTATTGCGAGGTGGATGGGCATTTCCCCAACCATCATCCCGACCCGGGCAAGCCGGACAACCTCAAGGATCTGATCGCTCGGGTGAAAGCCGAGAAAGCCGACCTGGGCCTGGCGTTCGACGGCGATGCCGACCGGGTCGGCGTGGTGACCAACACCGGCACCATCGTCTACCCCGATCGCCTGCTGATGCTGTTCGCCAAGGACGTGGTTTCGCGCAACCCCGGCGCCGATGTGATCTACGACGTCAAGTGCACCCGCCGCCTGGCCGCCCTGGTCAGCGCCCACGGCGGGCGACCGGTGATGTGGAAGACCGGCCACTCGCTGATGAAGAAAAAGATGAAGGAAACCGGCGCGCTGCTGGCCGGCGAGATGAGCGGGCACATCTTCTTCAAGGAACGCTGGTTTGGCTTCGACGACGGCATTTATGCCGCCGCGCGCCTGCTGGAAATCCTCAGCCTGGAACAACAAGCCGCCGAACCGCTGTTCGCCGCCTTCCCGGACGACGTGTCCACCCCGGAGATCAACATTCCGGTCACCGAGGACAGCAAGTTCAAGATCATCGCCGCACTGCAACGCGATGCACAGTGGGGCGATGCGCAACTCACCACGCTGGATGGCTTGCGCATCGATTATCCACACGGTTGGGGCCTGGTACGCGCCTCCAACACCACCCCGGTACTGGTGCTGCGCTTCGAGGCAGAAACCGCCGGGGAGCTGGCACGCATCCAGGCGGTGTTCCGCGAGCAGCTGCACAAGGTGGTGCCCAAGCTGGCGCTGCCGTTCTAGGGTGCGCAGGAAAATATTGCCGAGCAGCTGACTTTTCCCGCAGATCCTTAGTCTTACAGCCGATAATTTGCACAACCGCACCTCGCCTTGCGTGGTGCGGTCGCCTTTACAACCCCCCGAATCGTTGCACCGGAGTTCCGCATGACCCTCAGTCGTGATGACGCTACCCAAGTCGCCCAGGTACTGTCCGAAGCGCTGCCTTACATTCGCCGCTTCGTCGGCAAGACCTTGGTGATCAAGTACGGCGGCAACGCCATGGAGAGCGAGGAGCTGAAGACCGGCTTCGCCCGCGACATCGTGCTGATGAAAGCGGTGGGTATCAACCCGGTGGTGGTGCACGGCGGCGGCCCGCAGATCGGCGACCTGCTCAAGCGCCTGTCCATCGAAAGCCACTTCATTGACGGCATGCGCGTCACCGACAGCCAGACCATGGACGTGGTGGAAATGGTCCTCGGCGGCCAGGTCAACAAAGACATCGTCAACCTGATCAACCGCCACGGCGGCCAGGCCCTCGGGCTGACCGGCAAAGACGCCAACCTGATCCGCGCCCGCAAGCTGAAGGTCACTCGCCAGACGCCGGAAATGACCCAGCCGGAGATCATCGACATCGGCCAGGTCGGCGAAGTGGTCCACATCAACACCGACCTGCTCACCCGCCTGGTGAACGGCAACTTCATCCCGGTGATTGCGCCAATTGGCGTGGGCAAGGACGGCGAGTCCTACAACATCAACGCCGACCTGGTGGCTGGCAAAGTCGCCGAGGCGCTCAAGGCCGAGAAGCTGATGCTGCTGACCAACATCGCCGGCCTGATGGACAAGCAGGGTAACGTGCTCACCGGCCTGTCCACCGAGCAGGTGGATGCGCTGATCGCCGACGGCACCATCTACGGCGGCATGCTGCCGAAGATCCGCTGCGCCCTGGAAGCGGTGCAGGGTGGCGTCAACAGCGCGCACATCATCGACGGTCGGGTACCCAATGCGGTGCTGCTGGAGATCTTCACCGACACCGGTGTTGGCACGCTGATCACCAATAACAGCGGCGCCTAAACGTCCAGAAGAAAAAGGGGAGCCGCGGCTCCCCTTTTTCATGCTCAGTCCAGACTGCGGAAGCTTTCCATCAGCGCCGGCACGCCGGGGAACATGCCGATCGCCGCCATCACCGCACACAGCACCCCAAACATCACGATCGGAATGACCCAGCGCTGCAGTCGGCTCATACCGATACCCCGCTCGCGGTCGCCAATCAGGCCGAGATTGTCCAGCATCATGGTCAGCGACCAGCCGAACACCGGGTTCACCAGCGCCGAAGAAAAGATCACGATGGCAGCGGACTGCGAGGTCTTGCCTTCGCGCGTCATCTGCATGCCGGCCTCCAGCAGCGGCAGGAATACACCGACCAGCAGCGCCACGCTGAGCACCGGCGGCCAGACTGCGAGGTCCATCGGGTAACCCCAGAGTGCCGCGATCACACAAAGCAGGCCGGTGAGGATCGCGCCGGCCGGGATCGGTCGCCGGGCGATGGCTGCCGGCACCATGTAAGTGCCCCAGGACGACGCCAGGTTACCGCCACCCAGGGCCGTACCCACCACCTGACGCGCCGCCGCCACGCACATGGTGTCGTCGATGTTCATCAACACTTTCTGCGCCTTATGGGGGTAATTGAGCTGCTGAAAAATGCGATGGCCGAGAAAGTCCGGCGGCCACATGGCCACCGTCAGCACGGCGAATGGCGCCACCGCGATGAAGTGATGCAGCTCCGGCAGTCCGAGCTGCCAACCCGTATCGGCGCCCCACCAGTAGGCTGGATTGAGGTTAGGAATGCCCGGCTCGGTGGTGAATTCAAATGGCGCGCCCAACGCGAAGGCAATCAGCGCGGCCAACGCGCAGCCCAACGGGATTGCCAACCAGCGTGCTCGCAGATGCTCCAGGTAGGCATACAGCACGATGGTGGCCAACACCACGACGAAGGCTAGGTAGCCCATATCGAAACTGGTAGCCCAGGTGAACAACGTCTTGATCTGCGATACCGTGCCGATGAAGCCCAGGTAGAGCAGCAGGCCGCCACAGACCCCGTCGCTGGTCAGTCGCGCAAGCAAGCTGCCGCCACGCAACACGCCGAGCGCCAGCCCCAGCACGCCGACCATGATGCCCAGCGCCATGGGGTGCCCACCGGAGACGACGATCAGCGGGATCAATGGAATCAGCGGACCGTGGGTGCCGGCCAGGTTGGCCGTAGGGATCAGAAAGCCGGAAAACAGCACCACGAACAGCAACGCCGCAATGAGCATCTCGTAGCGCACATTGTCGATGACAAAATCATTGGACAAGCCTAGCGGCGCGGCAAACGCGGCGACCACAGCCGCCACCATGACGATCTTGCCGATGGTGGCGGCCAAGGCCGGTACCCAGTCCTCATACTCGAAGCGGTAGTCGCGAAACGGCAGGTTCATCCCCCACCGGCGCGGGGCCATGATCTCCAGCTCGTGGTCGAGGTAGTCCTTGCGGGTGGCAAACTGCGCCTGGGGTTTATGGAGCGTCTGGTAATTCTGTTGCTTCTCGCTCATCTGCACGGCATGCCCCAAAAAAGAAGGGGCGCAAGGTACAGGCAGACTTTTGCCAGCACCCCCCTACCATCAACCTATTGATTCGCAACACATAGCTTGCTAAGCCACGCCAACCTCAAGCGCTTGGCGCGGCGCGAATAGACGCAGAATGGCGGGATAGAA
Source organism: Pseudomonas sp. B392_1p (assembly GCF_052245235.1). Taxonomy (NCBI): domain Bacteria; kingdom Pseudomonadati; phylum Pseudomonadota; class Gammaproteobacteria; order Pseudomonadales; family Pseudomonadaceae; genus Pseudomonas; species Pseudomonas sp. B392_1p. The sequence goes on from NZ_JBQPXM010000004.1 coordinate 326,976, forward strand.
GGACTTCGCCCTCGGCCGGGGCCGAGCGTGGCACCGCCGCCGGCCCCCTTCGCAGCGCGACCGGCCACTCATCCGCTGGTCGGAAAAAGCGGCTCAGCCTTCGCCAAGCAGGGCGGCAATGCGTGCGCGATCATCGGCAAACGTTTTTTCGGCGTCACGCTGGGCACGCTGGTAGCGCTCGATGTCCTTGTGCAAGCGCTGGTGCTCACGCTCCAGCTCGGCAATCTGCGTGAGCAGGGTCTCGGGGACAGGTCGACCGGCGCGCTCTTGTCCGGCGGCCTGGGCTTGCAATGCGTTTTGCTGGTTGCGCGCGGCCTGCTGATTGCCCTGGGCAATGCGGATCAGCCCATCCAGTTCAGCCAGTTTGCGCTGCCTGGCGCGATCGACATCAGCCACCCCGGCATACAGACGCAGCAGCTTGGTATCCGCTTCGGCCTGCGCCTTCTCATCCTGCAGACGCTGGTACTGCTCCGCACTCAAAGCCGGCGGAACCACCCGGATCACTCGGCCCTGGCTGTTGAGTACTTCGTACCCTTTACCGATAAATTGCGCCGGCACGCCATGGCGGTCGAGCACCAACACGCCTTGGTCGTTGGTGTAACGGTACAGCTCACTGGCCGCTGCCGGCCAGGCCAGCAGCGACATCACTATCAGCACCTTGCGAAACCGTCCCTGTCGAGCCATGCCTCTTACTCCCTTGAACCAGAATCAGACGCCGTACTGTACGCGGTAGGCTTCGACCGCTGGCAAGTAGCGTTTGAGTTCAGCGTCTTCAGCGAGGTATTCCAACACCTGGGCCAACGACACAATGCTGATCACCGGCATGGCGAAATCGCGTTCCACTTCCTGGATTGCCGACAATTCACCTTGGCCGCGCTCCTGGCGGTTCAACGCAATCAGCACACCGGCAGCCTGCGCACCCTGAGCCTGGATGATCTGCATGACTTCACGAATCGCCGTGCCGGCGGTGATCACGTCATCGACGATCAGCACACGGCCCGCCAGCGGCGCACCCACCAGGGTGCCGCCTTCGCCGTGATCCTTGGCTTCCTTGCGGTTGAAACACCAGGGCAGGTCACGATCATGCTGTTCGGCCAGTGCCACCGCAGTGGTCGCCGCCAGCGGGATACCCTTGTAGGCCGGGCCGAACAGCACATCGAAATCGATACCGCTGTCCTGGATCGCCGCCGCATAAAACTGTCCCAGCTTGGCCAGTGCGCCGCCGCTGTTGAACAGCCCGGCATTGAAGAAATACGGGCTGGTCCGACCGGACTTGAGGGTGAATTCACCAAAACGCAGCACGCCGCGTTCGATGGCAAAACGGATGAAATCGCGCTGGTAAGCCTGCATGGTAAAAACCTGAATTGAGCCGGTTGCAAACGGCTCGCATGATACACGCCCGTCCGGCCCCACGCATTCGAGGTGACAGCACCACGAGTGGGTACGTTTGAAGGATGCCTCTATTAACGACCAAGAGCTTTTAGGCATCGCCTCGATAGGCAGAAACTTAACGTAACGCTGCGTTATAGCAGCTCGGAATGATAAGATTCGCCGTCAATATTGCCGGCCAGCTCACAATGCTGGCTTTCTGTGAATTTGAACCGCCTATCCTTGCGGTTCCTCGGGCGCAGATGATCGATCTGATCACGCCCACCCGACTTTTTTGGGGCCATTTATGCGGATCATCAATGTGAACGTGAATGGCATTCAGGCAGCAGCCGAGCGAGGTCTTCTCAGCTGGCTGCAAGCCCAGAATGCCGACGTGATCTGCCTGCAAGACACGCGCGCTTCCACTTTCGAACTGGATGACCCGGCGTTTCAGCTGGATGGTTATTTCCTGTACGCGTGCGAGGCCGAAGTGCCCAGCCAGGGCGGCGTGGCGATTTATTCCCGCCAGCAGCCCAAGGCCGTCATCAGCGGACTCGGCTTTGAAACAGCCGATCGCTACGGACGTTATCTGCAGGCCGATTTCGACAAGGTGAGTATTGCCAGCCTGCTCCTGCCATCCGGCCAGGATGGCGATGAAAACCTGAACCAGAAATTCAAGTTCATGGAGGACTTTGCCCGCTACCTGGACAAGCAACGTCGCAAGCGTCGCGAATACATCTATTGCGGTTCCCTGCACGTCGCCCACCAGAAAATCGACGTGAAGAACTGGCGCGACTGCCAGCAGCTACCAGGCTTCCTGGCACCCGAGCGGGCCTGGATGGACGAAGTATTGGGCACCATGGGCTATGTCGATGCGTTGCGCGAGGTCAGCCGCGAAGGCGACCAGTACAGCTGGTGGCCCAACAGTGAACAAGCCGAAACCCTCAACCTGGGCTGGCGCTTCGATTACCAACTGCTGACCCCTGGCATGCGCCGCTGCGTGCGCAGTGCCAAACTGCCTCGCCAGCCGCGCTTCTCTCAACACGCACCGCTGACAGTCGATTACGACTGGCTGCTGAGTGTCTGAGCCGCGCCCGCCCTGGTATCAAAACCGCAGCCCTGCTGCGGTTTTTTCTTGCTGCTCAGTTACTTAGCGTTTGTTGCGGCTTTTTCCTCAATAATCCTCATATGCAAATTTAGAATATTAAAATCACTAAACATTCTTTTGAAGAATATATCTCCTTGCCTAGAATCGTTGCTTGATTTCCCTTGCGCTCTGCGCTTTCACGAAGTTGAGCAGTCTCATGAATAGCCCCTCTTTGCGTCACCTGCTAGCCAGCAGTCTTACCGTTCTGGCCTTGGCCGGCACCGTGCCCAGCCTGGCCTCAGCCGCCCCTGGCCTGATCGTTTCCCAAGCCGAATTTCGGACCCTAAGCCAGCAGGCTGGGGTCAAGATTCTCGACATCCGCAGCGAGGCCGAATACGCCAAGGGGCATGTTGCCGGTGCGATTCATCTGCCCTGGCAGGCATTGAACGTTTCCGAACGCGATGGCATCCGCAACGAATACGCCGACGACGCACAAATCGAGAGGGCTCTGCGCCAAGCAGGCATCAGCTATGACGACACCCTGTTGATCTATGGCGCCACCTCCATGGCCGGACGCACCTACGTCGTGCTGGAATATGCCGGCTTCGACAAGTTGCACGTTCTTGACGGCGGCCTGAGCCAGTGGAAAGGCAAGCTGACCACCCAGCCCACCCGCGTCACGCCGAGCGATTTCAAACTCATTCGGAAGCGCGAAAACCGTGTGGAGCGGGACTTCGTCGCCCAGCACATCGGCGCCATGGACACTGTCATCCTCGACGGTCGCTTTCTGGCGGCGTCGGAAGACGGCGTGATCCCCAGCGCCAAAGCTATTCCGGTTACTGACTTCCTGAACAAGAAGACCTCTGAGGTGCGCAACCGCCAGGACGTGCTCAATGAACTGGCCGCCAAGGGCATCACCCCTGACAAGGCGGTGGTCTCCTACTGCGGCAGCGGCGCCTTTGCCTCCAGCTCCTACCTGTTTCTCAAGGATCTGGGCTTCAACAACGTCAAGTTCTATGACAAGAGCTGGGATGACTGGAGCCGCGCCGACACGCCGCAAACCCTGCAGCTGGCCAACTTCAGCTTTGCGGGCGACGCCCTGAACCAGGCCAATTCCCTGGGCCCGAAATTCCTGGATGAAGCCGCCGTGCGCGCCGCACAGAAGGCCGGTGCCGTGGTGGTGGATGTTCGCCCTGCGGATGACTACGTGGTCGGGCGTATCCCGGACTCAGTCAATGTGTATTGGAACGACACCCTGAACGCCGACCGCACGCTGAAGAGCTCGGCCGAACTGCGCGAGCTGTTCGCCAAGCAAGGCGTCACCGCTGACAAGCACGTGGTGATCTTTGCCCGCGGCGGCCTGCAACTCGCCCAAGCCTATACCGTGCTGAAGCTGCTGGGTGTCGAACGCGTGGATGCGTTTGAAGGCAAATGGGAAGGATGGGTCAACCCCGGCTACGGTCCGTTCAAAGGCTGATCCATGAGCATTCTTGTCTCCCAGACCCCAGCGGTCGCGGCAGACAAGCGTATCGATACCCCGGTCGCCCTGGTGGCGGCCGTGGGTATTGTCACGCTTGCGCTGGCCTGTTTTTACACCATTGATATGCGCCAGGGCCTGCTCGCTCTGGTCGGCGCCGGTTTCGGCTACGTCATGTACCACGCCAGCTTCAGCTTCGCCGGCGGTTGGCGCGCAGCCATCACCGATGGCCGCACCGCCAGCATCCGCGCGCAAATGCTGGGGATCGGCCTGACCTGCGTGGTGCTCATTCCGCTGCTGCAAGCCGGCTCGGCGTTCGGCCAGCCGCTGACGGGCGCCGTTGGGCCCATCAGCCTCTCGCTGATGGTCGGCTCCTTGATGTTCGGTGTCGGCATGCAGCTGGGTGGCGGCAGCGTGCGCATGCTGATTACCCTGGCGTTCTTCATCGCCGGCGCGCTGCTTGGCACGGCCCACCTGTCCTGGTGGTCGCAGCAGTGGCATATCGGTGTGATCCAGCCCGCCACCGACTGGGGCTCGCTGCCGGTTATCGTCCTGCAGCTGGCCGCTCTTGGCGGCGTGTTCTTCCTGGCGCGCCGCTGGGAGCAACGCAAGCGGCAGCAAGTGGCCTCGATTTTTCGCGCGCCCGCCGGTGTCCCTGAGCTGAGCAACGGACAGCGCCTATGGCGCGGCTATTGGCCGCTGGCCTGGGCTTCGCTAGCTCTAGCGCTGCTCAGCGTGGCCAACCTGCTGCTGTCGGGACAGCCGTGGTCGGTGACCTTCGCCTTCAACCTATGGGGCGCCAAGCTCGCCGGACTGGTCGGCCTGGACGTCAGCAGCTGGGAATACTGGACCTGGTCGATGCCGGCCGCCGCCCTGGAAGGGCCGATCCTGGCCGAAACCACCTCGGTGACCAACTTCGGCCTGATTCTCGGTGCGCTGTTTGCTGCCGGCCTGGCCGGGCGTTTCGCCCCAGTAACACGCATTCCGCTCGGTTCGGCTCTGGCCGCCATCATCGGTGGGCTGCTGATGGGCTATGGCGCACGTCTGGCCTTTGGTTGCAACGTCGGCGCGCTGTTTAGCGGCATCGCCTCCGGCAGCCTGCACGGTTGGGTCTGGTTTGCCCTGGCCTTCATCGGCAGCTTGCTCGGCGTACGCGCCCGCCGCTGGTTTGGCCTGGAGAACTGAGATGAGTACCACTCAACCCCGTAGCCCTGCGCGCCTCCTGCTGCTGGCGCTGCTCCTGGCGATTAGCGCTGCGCTGGTTATCGACACTCACACCAACCTGCAGGACGGCCCGGTGAACGCCTTGCGCACTCAGGAGCCGGTCGAGGGCGATGTTGGCCGTGTCGACGCCTTTTGCGGTTTCGCCCCGTGCGGCATGCCCTTGGAATGCAACTGAGCACCGCGCCATAAAAAAGCCCTGCATCTGCAGGGCTTTTTTTATTTCACCAACCGCCAACAGAAGGGGTACCGATAGGCCACCCCGTCGTTGGCCTTGATGCCGGCAATGATCACCAGCACCAGGGCAACCACGCTGACCAGTACCATCAGCGGAAAGCCGATCAGTATCCAGGCCAGCAGCCCGCAAACCATCAATGCAACGCTGACCGTAATCTGGAAGTTCAGCGCTTCCTTGCCCTGTTGGTCAACGAACGGATCCAGGTCCTTCTTCAGCTGCCAGACGATCAGCGGCCCCAGCACATTGCCGATCATCGGCACGATGAACCAGGCGAAGGCGGCGTAGTGACAGAGCATGGCCCAGCGACGAGCCTCGACACTGGGCTGCGGAACCAGGGGTTGATCGTTCATCGCTGGGGTTCCTTCAGTCGGCCAGCGCGGCGCGCTGCAAGGCGAATAGTTCATCAAGGCCGCTGCGGGCCAGGGCCAGCATGGCATTGAGCTCTTCCGGCTGGAACGGAGCGCCTTCAGCAGTGCCTTGTACTTCAATGAAACCGCCAGCGTCGGTCATGACCACATTGAGGTCGGTTTCCGCCGCGGAGTCTTCGAGGTAATCAAGGTCCAGCACCGGCTCGCCCTGGTAGATGCCCACCGAGACCGCCGCAATCATCTGCTTGATCGGATCGCCATTTTTCAAGGCGCCGCGCTTCTTGAGGACTTTCAGTGCATCGATCAGCGCAACCATGGCGCCGGTGATCGACGCGGTGCGGGTGCCGCCATCCGCCTGGATCACGTCGCAGTCGACGTACAGGGTGTTCTCGCCCAGCTTGCTCATGTCCAGCGCGGCGCGCAGCGAGCGACCGATCAAACGCTGGATTTCCAGGGTGCGGCCGCCTTGCTTGCCGCGGCTGGCCTCGCGCTGAGTGCGTTCGCCGGTGGCACGCGGCAGCATGCCGTATTCGGCGGTCAGCCAGCCCTGTCCCTGCCCTTTGAGAAAGCGCGGCACGCCGGACTCGACACTCACGGTGCAGATCACCTTGGTATCGCCGAACTCGACCAGTACCGAGCCTTCGGCATGCTTGGTGTAGTTGCGGGTAATGCGGATCTGACGCAGCTGTTCGGCGGCGCGGCCACTGGGTCGCTTCATTGGGACTTCCTGCTGGAGAGAAATTTCAGCCGACATTATAGGGGGTTGGTCGGCCATATAGGCAGTTGCCCGCTCAAGGCAACCCGTGGATTGAGCCGGACGGCACGCCATACGAGGCGTCCGCGTGGCGTCGAAGGCGGGAAGCCTACAGCTTAAAGGTGTTTTTTCCCTTACAATCTCGGGTCTTTCGTTACCCATATCCCAGAGGTTTATCCCATGGTGCACAGCATGACCGCCTTCGCCCGTAGCGAGCGCACCGGCCCCCGCGGCACCTTGATCTGGGAACTGCGTTCGGTCAATCACCGTTATCTAGAGCCGCACCTGCGCCTGCCGGAATCCTTTCGCGACCTCGAAGGCGCCGTCCGTGATGCGCTGCGCCAAGGCCTGTCGCGCGGAAAGGTGGAATGCACGCTGCGCCTGGTGGAGGACACCACCGGCAAGCCGCTGCAGATTGATCGTGAGCGCGCCGCCCAGTTGATCAATGCCGCGGAAAGCGTGGCCGCTCTGATTAAGCAACCAGCGCCGCTCAATCCGCTGGAAGTGCTGGCGTGGCCAGGCGTGCTGGTCGCCGATGCCGCCGACCCCCAAGCCCTCAACGCCGCTGCCACCCAGCTATTTCGCGAGGCGCTGGACGAGCTACGCCAAGGCCGCGAGCGTGAAGGGGCGGAGCTGAGCAAACTGCTCAACGAGCGCCTGGACAGCATTCTCGAAGAGGTCGCCACGCTGCGCCAGCAAGTGCCGCTTATGCTCGCCCTGCAGCGCCAGAAAATTCTCGACCGCTTCGCCGAGCTGCAGGGCGAAGTCGACCCGCAGCGCCTGGAACAGGAATTGGTGCTGCTGGCCCAGAAAAGTGATGTCGCTGAGGAGCTCGATCGCCTGAGCACTCATGTTGGTGAAGTACGCCGCGTGCTCAAGGCCGGCGGCGCCGCCGGTCGGCGACTGGATTTCCTCATGCAGGAACTCAACCGCGAAGCCAATACCCTCGGCTCCAAGGCCTTTGACCCGCGCAGTACCCAGGCGGCGGTCAATCTCAAGGTGCTGATTGAACAAATGCGCGAACAAGTGCAGAACATCGAGTGAGCAAGATTTCCATGAACCCCGCTAACGGCACCCTGTACATTGTCTCTGCCCCCTCTGGGGCCGGCAAAACCAGCCTGGTCAAGGCGCTGATCGATAGCATGCCGCAGGTGCGCGTATCGGTGTCACACACCACCCGCAACATTCGCCCCGGTGAGGTAGACGGCGTCAACTACCACTTCGTGGTCCGCGAACAGTTCCAGGCGATGCTGGAAGGCGGCGAATTCCTCGAACACGCCGAGGTCTTCGGCAACCTGTACGGCACCTCGCAGCGCTGGCTGGAGCAGGCCCTCGCAGAGGGCTACGACCTGATCCTGGAAATTGATTGGCAAGGCGCACAACAGGTGCGCCGGCTGATGCCCCAGGCGCGCTCGATCTTCATCCTGCCACCGACCCAGCAGGCCCTGCGCCAGCGCCTGACCAACCGCGGCCAGGACAGCGACGAGGTCATCGACGACCGCATGCGCGAGGCGGTCAGTGAAATGAGCCATTACGTCGAGTATGACTACCTGGTGATCAACGACGACTTCGCCCATGCTCTGGACGATCTCAAGGCGATCTTCCGCGCCAACCAGTTGCGCCAGGATGCCCAGCAACAACGCCACCAGCAGTTGCTGAGCGAACTGCTGGCGTAAAGGCTGTACTAATAATCGCGGAGGGTGGATGGCGTTTACCGCCGCTCTGACTCGCTCGCCGAATCCATGAGCGCCCGCGTTTAGCGGGCCTGCAGCGTGTCGCTTATCGTGAGCCGTTGCTTTTAAAGCTTCCCTTAATGCTGGTGATTTTCTAGACTTGCCAGTCCGCTCGCCCCCTTGGGCAGCCGCCCCATTCGCTATTCGCAGAGGAACACCATGGCCCGCGTTACCGTTGAAGACTGCCTGGACAACGTTGATAACCGCTTCGAGCTGGTCATGCTCGCCACCAAGCGTTCCCGTCAGTTGGCCACCGGCGGCAAGGAGCCGAAGGTCGCCTGGGAAAATGACAAGCCCACCGTTGTCGCCCTGCGTGAAATCGCCAGTGGCCTGATCGATTACGACGTAATCGCCCAGGAAGAAATCGTTGAAGACGAGCCGCTGTTCGCTGCCTTCGAGGACGAGGCGAACAACGAGGCTCTGTAAAATCATGCCTGGTCGACGTCTCTCGGTAACCGGGATCCTCACCGGCAGCAGGAGGTAATCTCATGCCCGGTATTGAAATCCTCGCCGACAGGTTGTCGACCTATCTGGGCCCGGACCAGGTCAACCTGGTCCGCCGCGCCTATTTCTACGCCGAGCAGGCCCATGACGGGCAGCGCCGGCGCAGTGGCGAAGCCTACGTCACCCATCCCCTGGCGGTGGCCAATATCCTCGCGGAAATGCACATGGACCATCAGAGCCTGATGGCCGCCATGCTGCACGACGTGATCGAGGACACCGGCATCGCCAAGGAAGCGCTCACAGTGCAATTTGGCGAAACCGTCGCCGAACTGGTCGACGGGGTCAGCAAACTGACCCAGATGAACTTCGAGACCAAGGCCGAGGCGCAAGCGGAAAACTTCCAGAAAATGGCCATGGCCATGGCCCGCGACATTCGCGTGATCCTGGTCAAGCTCGCCGACCGCCTGCACAACATGCGCACCCTCGATGCCATGCCGCACGAGAAGAGCCGGCGTATTGCCAAGGAAACCCTGGAAATCTACGCGCCCATCGCCAATCGCCTGGGCATGCACAACATTCGCGTCGAGTTCGAAGACCTCGGCTTTCGCGCCATGTACCCGATGCGCTGCGAACGCATCCGTGCGGCAGTGCGCGGCGCGCGGGGCAATCGCAAGGAAATCGTCAACAAGATCGAAGCATCGCTGACCCATTGTCTGGAGCGTGAAGGCCTGGGCGGCGAGGTCAGTGGCCGCGAGAAGCACCTGTTCAGCATCTACAAGAAGATGCGCGGCAAGCGCAAGGCGTTCCACGAAATCATGGACGTCTATGCGTTCCGCATCGTGGTCGACAAGGTCGATACCTGCTACCGCGTGCTGGGTGCCGTGCACAGTCTGTACAAACCGTTACCCGGGCGTTTCAAAGACTACATCGCGATTCCCAAGGCCAACGGCTACCAATCGCTGCACACCACACTGTTCGGCATGCATGGCGTGCCCATCGAAATCCAGATTCGCACCCGCGAAATGGAAGAGCTGGCCAACAACGGTATTGCTGCGCACTGGCTGTACAAATCCAGTGATGATGAGCAGCCCAAGGGCAACCATGCCCGTGCCCGACGCTGGCTCAAGGGTGTGCTCGAACTGCAGCAGCGCGCCGGCAACTCGCTGGAGTTCATCGAGAGCGTGAAGATCGACCTGTTTCCCGACGAGGTCTATGTCTTCACGCCCAAGGGCCGCATCATGGAGCTGCCCAAAGGCTCCACCGCGGTCGACTTTGCCTATGCGGTGCACACCGATGTCGGCAATAGCTGCATCGCCTGCCGCATCAACCGCCGCCTGGCCCCGCTGTCGCAACCGCTGGAAAGCGGCGAAACTGTGGAAATCGTCACCGCACCCGGCACCCGGCCGAATCCCGCCTGGCTGAACTTCGTGGTCAGCGGCAAGGCGCGTACCCATATCCGCCACGCCCTCAAGCAGCAGCGTCGCTCCGAGTCGATAAGCCTCGGCGAACGTCTGCTCAACAAGGCGCTGGCCGGCTTTGACAGCGATCTGGAGCATATTGCCCCGGAACGCTTCCAGGTGCTGCTCGACGCGTATCAGCTTGAAGTCGTCGAGGATTTGCTCGAAGAGATCGGTTTGGGCAATCGCATGGCCTACGTCGTGGCGCGTCGCCTACTCACCGGCGACAGCAACGAGCAGCTGCCCAGCGCCGCCGAAGGTCCGCTGGCTATTCGCGGCACCGAAGGCCTGGTGCTCAGCTTCGCCAAGTGCTGCACGCCGATTCCCGGCGACCCGATTGTGGGGCACCTGTCGGCCGGCAAGGGCATGGTGGTGCACCTCGATGGGTGCAAAAACATCGCCGAGATTCGCACCAACCCGGAAAAATGCATCCCGCTGACCTGGGCCAAGGACGTTAGCGGCGAATTCAATGTCGAACTGCGCGTTGAACTGGAACACCAGCGCGGACTCATCGCCCTGCTTGCCGGCAGCGTCAACGCCGCTGATGGCAACATCGAAAAAATCAGCATGGACGAACGCGACGGCCGCCTCAGCGTGGTACAGATGGTGGTCAGCGTGCGTGACCGTGTACACCTGGCGCGGGTCATCAAGAAACTGCGCATTCTGATGGGCGTGACGCGCATTACGCGGGTCAGGGCCTGAAAGCAGCGGCAAGCTTCGGGCTGCAAGCTACCCGTAGCAGCCGCTGTTCAGCCACGCCACGTACAGTCTGCAGCGATACCCGCCTTACTTGCAGCTTGAAGCTCGCCGCTTGAAGCTGCCTTCATCAAGGAGTTTTCCATGAGCAAGACCGTCATCACCTCCGACAAGGCTCCCGCCGCCATCGGCACTTATTCCCAAGCCATCAAGGCGGGCAACACCGTCTACATGTCCGGGCAGATTCCGCTAGACCCGCAGACCATGGAACTGGTCGAGGGCTTTGAAGCACAGACCGTGCAGGTCTTCGAAAACCTCAAGTCGGTTGCCGAAGCCGCCGGCGGTTCCCTGGCCGACGTGGTCAAGCTGAACATCTACCTGACCGATCTGGCCAACTTCGGCCAGCTCAACGAGATCATGGGCCGTTACTTCCAGCAGCCCTATCCGGCCCGCGCCGCCATCGGCATCAACAGCCTGCCCAAGGGTTCGCTGGTGGAAATGGACGCCATCCTGGTCGTCGAATAAGCACGCCCTTTGCCAGCAGGCTTCTGCCTGCGGGTGATTACCGCGTCTCGGGCTGATATTCAGCGCAGCCCATGGTAAAGGCCCGCTCCAACGGTCAATCGTTGGAGCGGGCCTTTACGCTTCACAGCCTTCCTTCTGCAATCATTGGCCATGCGTCAGTAACGCGGCATAGCCTTCCCGGTAGCTGGGATACTCAGGCCGCCAGCCCAGCGCGCGAGCCCGTGCATTGCTGCACCGCTTGCTGCCGGCGCGACGCCCCAGGGCCTGCTCAGCCCAATTTCCTATACCCAGCTGCTCACGCAGCCAGGCCACCACCTCATGCAAGGCCGCCGGTTCGTCGTCCACGCCCAGATAGCAGTCGTCCAGCACCCTGCCTTGCGCATCGGCCTGCAGCAAATACGCCAGCAAGCCGGCGGCATCGTCGCGATGGATGCGATTGGCAAACAGGGGCGGCTCACTCTGTACCTGCAGCCCGGCACGCACTTGATCCAGCAGCATGCGACTGTGCGGGCCATACAGCCCTGCCAGACGCACGACGCTGGCCGGCACGCCGCTGCCGAGCGCCAGACGCTCGGCCTCGAGCATGACCTGCCCGTTGAAGCCGCTCGGCTCGCACGGCGAGTGTTCATCCACCCACTCACCCGCCTGCTGGGCGTAAACGGCGGTGCTGGAGACAAACAGCAGACGACGCGGTCGCTGACCACGCGCATCCAGCCAACCCAACAGATTACGCAGCCCCTCGACATAGGCGGCGCGATAGCCCGCCTCATCCCGTTGCTGGGCAGCCACGGCGTACAACACATAATCCGGCGCTGTCTTCGGCCAGTCCTCTGGGCAGTGTGGCGAGGCCAGATCGGCATAAAGGGGCTGGATAGCCGACGGCAAGCCTGCGACATGACGCCGCAAACCCTGTACGCGCCAGCCCTGCGTGGCCAGGCGCAGGCCGACCCGGGAACCAATGTCGCCGCAGCCGGCAATCAGTAAAGCAGGGGCATTAGGCATGATCTTCTCCATTAAAAGTGCTCGCAGCATTAGGCCATTGCGAGTAATAGCAGGCCACTTCACGCCGCCGCTAATCGATTTAGCCCTTTGACGAACGAGAATTAATTGCAATAATGCCGGCCATTCCGCTTCAGCGTCTCGCGCTGAACTGTCTTGCTCTCACGCGTAGGTCCGGCCCGCATGAAATCGTTGCTCTTTCGCGCCCACCCCCGGGTTCATTCCCCACGCCATTCGAGCGTTTTGCTGGCTGCTGTCTTCAGCCTGCTGATCCTGCCCACCCAGGTGTTCGCCGACGCAGCCGTGCCCGCCCCGAACGCACACGATAGCGCAGCGCTTTCAGCCACTGCGCCGATTTCAGAAGCCGCCGACTCGGCCGTGCTGCCAGCCGACAGCACGGCTGAGGCACAAGAAGGCGCGCCAGAGGCCCTGGCTCCAGTACCCCAACCGCCGGCGGACGTTTCCCACGGCCTGGCCCATGACCTGTCGCCCTGGGGCATGTATCAAGGCGCCGACATCGTCGTCAAAGCCGTCATGATCGGCTTGATCCTGGCTTCGATCCTCACCTGGACCATCGGCATCGCCAAAGGCCTTGAGCTGATGCGCGCCAAACGCCTGCTGCGCCGCGAAGCGCTGGAGATGAAGAAAGCTCGCAGCCTCAAGCAGGCCGCCGAGCAACCCCATGAAGCACACAGCTTCACTCGCGTGCTGATCGAGGATGCCCAGGACGAGCTGAACCTGTCCGGCAAGCACGCCGACAGGGAAGGTATCAAGGAGCGCGTCGGTTTCCGCCTGGACCGCCTAGTGGCTGCCAGCGGCCGGGAAATGAGCCAGGGTACCGGCGTGCTCGCCACCATCGGATCGACCTCGCCGTTCATCGGCCTGTTCGGCACCGTGTGGGGGATCATGAACAGCTTCATCGGTATCGCCAAGACCCAGACCACCAACCTCGCCGTGGTGGCTCCCGGTATCGCCGAAGCGCTGCTGGCCACCGCCCTGGGCCTGGTCGCGGCCATTCCGGCAGTGATCATCTACAACGTCTTCGCCCGCTCGATTGCAGCCTACAAGGCCCAGGTCGGCGACGCCGCAGCGCAGGTCTTGCTGCTGGTCAGCCGTGACCAGGACCATCAATCGTTCGGCGAGCGCAGCCCGCAGCCTCACGTGGTCAAGGTGGGCTAACCCATGGGCATGCACCTGAAGGAAGGAAACGACGATCTCGCCGAAGCCAGTGAAATCAACGTAACGCCCTTCATCGACGTGATGCTGGTGCTGCTGATCATCTTCATGGTCGCCGCCCCCCTGGCGACCGTGGACGTCAAGCTCGACCTGCCGGCCGCCGCAGCCAAACCCACGCCGCGCCCGGACAAACCGGTCTACCTGAGCATCAAGGAAGACCACAGCCTGTTCCTCGGCAATGACGAGATCAGCCTGGAGCAACTGGGTACGGCGCTGGATGGCGCCACCCAGGGCAAAAAGGACACCACCATTTTTCTACGCGGCGACAACGCGCTGGATTACGGCAACCTTATGGAAGTCATGGATGGCCTGCGCGCCGCCGGCTACCTGAAGATCGGCTTGGTCGGCCTGGAGACGGTCGGCCAGCAATGAGCAGCAGCGCGCGCAAACTGACCCGCTGGGGCCTCAGCCTGCTGCTGGTACTCGGCATCCATGTTGGCCTGGCCCTTTGGTCGCTGTACTGGCAGCCCCAGGCTGCGCCCTTGGCCGATTTGCCGCCCCCAGCGATGATGCTGGAGCTGGCGCCGATTCCCGAAGCGCCCAGCCCGACACCACCGCCGCGCCCGCAAGAACCCGAGCCGGAACCTGAGCCTGAGCCTGAATTGCCCAAACTGGCCGAGGCGCCCGAGCCGGAAATCGCCCTGCCACCACCGCCCAAGCCCAAGCCCAAGCCGAAACCGCCCAAGCCCAAGCCGCCCGAGCCCAAGCCGTTGCCACGCGAGCCCGAACCCGAACCCAGCTCGACACCGCCGGTGGAAACGCCGCCGGCCAAGCCGAGCCAACAGGCCCGTGCACCCGAATCATCGTCGCAGCTGTCAGCCAACACCCAGGCCACACAGGGACAACCAAGCTGGGAGAGCCGCCTACTCGGTCACCTGAACCGCTACAAGCGTTACCCCAACGACGCCCGGCGCCGCGGCCAAGAAGGCGTGGTCAAGGTGCGCTTTGTGATCGACGCTCGTGGCAAGGTCATCGACCACCAACTGGTCGGCCGCTCCGGCAGCCCCTCGCTGGATCGCGCCACCCTGCACATGATCCGCCGCGCCCAGCCCCTGCCTGCGCCCCCGCCAGAACTGTTGAAAAATGGCAGCCTGGAAGTGGTCGCGCCGTTCGTGTACTCGCTGGAGCGTGGCTGAGTAGCCGCAATTCGAGCGTTTTCACCTTTAGGCTTGCCATCCGTCCGAGTCTGCCGGGCCATGACATTGACCGCTACACGTCTGCAGCTGCGTTTCGAGGGCCCGCCGGCGGTTGGTTCCAAACAAGACAGCGGCTATGCTTGGGGTCATTGCAATGGATATTCGCTATGACCCTTACTGAACTGCGCTATATCGTTACCCTCGCTCAAGAACAGCATTTTGGCCGCGCCGCAGAGCGCTGCCACGTCAGCCAGCCGACGCTCTCTGTCGGCGTCAAGAAGCTTGAAGACGAACTGGGCGTCTTGATCTTTGAACGCAGCAAAAGCGCGGTGCGCGTCACGCCTGTCGGCGAAGGTATCGTGGCCCAGGCGCAGAAAGTACTCGAACAGGCCCAGGGCATTCGCGAGCTGGCCCAGGCCGGCAAGAACCAGCTGGCCGCACCGCTCAAGCTGGGCGCCATCTACACCGTCGGCCCGTATCTGTTCCCGCACCTGATCCCTCAACTGCATCGCGTGGCACCGGACATGCCGCTGTATATCGAGGAAAATTTCACCCACGTCCTGCGCGACAAGCTGCGTACCGGCGAACTGGACGCGATCATCATTGCCCTGCCGTTCCAGGAAGCAGATGTCCTGACTCGCTCGCTGTACGACGAGCCGTTCTATGTGCTGATGCCCAGTGGCCACCCCTGGTCTGCGAAAGACACCATCGACGCCTCCATGCTCAACGACAAAAGCCTGCTGTTACTCGGTGAAGGTCATTGCTTCCGGGACCAGGTGCTCGAGGCCTGCCCGACCACGCGCCGGGGCGAAGCCGCCAGTCACACCACGGTCGAATCCAGTTCGCTGGAAACCATCCGCCATATGGTCGCCTCGGGGTTGGGTGTCTCCGTCCTGCCATTGTCGGCCGTCAACAGTCATCACTATGCAGAGGGCGTGATCGATATCCGCCCCATGACGCCCCCGGTCCCCTACCGCACGGTCGCCATCGCCTGGCGGGCCAGCTTTCCGCGGCCCAAGGCCATTGAAGTGGTGATGGACTCGATTCGTCTCTGCTCCGTCAGCCGTTCGCCCAGTCCGGCCGTCACCGAACCGGCATGAGCGAACTGTCCCAGGTGCCGGTAACCACCCTGAAAGGGGTGGGCGCCGCACTGGCTGAGAAGCTCGCCAAGGTTGGCCTGGAAACGCTCCAGGACGTGCTCTTCCATCTGCCACTGCGCTACCAGGACCGCACCCGCATCACGCCCATCGGGGCCTTGCGTCCTGGTCAGGATGCCGTGATCGAAGGCGTAGTCGCCGGTGTCGACGTGGTCATGGGTCGACGACGCAGCCTGTTGGTGCGCCTGCATGATGGCAGCGGTGGCTTGTCCCTGCGTTTTTTTCATTTCAGCCAAGCGCAAAAAGACGGCATGAAGCGTGGCACTGCGTTGCGCTGTTACGGCGAAGTACGTCCCGGCGCCACCGGCCTGGAAATTTATCACCCCGAGTACCGCGCTCTGAGCGGGGCTGAGCCCGCGCCGGTCGAACAGACCCTGACGCCCATTTATCCCAGTACTGAAGGCCTGACCCAGCAACGCCTGCGTACGCTTAGCGAACAGGCCCTCGCGCGTTTAGGGCCCCACAGCTTGCCAGACTGGCTGCCCCTCGAGCTTGCCCGCGATTTCCGCCTCGGCGCACTGGACGAGGCGATCCGCTACTTGCATCGCCCGCCACCGGATGCCGACCTGGACGAGCTCGCCGAGGGCCAGCACTGGGCTCAGCGCCGCCTGGCCTTCGAAGAATTGCTCACTCACCAGTTGTCCCTGCAGCGCCTGCGCGAGCAAGTGCGCGCTCAGGCCGCACCCGCCTTGCCAATCGCTCAGCGCTTGCCGCAGCTGTTTTTACAGAACCTTGGCTTCGCGCCCACTGGCGCGCAGCAACGCGTTGGTGCCGAGATCGCCTATGACCTCAGCCAGCATGAGCCCATGCTGCGCCTGGTGCAGGGTGATGTCGGCGCCGGCAAGACCGTGGTCGCCGCGCTGGCCGCCCTGCAAGCGCTGGAAGCGGGCTTTCAGGTGGCGCTGATGGCGCCCACCGAGATTCTCGCCGAGCAGCACTTCATCAACTTCAGCCGCTGGCTGGAGCCGCTCGGCATTGAGGTCGCCTGGCTGGCCGGGAAGCTTAAAGGCAAGGCACGCGCCAGTGCCTTGGAGCGTATCGCCAGCGGTGCACCCATGATCGTCGGCACCCACGCGCTATTTCAGGAAGAGGTGCGTTTCCAGCGTCTGGCCCTGGCGATCATTGACGAGCAACACCGCTTCGGCGTGCAACAGCGTCTGGCGCTGCGCCAGAAGGGTGTCGATGGCCGGCTCTGCCCGCACCAGCTGATCATGACTGCCACGCCGATCCCGCGCACCCTGGCCATGAGCGCCTACGCCGACCTGGACACCTCGATTCTCGACGAGCTGCCACCGGGGCGCACGCCGGTGAATACCCTGGTGATCGCCGACAGCCGCCGCATCGAAGTCATCGAACGAGTACGCGCCGCCTGCCAGGAAGGCCGTCAGGCCTATTGGGTGTGCACACTGATCGAGGAATCCGAGGAACTCACCTGCCAGGCGGCCGAGACCAGTTTTGAGGAGCTCACCTCGGCCTTGGGCGAGCTGCGTGTCGGATTGGTACACGGACGCATGAAGCCGGCCGAAAAAGCGGCAGTAATGGACGCGTTCAAACGTGGCGAACTGGAGTTACTGGTTGCCACGACAGTGATTGAAGTCGGCGTCGACGTACCCAATGCCAGCCTGATGATCATCGAGAATCCCGAGCGCCTGGGTCTAGCACAGCTGCACCAACTTCGCGGCCGGGTCGGCCGTGGCAGCGCAGCCAGCCACTGCGTCCTGCTCTACCACGCGCCGTTATCGCAGCTGGGTCGCGAACGGCTGGCCATCATGCGCGAAACCAGCGACGGCTTCGTCATCGCCGAAAAGGACCTGGAACTGCGCGGCCCGGGCGAAATGCTGGGCACCCGGCAAACCGGCCTCTTGCAGTTCAAGGTCGCCGATTTATTGCGCGACGCCGACCTCCTTCCCGCCGTACGCGATGCGGCCCAAGCGCTGCTGGCCCATTGGCCTCAGCATGTCAGTCCACTATTGGAGCGATGGCTGCGCCATGGACAGCATTATGGCCAGGTTTAAGCATCCTGAACCCTACTGAATCGCGCCTTGCGGCCGATATAGTTGAAACCCTGGCACTACCGCGGACCCGTTTCATGAGTGAATGTTTTTCGCCTCAAGAGCACGTGTTGACTCCTCCCCTTATCATTCAGCAGCTGTTGCGAAAACTGGCCGTTCCCGTGCGCACGCGCATTGAGGAGCCCGGTCAACCGGCAGCCCAACGTGTCCAGGCGGTTCTGCTCGAAGATAGCGCCGGTGCCGTCCTGGTTCTTTACCCGCGCAACCAATTGCTCGATCTGAAACGCCTGAACGAGGTCAGCGGCCGCCCGTTGAGCATCATCAAGCCGGATCGCTTGAGCCGCATGCTCACCCGACACGGCCTGAGCAGCCTGCCGGCGTTGCCGGCGATCACCAGTTCGCCTTGCTTGTACGATGAACGGCTGCTTGAACAACCGGTACTGCTCATCGAAGCCGGTGTCCCCAATCTACTGCTCGATATTTCCCGCGAGCATTTCCAGCTATTACTCGGCAAGGCCAAGCCAGGCCTGTTTGGCCAGCCGTTGAGCAATATCCGCCTCAACCTGACCCGCCCGACCGACGACGGTACGGAAATCGACCAGGCCGTGCAGAATTTCACCGCTCGACGCATCCAGCAGCGTCTGGGCGAGACCATGGAAATTCCGCCGCTGGCGCAGACTGCTCAGCGCATCATCAAATTGCGGGCCGACCCAGAAGCGAACATCGACGACATCACCAGCGTGGTGGAAACGGATCCGGCTCTGGCCGCCCAGGTTATCCGCTGGGCCGCCTCGCCTCTGTATGCCGGGCCGGGGCAGAAGGTTCGCTCGGTAGAGGACGCAATCATCCGTGTGCTCGGTTTCGATCTGGTGATCAACCTGGCACTGTCCTTGGCGCTTGGCCGTCATCTGAATCAGCTCAGCGACCCGAAGCAACAGCGCACGCCTTATTGGCAGCAAGCCATTTACACCGCGGCGCTGATCGAAGGTCTGACCCGCCTGATGCCCCTCCCACAACGCCCCGAAACCGGACTGGCCTATCTCAGCGGCCTGCTGCACAACTTCGGTTATCTGCTGCTGGCGCATATTTTCCCACCGCACTTCGCGATGATTTGCCAGCATCAGGAAGCCAACCCGCACTTGGCCCATGGCCATATCGAACAACACCTGCTGGGTATTACCCGCGAGCAGATCGGCAGCTGGATGATGCGCGACTGGGCCATGCCGGATGAAATCGTGACGGCGCTACGCTTCCAGCATGACCCGGACTATGCCGGCCCGCATTGCGCCTACCCAAACCTGGTATATCTGGCGATCAACCTGCTGCGTGGACGCGGAATCGGCTCAAGTCCGCCACAGCCGATTCCCGATGGCCTCTTGCAGCGCCTGGGACTGGAGAAAAGCCAGGTTGAACACGCCCTGGACAAGGTATTGAAAGCCGAAGCGGCGCTGCGAGAGCTGGCCAACAACATCTCCCAGGCGCGCTGACTGCCCCTACCGGATTCGGTGTCGACGCAAAAACGCCACGCGGCCCAGAGATCGCGTGGCGTTTTTCATTTCGGCGTGTTCAGGCCGCTTTTGGGGACGCGCTTTTTTTCTTCGGCATCAGGTACTTGGTCAGACCCTGGAACCACATCACCAGCGCCGGGTTACCTTGAATCTGGATGTCTTTGTTCTGGATGCCCTGCATAAACGCCAGCTGCTTGTTCTTGGCGGTCATGGTGGCATATCCGTAGGTGGCGTCCTTGAAGCCAAGGGCAAAGGCCGATTGCTGGGCCGGACCGCGCTTGCTGACCACGCGTTGATCCTTGACGATGAAGTGGCGGGCGACCTTCCCGTCCAGGGTGTGCAACTGGAAAACCAGCTCCTTGTCGGCCAATTGCTTCTGGAAGTCAGGATTAGTGCGGCTGGCCTTGCTCATCAGGCGACCCAACATCCAGAGAAGAAAGCGGAATTTCATCGAAACAGTCTCAATGACAAAAGATAAGGCGCGCGATTGTAGCGGCAGGCCCGCCATATCACAGCCGGTCTTTCGGACAAATTCAAGCAATCGTCTGCACTAGCCGGCGCGCCCAGTGCAGACGCTGCCGGCCTGTCAGTTCACGGCGTCCTTGAGGGACTTGCCGGGTTTGAACGCCACAGTATTACTGGCCTTGATCTTTACGGGCTCGCCCGTTTGAGGATTCTTGCCGGTGCGCGCGCCACGGTGGCGTTGCACGAAGGTACCGAAGCCGACCAGGGTGACACTGTCCTTGCGGTTCAGCGCACCGGTGATTTCGTCGAGCACGGCATTGAGGACGCGGTTGGCTTGCTCCCGAGTCAAGTCAGCCTTTTCCGCAATGGCTGCGGCGAGTTCTGGTTTGCGCATACAAATTGCCTCTTAGACGGTGTTGTTGTTGTTTTTTCCGTGCTGCTCGCAGGAACAGCGCCCAAGGCGCCGCAGCGGCTCTACGCTGCGGCAGTCCTTGGAGAATGGCATGACACTCTGGGTCATGCCAGTTCCCCTATCCGCTTTCGTGAGCCAATGACCAGTCGTCTTAGGCAGAACCGTGCTCAGCCCAACAGGTCGGGGAGCTGGCGATTCAGGGCCAGCCGACCCTGCACCTCGGCACCGGCCAAGGCATAGCCGAGCAACTCGCCTTGCGCATCACGGCACAGCGCCCGGATATCCGCACCTGCGCCTTCGACTTGCCATTCGCCGTGCCGGCCTGCCGGAACCGGTGACAGCACCAGCGGACACACCGGCGTCTTGACCATGATCGGCATCGGCCCGTAGCGCACCTCACCCGGCTGTCCTGCCAACGACTTGCCCAGGGCACGAGCACCGGCCATCAACGGCATCACGTACATCAGGTTGAGACCGTCCACTTCGGCGCAATCGCCCAAGGCATAGATGTTCGGCTGAGAGGTGCGCAGCTCGCGATCGACCACAATGCCGCGATTGACCGTCAGCCCGGCCGTCTGTGCCAGTGCCGTGCGCGGGCGCAAGCCTACGGCGGAGAGCACCAGGTCGCACTGGACGTGCGTGCCATCAGACAACACCGCGCTCAGGCCATTCACCGTACGGTTCAGACTGACCAGCGTAGGCCCCAGGCGCAGGCGCACACCCAAACCCTCCAGGCCAGCCTGCAGTGCACTGGCCGCAGCGGGATGCAACAGATTCGGCATCACCTGTTCGCACGGCGCGACCATCTCGACCTGATAGCCTCCCAGGCTGAGGTCATTGGCAAATTCACAACCGATCAGGCCGGCACCGAGGATCAGCACGCGCTGCTGGCCGACTGCAGCGGCGCGAAAACGTCCGTAATCATCCAGGTCGTTGATCGAATAAATCGCCTCGCTGGCATCTCCCGCCACCGGTACGCGGATGCAATCCGCGCCCAGGGCCAGCACCAGATCGCGGTAGTCCACGGCTTCCTCATCAAGCCACAAGCGCCGCTGCGCTGGATCCAGGCCGGTCACTTGGGTATGGGTGCGCACCTGCGCATCCAGTTGCACCGCCATGGCACCCGCCTCGGCCATTACCAGAGCGTCGGCATCCTGGCCCTTGGCGAAGCCGGTGGAGAGCATGGGTTTGGAATAGGAGCGCCCATCATCGGCACTGATCAGCAGTAGCGGCGTCTGGCTATCGAGCTTGCGAAATTCCCGAGCCAAGTTATAGCCGGCCAACCCTGTGCCCACGATGACGACCGGCTTGTTGGGTATTGTCGATCCTCTCATGCCGATCAAGCGACTTTCTGCATTTCAAAATCCGCCTTGCTGACACCGCAGTCGGGACAGATCCAGTCTTCCGGCACATCGGCCCAGCGGGTGCCAGCAGGAATTCCCTCCTCTGGCCAGCCCAGTGCTTCGTCATAAATCAGACCGCAGACCA
This sequence comes from Pseudomonas sp. B392_1p, assembly GCF_052245235.1. NCBI lineage: Bacteria > Pseudomonadati > Pseudomonadota > Gammaproteobacteria > Pseudomonadales > Pseudomonadaceae > Pseudomonas > Pseudomonas sp. B392_1p. Next base: position 348,757 of record NZ_JBQPXM010000004.1, read on the forward strand.
CACATTGCCACTTGTTCATCCAGGCGCCTCAATTCGTTGCGTTGGCCGGCAACGCTATACCATGCCTGCCCCTCAGCCAACACTTGCGGACCCCTCCCTTGGTTGAGTGCAGCATCCGGTGCCAAGCCGTACGCGTGATAGACTTCGGCCTTCTTCCGCTGTGCCGATTGCCACCCGTGTCCGATTTCTGCTCCTGGCTGACCGCCGACCGTTTTGCCCCTGCGCTCGAACCGCTGTGCCACGACTGGCTGCACGAACCGGGATCCTTGACCCGCCGCCTCACCGCGCTTGCTTGCGGCGTCTTCAACGTCGAACCGCTGCGCGAAGGCTGGCAGCCACTGCGCCCTGACGAATGCACGGCCCTGGCCCTGCCCCGCGGAAGTACCGGCTGGGTGCGCGAGGTCTATCTGTGTGGACACGGCCAGCCGTGGGTGTTCGCCCGCAGCGTCGCCAGCCGGGACGCCTTGCAGGCCTTGGGGCTGGATCTGCAGCATCTGGGTACGCGCCCGCTGGGCCACCTGCTATTCAGTGACAAGGCCTTTGCGCGCACGCCGTTCGAAGTCTGTCATTACCCAGCGGCCTGGCTACCGGAGGCCATCCGTCAGCCCCAACTGTGGGGCCGGCGCTCGTGCTTCCTGCGCGGCACCGCGGGTGTACTGGTCGCCGAGATTTTCCTGCCCGCGCTGTGGAAGGCGGCGCAGAGCGCTCGCACGCCTCTATAATCGCCGCGTCCATTTGGAGGGGCCCCATGTATACCCACCTGCTGCATTCCTTCAATCGCCTGCACCCACGCGCCTGGGATTTCATTCAGCTCATGCGCCTGGACAAGCCCATCGGTATTTACCTGCTGCTCTGGCCGACGCTGACCGCCCTGTTGATTGCCGGCAAGGGCGCGCCCAGCGTTGCCAACGTGGTGATCTTCACCCTGGGAGTGATCCTCATGCGCTCGGCGGGCTGCGTGATCAACGATTTCGCCGACCGTAACGTCGACGGCCATGTACGCCGCACCCGTGAACGCCCGCTGGCCAGGGGCAAGATCAGCGTGCGCGAAGCCTGGACCCTGTTCGCCGTATTGGTCGCGCTGAGTTTCGGCCTGGTATTGATGACCAATGCCGTCACCGTCTGGCTGTCGTTCGGCGCCCTGGCGGTCGCCTCGCTGTACCCGTTCATGAAGCGCTACACCTATTACCCGCAGGTGGTGCTCGGCGCGGCCTATTCGTGGGGCATTCTGATGTGCTTCACCGCCGAGACCGGCAGCCTGCCGCCCGAAGCCTGGCTGCTGTTCGTCGCCAACCTGGTGTGGACCGTGGGTTATGACACCTACTACGCCATGGCCGACCGCGAGGACGACCTGAAGATTGGCGTGAAATCCACCGCCATTCTGTTTGCCGAAGCGGATCGCGCGATCATCCTCGGCCTGCAGTTTCTCTCGCTGTTCTGCCTGATGCTCGCCGCGGCGCGCTTCGAGCTGGGCCTGTACTTCCACCTCGGCCTGGTCGGTGCCGCGCTGTGCTTCTTGTGGGAATTCTGGCGCACCCGCCATCGTGATCCGCTGGTCTGCTTTCAGTGCTTCCTGCACAACCACTGGGCGGGGCTGGTGATTTTGATTGGCGCACTCGTCGATTACGCGCTGCGCAGCACGCCCCTGGCCGGCTAGTCGACTGGTGGCCTACCTCGGCCAACAGCGCGCCCTTACTTCGGCTTGGCGACGTGCCAGACGCCCATCAGGGTGTCGCCGGTGGTGTCGCCGGGTTTGGTGTCCTTGACGTAGGTGTACAGGGGCTTACCGTCATAGGCCCACTGTTGCGTGCCGTCGTCGCGGGTGACCAGGCTCCAGTCACCCGAGCCTGTGGCGTCCTCGCTGGCGACCAGGGGTGGCCAGATATCCGCGCATTCCTGGGTACAGTTGGATTGGCCCTCGCTGTCCTTGCCGTAGGTGTAAAGGGTCATGCCCTGGCCGTCGACCAATCGACCTTCTTTCACCATGGCCGGCTCCTGCGCCAGCACCAGGGCCGGCAGCGCCAGCCATGCGGCCAATGCGGCCCCCGTCAGCAACGTGAAACGTGTTTTCATCGTAATGTTCCTCTTGCCAGGCCAAGCGCGGGCTGCGGCCAGTTCGAAGGGTATGACCCTGCGCCCAGGCGGCATGTTCAACCCTGCCCCATCGGCAGCTGAAGTCCGCCTGTCACATCCCTGCAATAATTCCGTTATCTAATGCAGGCCAGTGACTGGAACCCAAAAGGCGATACCCATGGCAGGAAAAACCATTCTTATCGTCGATGACGAAGCACCCATCCGGGAGATGATTGCCGTAGCGCTAGAAATGGCCGGCTACGAAAGCCTCGAAGCCGCGGACAGCCAGCAGGCCCACAGCATGATCGTGGACCGCATGCCCGACCTGATTCTGCTCGACTGGATGCTGCCCGGCACGTCGGGCATCGAACTGGCCCGGCGCCTGAAGCGCGACGTACTGACCGCCAACATCCCGGTAATCATGCTCACCGCCAAGGGTGAGGAAGACAACAAGGTGCAGGGCCTTGAAGTCGGCGCCGATGACTACATCACCAAACCGTTTTCCCCGCGCGAGCTGGTTGCTCGCCTCAAGGCGGTGCTGCGCCGCACCGCGCCGGACGATGGCGAGACGCCGATCGAAATCGGCGGCCTGCACCTGGACCCGGTCAGCCACCGGGTGACCATCGACGGTCGTCCCGCCGAAATGGGCCCGACCGAATACCGTTTGCTGCAGTTCTTCATGACTCATCAGGAGCGCGCCTACACCCGCAGCCAGCTGCTCGACCAGGTGTGGGGTGGCAACGTTTACGTTGAAGAACGTACCGTGGACGTGCACATCCGCCGGTTGCGCAAGTCGCTGGGCGAAAACTATGAAGGGCTGGTGCAGACCGTGCGCGGCACCGGTTACCGTTTTTCCACTAAAGGTTGAGTAACGCCCTTGAATTCCAATTGGCGAAGTGTGCTGTTCCGCCACATGGCCCTCTTGGTGGGCACCAGCCTGCTGCTGGGTCTGTTCACCAAGGCGTGGGGCTGGAGTGTGGCACTGTGCCTGGCCGCCTACCTGGCCTGGCTGCTCACGGGTCTGCTGCGACTGCGCCATTGGCTGGAACATGCCGAACCGGACGATGAAGTGCCCCATGCCAGCGGCTTGTGGGAAGAACTCTACGACCGCATCCACTACCAGAAGCGCCGCAGCCGCCAGGCCCGCGATCGGCTGCAGGCGGTGATCAACCGCGCCCAGAAGTCGACTGCCGCGCTCAAGGATGCGGTGGTCATGCTCGATCGCGACGGTAATCTGGAATGGTGGAATCCCGCCGCACGCACGTTGCTCGGCCTGACCGCACCCCAGGACACCGGCCAGGCGGTGACCAACCTGATCCGTCATCCGCGTTTCAAGGATTATTTCGATCGGCAGAATTTTCACGACCCGCTGGAGCTGCCCTCGCCGATCAACCCGCAGCTGCAACTGCAGTTTTTTATCACCCTGTACGGTCAGAGCGAGCACCTGATGGTGGTGCGAGACGTCACGCGGCTGCAGCTGCTGGAGCAGATGCGCAAGGACTTCGTGGCCAACGTCTCCCATGAACTGCGCACCCCCCTGACGGTGATTACCGGCTATCTAGAGACGCTGCTGGATAACGTTGACCAGATCAATCCGCGCTGGCTGCGCCCCATGCAGCAAATGCAGCAGCAGGCCGGCCGCATGCAGAACCTGCTCAATGACCTGCTGATGCTGGCCCGCCTGGAAGCCACCGATTACCCCTCGGACAACCAGCCGGTGGCGGTCGACCTGTTACTGCTGTCAATCCGTGCAGACGCCCAGGCGCTATCGGGCGAGCGCCAGCATCGCATCAGTCTTGAGGCCGATCCGCACCTCAAGCTCAAGGGCAGCGAAAGCGAGTTACGCAGCGCTTTTTCCAATCTGGTGTTCAATGCGGTGAAATACACCCCGGATGAGGGGGAGATCCAGATTCGCTGGTGGGGCAATGAACAGGGTGGCCATCTGTCGGTGCAGGACAGCGGCATCGGCATCGAACCGCGGCATATTTCTCGCCTCACCGAGCGTTTTTACCGGGTCGATGCCAGTCGGGCTTCCGACACCGGCGGCACTGGGCTGGGCCTGGCGATCGTCAAGCATGTACTGTTGCGCCACCATGGCCGCCTGGATGTGATCAGCACGGTGGGCCAAGGCAGCACCTTCACCTGCCACTTCCCGCACAACCAACTAGTCCAGCGCAACGCGCCAAATTCAAGAGACTGATCTTTATGCCTTGAAAAACCGTGCGCGCAGGCCCATCTTGCGCGCTTCATTGGCCAACTTTCGTATCCATGGACCCTTCCCCTAGTTTTACCGCTGCCTCCTATTTTGCCGACTTCGGCCTCGTCCTGTTCGCCCTGTTTCTCGTCCTGCTCAACGGCTTCTTCGTCGCCGCGGAGTTCGCCATCGTCCGCCTGCGCGCCACCAAGGTCGACGCCATCGCCGAACAACACGGCTGGCGGGGACATATTCTGCGCACCGTTCACAACCAGATGGACGCCTACCTGTCCGCGTGCCAGCTGGGCATTACCTTGGCGTCGCTGGGATTGGGCTGGGTTGGCGAACCCGCCTTCGCCCATCTCCTCGAACCCATGCTGGAGATGTTCGGCGTCGAATCCGAGGCTTTGCTCCACGGTATTGCCTTCTTTTCCGCCTTCGCGGTGATTTCCTACCTGCACATCGTGGTCGGCGAACTGGCGCCCAAGTCCTGGGCGATTCGCAAGCCGGAACTGCTGTCGCTGTGGACCGCCGTGCCGCTGTACCTGTTCTATTGGGCGATGTATCCCGCCATTTACGTGCTCAACGCCAGCGCCAATGCCATCTTGCGTATTGCCGGGCAGGGCGAGCCGGGCGAACACAGCGAGCATCACTACAGCCGCGAAGAACTCAAGCTGATCCTGCACTCCAATCGGGCTCACGACCCCAGCAATCAGGATATTCGCGTACTGGCCTCGGCCGTCGAAATGGGCGAGCTGGAAGTCGCCGACTGGGCCAACTCCCGTGAAGACCTGGTCTATGTCGAGCGCAGCGCCAGCCTCGAAGACGTGTTCCGTGTGTTTCGCCGCCACAAATACAGCCGTTACCCGATTTATGATGAGGATGCTGGCGAGTTCATCGGCGTTCTCCATATCAAGGACCTGCTGCTGCAACTCTCACTGCTGGAAAAGCGTCCCGAGCACATCGACCTCGACGAGCTGATGCACCCGTTGGAGCGCGTTTCACGGCACATGCCGCTGACCACGCTGCTCGAAACCTTCCGCCAGGGCGGGGCACATTTCGCCTTGGTCGAAGAGGCCGACGGCAAGGTGATCGGTTACCTGACCATGGAAGACGTGCTCGAAGCGCTGGTGGGCGATATCCAGGATGAACACCGCAAGACCGAGCGTGGCATTCTGGCGTACCAGCCCGGCAAGCTCCTGGTGCGCGGCGACACGCCGCTATTCAAGATCGAGCGCCTGCTCGATGTCGACCTCGACCATGTCGAGGCGGATACGCTGGCCGGCCTGATCTATGACACGCTCAAGCGCATGCCGGAGGAAGAAGAGGCGCTGGACACCGAAGGCCTGCGCATCATCATCAAGAAGATGAAAGGCCCCAAGGTTGTCCTGGCCAAGGTGCTCAAGCTGGGGTGAGGCCCGATGGATGGGCAGCCGTTTACTCCGGCAGTGCCCGTCCATGATCCAGGTGCTGATCCACCAGCCACTTGCCATGCGCAATGGACGCGCGCTGAGCACTGTCCAGGTCGGCCAGAAAAGCCGATTGCACCGGCAAGGCGATCCGCCGCGTGGTGTGTCCGTCCGGGGCGGTGATATGGCAGCCGCCCGCCCAGGGCGTGGGCAAGTCCGGATGCTCGACCACATCGGCCTTGATGGCATGTTCGCGATACTCGCACTGCAATCGGGTCATGAAAGCGGTCCTCCTGGCGATTGCACCACGCCGCGCGGCCCGTCCGCGGCGGCTGGGTTCTACGGCATGTTGAGTAATTAGTAGTCAATATGAGCGCGCGCCTGCGCAACTCCGTAGCAGCCGACGAAGGGTCGTACCGCTATTCGCCGCCCACCGCAAAATTCGGCAGGCTATTGACCGGCTGGGTAAAGGTGAACGGAATCGATTCCAGCGCCAGCCCGACATTACGCTGCACGACGAAGTGCAGATGAGGGCCGGTGCTGTTGCCGGTATTGCCGGAGCGGGCGATCAGACTGCCGGTTTCCACACGCTGCCCTTCGCGCACTCGCACCGAGCCACGCATCAGGTGCAGATACACGCCCATGGTGCCGTCGTTATGCAGGATGCGCACATAGTTGCCGGAAGGGTTATTGCCGCGCCCGCTCTGCTGATTTTCCAGGCTGACCACCACACCGCCACGGGCGGCCAGAATTGGCGTGCCTTCTGGCATGGCGATGTCCATGGCGTAGCGCCCTTTGGGTGTAAAGTGACTGTAGCGACCGTTGGCGCCCTGGGTCAGCCGGAAGGGGCCGCCCTGCCACGGCAGCGGGTAACGGCTGCTGGTCGGCAGCAGCCGTGGATCGCCCAGGGCATGGCGCAGCTTGGGCGTATAGCTGAGCGGCTTGGCAGGGTCTCGCGGCGCCAGGGTCAGCAGGCGGATCTCGCTGCGTGGCGGCAAGATCCAGCGTACTGGCTCATCCGGAGCGCCCACGGCATTGTCCACCTCACTCAGGCGCAGCTCGATCTCCACCGGCGCGTACAACTCATTGTGCACCACCAGAGTTTCGCCGGCGGCGTGCTTGCGCGTGGTTAGATGAACGCGATTCTCCAGCTCCTCGACCATGCGGTCGCGAAACACGAACACCTGAGCACCGCTGTGGGCCTGGTCGCTGTAGGTGACCACGCCGTTGGCATCGGTGTACTTGTAGATGGTCAAGGCGGTGGTTGGCACGCACAGGGCCAGCAGACCGCCGAGAAGAAGCAAGCGTGCAAGCATGGTGAAGAATATCTGAACCGCACTAGGCTGAACGCGGGAGCCTAGCGAGCCTTGCCAGGCGGTGCGAGTGGTGCGGACTCAAGCTGTGAAGCCGTTCGATTTCCGGCTCCGTCGAGGAGCCGAAGCGTCAGGAAGCTCTCAGGCGCCAGGCACAAAATGCCTGTGCTGAGTACCGCGGGCGATCTGCCGCGACAAGTAATCGAGCTTCTTCGGATCACTGTCGACAAAGCGCAAGACCAACTGCAGCCATTCGCTGTCCGCCCGGGGCTCCGCAGCAGCAATGGCGTGCACATAGCCATTGAGCCGTGCCACTTCGCCCCCTTCGCCCTGTTCGAGGTCCAGCACGGCACTTTCCAGCACCTGCGGAATGAAACTGGCGCTTTTGATCAGCACCGAGGCATCTTTGAGGCTGAGGTCCTTGATCAGGCACGGGAGGATGCCACCGGACAGGCGCAACTGACCACGCCCGCGATTGTTCAGGGACTTGTTCACCGCCGGTTTTGGCGCAGTCGCGCTGACGGCAGGTTTGCCAGCGGCGGAGGCGCCCGGCACGGGCGGGGCATTGAGAAGCGACTTCGCCGCATCGACACGCGCACCGGTCAGGGCGCTGACCGAGTCGCCGGCCATGGCATAGGCGGACTGGCTGTTGGTGCCCGACGCCAATGCTTCAAGACGCCCCGACTGGTGCAGAGCCTTCTTGACCTTGCCAAGCAGCTGTTCGCTGGTGAACGGTTTGCCAATGTAATCGGTCACGCCTGCCTTGACCGCCTGCACGACATTTTCCTTGTCGCCGCGACTGGTGACCATGATGAACGGCGTGGTCTGGTGCGCGTCATCGCTGCGACACCACGCGAGAAGCTCGAGTCCGGACATCTCCGGCATCTCCCAATCGCAGAGGATCAGGTCAATCTCGTTACGGCTGAGGTATTGCTGGGCCTTGCGGCCATTGACGGCCTCTTCGATGCGAATGCCCGGAAAATGCACACGCAAGCCCTTCTTTACCAGATCGCGAATGAATGCCGCGTCATCCACGATCAGTACGCTGACTTTGTTCATCGCACCCTCCCACTCGAGGGGATCAAGCATAGGCGGCAGTAATAGCCTAATGCCACTTCAAATCGTTCCGCTGATTCAGCCAAAACCCGCCCCTTTCGCCCACGGCACAAGGAAAACCGAGGCGTGCGCCGGTTTTCCGTACGTTGACACCTAGCAGTGCCTGTTCTGTTGGGTATCGGCTGGCCCAGGCCTGGCTTTAGCAAGCCATTGAAAACGACAGCAGGGGCCAGACTGCGAGCGCTGCGGATCAAGTTTGGCGAAACGATGGTACCGTTTGGCCGCGAACGTTATGCGCCCACTCGCGGCCATGCAGCGGTTCTGCACGTTATGCCGGCGAACCCTTGTCGCCCTGAACTTCCTCGCGCATGCGCTTGAGGCCCATGTGACGTACATCGGTGCCGCGTACCAGGTAAATCACCAGTTCGGCGATGTTGCGCGCATGGTCGCCGATGCGCTCCAGCGAGCGCAGCGCCCAGATCACATTGAGCACGCGCGAGATCGCCCGCGGGTCTTCCATCATGTAGGTGACCAGCTCGCGCAGGGCGGTCTTGTACTCGCGATCGACGGTCTTGTCATACTGCGCCACTGCCAGGGCCAACTCCGGGTCGAAGCGCGCGAAGGCGTCCAGCGCATCCTGCACCATCTTGCGTACTTGGTCACCGATATGCCGCACCTCGACATAACCACGCGGCGCCGAGCCTTCCTCACACAGTTGAATGGCGCGACGGGCAATCTTCGACGCCTCGTCGCCGATGCGCTCCAGGTCGATTACCGATTTGGAGATGCTGATCACCAGGCGCAGGTCGGAGGCCGCCGGCTGGCGGCGGGCGAGGATGCGCAGGCACGCCTCGTCAATGTCGCGCTCCATCTGGTTGGTCTGCTCGTCGAGCTCACGCACCTGCTGGGCCAGGCCCGAATCAGCCTCGATCAGCGCGGTGACCGCGTCATTGACCTGCTTTTCCACCAGGCCACCCATGGCCAGCAGGTGGCTACGCACCTCTTCCAGCTCGGCGTTGAACTGCTGGGAGATGTGTTGGCTGTGATTGTCTTTCATATCAAAACTCCGAAAAGCCGCTGAAGGCTGAAGGCTGAAGGCTGGACGAGGAAGCCATTCGTTCAGCCTCCAGCCTCCAGCGCTCTTCTCGTCTTGCGTGGTACTAGCCGTAGCGCCCGGTGATGTAGTCCTCGGTCTGCTTCTGCGCCGGGTTGGTGAACAGCGTGTCAGTGTCGCCGTACTCGATCAGTTTGCCCATGTACATGAACGCCGTGTAGTCCGAAACGCGCGCGGCCTGCTGCATGTTGTGGGTGACGATGACGATGGTGTACTTGGACTTCAGCTCGTAGATCAGCTCTTCCACCTTGAGGGTGGAGATCGGATCGAGCGCCGAGCAGGGTTCGTCGAGCAGCAGCACTTCCGGCGACACGGCGATGGTCCGCGCGATCACCAGACGCTGCTGCTGGCCGCCGGACAGGCCCAGGGCCGACTCGTGCAGGCGGTCCTTGACCTCGTCCCACAGCGCCGCGCCCTTGAGCGCCCACTCCACGGCTTCATCGAGGGTGCGCTTCTTGTTGATGCCCTGGATGCGCAGTCCGTAAACCACGTTCTCGTAGATGCTCTTGGGGAACGGGTTGGGCTTCTGGAACACCATACCGACGCGGCGGCGCAGCTCGGCGACATCCTCGCCCTTGCGGTAGATGTCGTGGCCATCAAGACGAATCTCGCCGTCGACGCGGCAACCGTCCACCAGGTCGTTCATGCGGTTGAAGCAGCGCAGCAGGGTGGACTTGCCGCAGCCGGACGGACCGATGAAGGCGGTCACGCGCTCCTTGGGAATGTTCAGGGCGACATTGTGCAGGGCCTGCTTCTGCCCGTAGAACAGGTTCAGGCCGGGCACTTCCAGCGCCACCTTCTCGTCGGCCAGCGACAGGCTCTGCTTGTTGCGACCCAGGGCGCCGATGTCGATGCCGTGGCTATGGTTTTGTGCTTGCATGGGTGTCTCCGTCATTCGCTGGAGGCCGAAGGCTTGAGGCTGGACGAAAAAGCCCTCACTCGTCCAGCGTTCAGCCTCCAGCGCTTTTATCGGCTGTTAGTGTTCAAGCGCCTTGTACTTTTCGCGCAGGTGGTTGCGGATGTAGACCGCACTCATGTTCAAGGTGGCGATTACCACCACCAGCAGCAACGCGGTGGCATACACCAAGGGGCGTGCGGCTTCGACGTTGGGGCTCTGGAAGCCGACGTCGTAGATGTGGAAGCCCAGGTGCATGATTTTCTGGTCGAGGTGCAGGTAGGGATAGTTGCCATCCAGGGGCAGGCTCGGCGCCAGCTTGACCACGCCCACCAGCATCAGCGGCGCCACTTCACCGGCGGCACGCGCCACGGCAAGGATCAGGCCGGTCATCATCGCCGGGCTGGCCATCGGCAAGACGATCTTCCACAGCGTCTCGGCCTTGGTGGCACCCAGCGCCAGCGAACCCTCGCGCACGGTACGCGGAATGCGCGCCAGGCCTTCTTCGGTGGCAACGATCACCACCGGCAGGGTAAGGATCGCCAGGGTCAGCGAGGCCCACATCAGGCCCGGCGTACCGAAGGTCGGCGCCGGCGCGGCTTCCGGGAAGAACAGCCGGTCAATGGAGCCGCCCAGCACATAGACGAAGAAGCCCAGGCCGAACACGCCGTAAACGATGGACGGCACGCCGGCGAGGTTGTTCACCGCAATGCGGATCACCCGGGTCAGCACGCCCTGCTTGGCGTATTCGCGCAGGTACACCGCCGCGATCACGCCGAACGGCGTGACGATTACCGCCATGATCAGCGTCATCAGCACCGTACCGAAGATCGCCGGGAAGATGCCGCCTTCGGTGTTCGCCTCACGCGGCTCGTCGCTGACGAACTCCCACAGCTTGATGAAGTAGAAGCCGAGCTTGTCCCCGAACGACATGGCATTGGGCTGGAAGGCACGCACCACCTTGCCGAGGCTGATCTCCTGCTCCTGGCCATCGACCGTGCGCACCGTCACGCTGTCACGGTTGAACGCCTGATACAGCTCGACCAGGCGCGTTTCCAGTACCTTGTACTCGGCATCCCACTGCGCCCGCTCAGCATCCAGATCAGCCTGGGCGACGGCATCCAGCTTGCCTTGCAACTCCAGCTTGCGGCCCTGCAGGCGCAAACGCTCCAGGCCATGGTTGATGCGGCCAATGTCCTGCTTTTCGAGCGCCACGATGTCCTTGTGCAGCGCATCGACACGGTCGATGCGACGCTGCAACTCGCCCCAAGCGGCCTCGCCCTCGGCGACCAGCTGGCCGCTTTCCTTGACGTTCACCAGGTAGCCGTAGAAGTTGCCCCACTCGCGGCGCTCCAGCACCATCAACTCGGCAGGCGTGCGCAGGTTGGCCAGCCATTCGCCGACCACCCAGCTGAAGTCGGCGCCATACACTTCACGGTTGCCCACCTTGAGCAGCTCGCGGGTCATGAACTCGCCGCCTTCGGCGGTGACTGGCAGGCCGGACGCGGCCAGGCGAGCACGCGGCACTTCTTCCAGCTGCACCACTTCGCCCGCCAATACACGACTGGCCTGGCCGGGCATTTGGTAATCGGCTTCGATCACATCGGCCGGCCAGAAATGTCCCAGCCCGCGGGTGGCAATCACCAGCAACAGCCCCAGGGTCATGACCACCGCGATGGCAACCGCCCCCGCGTTCATCCACACCCAAGGCGTGCCGCTTTTGAACCAGGTTTTCAGATTGTTCTGTTTCACGTCAAAACCTTCCTCTTACAGCGCCGCGTACTTGCCACGCAGGCGCTGGCGGATCAGTTCGGCCAGGGTGTTCATCACGAAGGTGAACATCAGCAGCACCAGGGCAGCCAGGAACAGCACGCGATAGTGGCTGCTGCCGACCTCGGATTCGGGCATCTCCACCGCCACGTTGGCGGCCAGGGTGCGCAGCCCCTCGAAGATGTTGGCTTCCATGATCGGCGTGTTGCCGGTGGCCATCAGCACGATCATGGTTTCACCCACCGCGCGACCCATGCCGATCATCAGCGCCGAGAAGATCCCCGGACTGGCGGTCAGGATGACCACGCGGGTCAGCGTCTGCCAGGGCGTGGCGCCCAAGGCCAGCGAGCCGTAGGTGAGGCTCTTGGGTACGCTGAACACGGCGTCCTCGGCGATCGAGTAGATGTTCGGGATCACCGCAAAGCCCATGGCCAGGCCGACCACCAAGGCGTTGCGCTGGTCGAACGGGATGCCCAGGTCATTGCTCAGCCACAGGCGCATGTCGCCGCCGAAGAAGGCATTCTCCAGGTGACCGCTGATGCCCAGCGAGAAGGCACCCACGCCCAGCACCACCGGAATCAGCAGCAGTGCTTCCCAGCCGTCCGGCACGCGCAGGCGGATGGACTCCGGCAGGCGGCTCCACAGCCAGGCGGCGCCGATAATGCCCACCGGCATCAGCAACAGCAGACTGAAAATGCCTGGCAGGTGCCCCTCGATATAAGGCGCGAGGAACAAACCGGCGATAAAGCCGAGAATCACCGTGGGCATCGCCTCCATCAGCTCGATCACCGGCTTGACCTTGCGGCGCAGCGTCGGGGCCATGAAGTAGGCGGTGTAGATCGCCGCGCAAATGGCCAGCGGCGCGGCCAGCAGCATGGCGTAGAAGGCTGCCTTGAGGGTACCGAAGGCCAGCGGCGCGAGGCTCAGCTTGGGCTCGAAGTCGGTATTGGCCGAGGTCGACTGCCACACGTACTGGGGTTCGTCGTAGCTCTCGTACCAGACCTTGCCCCACAGCGCGCTCCAGGAAATCTCCGGGTGTGGGTTGTCGATGACCAGGTTTTGCAGGCTGCCCTCGCGCTCCACCAGCAGACGGTTGGCACGGGGAGACAGTGCAGCGTGCGCGGTGCCGTCGGCCACGGATTGGGTGAGCAGCGTGCGGTGCGCGGTGCTGTGGAAAACACCGACCTGGCCCGTCTGGTCCATGGCCAGGAAGCCTTTGCGGCGCTCCTCGGGCAGGATCTGCGTAATCGGGCTGTCGCCCAGCTGGAAGTTGCGAACGTTCTGCAGGGTGGACTGGCCATCCTCGTCGCGCACCATGAACCACTGGCCGATGCCGCCCTTCGAGTCGCCAATCATCAGCGAGATGCCGCCCAGCAGGGAACGCACCGTGGTGACCTCGCCCGTGCCGCTCAGCAGCTTGTAACGGCCGTTGAACTGCTGGCGACGCAGGTCGAACACGTCCACGCTCGCCTTGCCATTGAAGGCGAACAACCATTGCTGGCGCGGGTCGACGAGCACGGCCTTGATCGGCTCGGCGAGACGCGGCAGCTCGAAGCGATGCTCATCTCGGGTGACCTCGCCAGTGAACAGGTTTTCCTCACGCTCCAGACGCAGAGCATGCAGTTCATTGCCCGTGGCAGCGACCAGCAGCAGGCTCGATCCATTCAAGCTGACACTTACCTGCTGCAGCGCACGACCCTGGGGGTCCAGTTGGATCGGCTCCGGGCCGTAGGGGTAAACCAGCTCGGGGGTGATGGTTTTCTGATTGTTGGGGTAACTGAGCGTGTAGGCGTGTTCGATGACCAGCGCTTGGCCATTGCTCAGGCCCAGGACAAAGCGGCTGCTGCCGGGCGTGTCTTCGCCCAGGGAGACAATCTGGCTGTCGGCCGGCAAGGCTACGGCTTCGCTGCGCAAGACGTCGCCGCTGGTCACCGAGAAAAACTGTGCCTGTCCGTCTGTACCCAGGCGCAATCCCACCTGGTTCTGCTCTTCGACGGCCAGCAGCAAGGGCGGCGATTGCTCCGTCAGCCAGGCAGGTTGCACGGCCTGTTCGGCCTGCAGGTCGGCGCCTTGGAACATGGGCAGGACGACTTGAGCCAAGTAGAAGAAGATCAGGGTAATGGCGCCCAGCACAGCCAGGCCGCCAATGGTGACGTACCAGCGGGCCAGACGGTCCTTGAGAGCGCGTATGCGCCGCTTGCGCTTGAGGGCAGGAGTGTTGAAATCCAGCCCCGGCGAGTGGGAAGGAGCAGTCATGGGTTCATTCGCCAATTCATTCATGCCAGGAATTCCGCGACCGCTACCAAACGCAGCGGGCTGTCGTAAATTTTAAGTCGCCACTTTATGCCGATCGTGTGACAGAAAAGTTACAGCGCACTAACACGACAATGCCCGTCATCGCCGAGGGCGTGACGGGCATTGGGGGGAGTCGCGAAGCCCGCGCCAGGCGCGGGCTTGCTGACTTACAGACCCAGTTCTTTCAGCGTCTTGTCGACCACGTTCTTGGGCAGTGGGATGTAACCGTCCTTGACGACCACTTCCTGACCCTGCTTGGACAGCACCAGCTTGATGAACTCGGCATCCAGCGGGCTGAGCGACTTGTTGGGCGCCTTGTTCACGTAGACGTAGAAGAAGCGCGCCAGCGGGAACTTGCCGGCCAGGGCGTTAGCTTCCGAGGCTTCGAAGGCTTCACCGCCCTTCTTGGACAGCGGCACGGCACGGACGCTGGAGGTCTTGTAGCCGATGCCTGAATAACCGATGGCGTTCAGGGTGCTGGAGATCGACTGCACCACCGAGGCCGAACCCGGCTGCTCATTGACGTTGGCCTTGAAGTCACCCTTGCACAGCGCTTCTTCCTTGAAGTAGCCGTAGGTGCCGGACACCGAGTTGCGACCGAACAGCTGAATCGGCTTGTTCGCCCACTCACCGGTCAGGCCCAGCTGGCCCCAGGTGGTGATGTTCTTGTCGCCGCCGCACAGACGAGTGTTGGAGAAGATCGCGTCGACCTGGGCGATGTCCAGGCTCTTGATCGGGTTGTCCTTGTGCACGAACACCGCCAGGGCGTCGATGGCCACCGGAACCGCGGTCGGCTTGTAGCCGTACTTCTGCTCGAAGGCCTGGATCTCGTTGTCCTTCATCGGGCGGCTCATCGGCCCCATGTTGGCGGTGCCTTCGGTCAGCGCCGGCGGTGCGGTGGAGGAACCGGCCGCCTGGATCTGGATATTGACGTTCGGGTAGCTGCGCTTGAACTCTTCAGCCCACAGGGTCATCAGGTTGGCCAGCGAGTCGGAACCCACACTGGACAGGTTGCCGGATACACCTGACGTCTTGCTGTAGCTGCTCAGTGCCGGATCAACGGCCGCCATGGCTCCAACAGAAGTGACACCCGCGGCGACAAAGGTCATGGCCGCCATCAATCGCTTCAATTTCATTCCTTGCTCCTGAACTCTTGGTATTGGGATGCTTCGGGGGCCAGTATCTGCAGGCCGTGTGACCAGTCTATGAATGCAATATGACAGTTGGATGACGTCGGCGGTCATGGTCGCCCGGCCGCCAGGCTGCCGGTATACTGCGCTGCGGTGCTTTTTTATCCAGACGCGCCTACCACAACAACGATAACGACGATGCCCAAGAGCCTTTACCCCATGACTGAAGATCACGACCTGGAACTGGACGATCCGATTCCCCAAGGCGACCTGGCCATGCAGTTCACCGCGTTGCCACGTGAGACCAACGGCTTCGGCGATATCTACGGTGGCTGGCTGGTTGCACAGATGGACCTGGCGGGCACCTCCATGGCCAGCAAGATCGCCGGTGGCCGGGTAGCCACAGTGTCCATCGAGCGCATGGCGTTCATGGTGCCGGTGTCCGTCGGCGCACAGCTGTCCTTCTATACGCAAACCCAGCACATCGGTCGCAGTTCGGTGCGCCTGCTGGTCGAGGTGTGGAGCGACGATCCGCTGTCCAGCGAGTGGCGCAAAGTCACCGAGGCGGTGTTCGTGTTCGTCGCCATCGATGGCAGCGGACGCACCCGGCCGGTTCCCAAGCGCTAGCCATTGCCGCCCCACGTAACGCTGGGTGCAGAGCGGTTGTTTGCCGCTCGTGCGGCGCGACGGCTTATCTTTCAAGGCCGGTGAAGTTGCCGGCGTTTGGCCATGGGCCTAGAATCGCCGCCCTTCCTGCTTTCTCTTCCCTTAAGGACTCCCCATGTCCGCGAAAACTCCCCCCCTGCTCGCGCTTGCGCGGGCAATCGATGCGCTGAACGCGGCGCTGGGCCGAATCTGCGCCTGGATTCCCGTGTTTCTGGTATTCGGCACCACCGTCGTGGTCGTGCTGCGTTACGGTTTTGGCACAGGCGCCATCGCTCTGCAGGAAGCAGTGATGTACGGCCATGCCCTGGTGTTCATGGGCGCTGCCGCCTGGGCCTTGCAACGTGGCGCGCATGTGCGGGTGGATATTCTCTACCAACGCTTTTCCACCCGCACCCAGACCATCATGAACATGCTCGGCACGGTGATTTTGCTGATGCCGATGTGCGGCTTCCTGGCCTGGCTGAGCTGGGGCTATGTCAGCGCGTCCTGGGCCACGTTTGAAGGCTCGTCCGAAGCCGGCGGTCTGCCGCTCGTGTACCTGCAAAAAACCATCATTCTGATTTTGGTGTTCAGCCTGTTGCTGCAAGCCATCTCCGACCTGATCAAGGGCGCCTACCGACTAGCCGGCCGCCTCGCCTACGAAGACGCCGAGGTGCAACGTGGCTGAAGCAATGTCGCTCCTGTTGTTCGCCGGGATCTGTATTTTCCTGATGTCGGGCTACCCGGTGGCCTTCGTGCTGGGTGGAGTCTCCCTGCTGTTCGCCGGGATCGGCATCCTGACCGGCACCTTCGATGGCAGCTACCTGTCCGCGCTGCCCAACCGCATCTACGGCATCATGAACAACCAGACCATGCTGGCCGTGCCGCTGTTTGTATTCATGGGCGTGATGCTGGAGAAATCACGCATCGCCGATGACCTGCTGGAGTCCATGACCCGGCTGTTCGGCGCCAAACCCGGCGGCCTGGCGATCTCCGTGTGCCTGGTCGGTGCGCTGCTCGCCGCGTCTACCGGCATCGTCGGCGCCACCGTGGTAACCCTGGGCTTGCTGGCGTTGCCAACCATGCTGCGCCGCGGCTACGACCCAGCCATTTCCACCGGCACCCTGGCCGCCACCGGTACCCTCGGGCAGATCATCCCGCCGTCCATCGTGCTGGTTTTGCTGGGTGACGTGATGTCCAGCGCCTATCAGCAAGCACAGTTGAAGATGGGCATCTTCTCGCCGAAGACCGTTTCGGTCGGCGACCTGTTCATGGGCGCGCTGATTCCCGGCCTGCTGCTGATCGGCCTGTACATCCTTTACTTGGTGGTGATGGCCCTTCTCAAGCCGGCGAAGCTGCCCGCGCTGCCCAAGGAAGAACTGGGCGAGGTGCACTGGGGCAAACTCCTCGGCGCGCTGCTGCCGCCTTTGTTGCTGATTTTCCTGGTGCTCGGCTCGATCCTGCTCGGCTTTGCCACCCCGACCGAGGCGGCGGCCATCGGCGCCGTGGGCGCCACCGTACTGGCGCTGAGCAAAGGCAAGCTCAACTTCGCCCAGCTGCGTGACGTCTCGCAAAGCACCACCTCGATTTCCGCCATGGTGTTCCTGATCCTGATCGGCGCCTCACTGTTCTCCCTGGTGTTCCGCGGCTTCGGCGGCGAAGCGGTGATCGAGGACGTGCTGCACAGCCTGCCGGGCGGTGTGATGGGCGCCTTCTTCATGGTCATGCTGGTGATCTTCATCCTCGGCTTCATCCTCGATTACATCGAGATCTGCTTCGTGGTGGTGCCCATCATCGGGCCGATCCTGCTGGCCATGGGGCTGGATCCGGTCTGGCTGGGCGTGATGATCGCCATCAACTTGCAGACCTCGTTCCTCACGCCGCCGTTCGGCTTCTCGCTGTTCTACCTGCGCAGCGTGACCCCCGCCTCGGTGCCGACCATGACCATGTACAAAGGCGTGCTGCCCTTCATCGCCATTCAGTTGTCGATGCTGGTGATCTGTTACTGCTGGCCGCAAATCGTCACCTGGCTGCCGGACACCGTGTACGGCCCGTGACCCGGAGCATTTGCTCCAACATAACGCCCGTCCTTGACGGGCGTTTTGCTTTGCGCAGGCTTAGGATTACTGCACAGCCCTATAACGAACCAAGGAGACGACCGTGACCACCAGCATCGAACTGCAGCAGATCGGCGACCTCCCCTGTTGGCAAATCACCCATCAGGGCGCCCAGTTGCTGATCGCCGAACAGGGCGCGCAAGTTCTCGCCTACCAGCGAGACGATAACCCGCCGCTGATCTGGCTCAGCGACCAGGCCGAATATCACAAGGGCCAAGGCCTGCGCGGCGGGGTACCCGTGTGCTGGCCCTGGTTCGGTGCGCTGGAACGCAATCCTGCCGAGGTACAGGCGATGCACCAGGGCGCCGTGCCGGCACCCGCCCACGGCTTGGTGCGTACCCTCGACTGGCGGTTGCAGGACATCAGCGAACAGGACGGCGCGGTCATTGCCGAATTCTGCTTCGACAGCCGCGACCAACCATTAGCGGACTGGCCTCACGCGGTCAAATTAAGCCTGCGCATCCGCCTCGACCAGCGCCTGCACCTGGAACTGACCAGCCACAACCATGACCCGCAGCCGGTGTTTCTCAGCCAGGCCCTGCACACCTACTTCGCCGTCAGCAATATCCACGACGTGCAAGTCGAAGGCCTGCACGGCTGCCGCTACATCGACACCCTGGAAAATTGGGAAAGTCGCCTGCAACAAGGCCCGCTGCACTTTACCGGCGAAACCGACCGCATCTACCTCGACGTACCCAGCCAGGTGAACATCCGCGACCCGCACTGGCATCGCCGCATCCACCTGCAGAGCAGCGGTTCGCACTCCGCTGTGGTGTGGAATCCGTGGACCGAGAAAAGCCGACTTTTATCGCAATTCGCCGCCGATGCCTGGCAAGGCATGCTGTGCATCGAAACGGCTAATGTGCTGGAAGATAGAATTGAGTTGGCGCCGGGTGGAAAACACCGCTTGACGTTAACGTTATGGGAAAGTTCCCTAGACATATAAACCACGACATATATAACAGATATATATCGGCGCCAACCTGCTGTAATCAGCTCATAATTAGAATGATCGCTCTAATTATTTGAGACGTGATTAAAGCTTTGTCTCTTTTGTGCAAAAACCTAATTTTTATTAAATGGCTAAAACCCCTAACAGTTCACGCCATTGAACTTGTTCTATCTGACCAGCCGCTCTAGGATGCCGCCCTTCCTGCAGTGCGTAATGCTTGCGCCTAAATAGCGCAACTTGTTGCGCACTTAATTAATTATAAAAAATACCCCCGGCGCTAATTGCGCCTGCGGCGAGTCATGGAATGACCTATTCAAGCGCGCTCCATTCACATTATGTACAACTGGCCAATCTCCCCATTCGTCCCGACAACTTCGCGGGCGACGATGCGCGCTATTCCTCCGAATATGAATATCTAGAGCGGCAACTACAAAACGCCTCGTCCATTCATGCCGATGGCGCTGTCGATTGGCCACATATGCTCGACGCCTGCGCAGCGCTGCTCGCCTCGCAATCCAAGGATCTGCGCGTAGCGGCCTGGTTGACCTGGGGCCTGTTACAGCAGGAAGCCTTACCTGGCCTGCATGCTGGCCTCGGCATACTGCGGCACCTGTGCGTGCATCATTGGAACGATCTGCACCCCCGCAAACCGCGCACCCGGGCGGCTGCGCTTAACTGGTTGGTACCGCGCCTTGAGCAGGCGTTGAACGAAGAGCTGCCCCCAGGCGAGCAACCAGCATTGCTCCAATCTCTGGCCGAACACCTGCGCGATCTGGATGCCTGCCTGGGCCAACACCTGGCCGACGACGCGCCGCTGTTGCTGCCGCTGTCCCGGCGCCTGACGGATCTGCTGAATACCATGCGACAAAGCCCCGCAGTGGCGCCCGCAGAAACACCGACAGTCGCCACGGCGCAGTCGATAACGCCGTCTGCTCCAGCCGCGCCCGGAGTGGTGCACAACGACAAGGACGCCCACAAGTGCCTGCGCCAGCTGCAAGACCAGGCACGCCCCCTGTGCGCCTGGTGGCTCGCTCGCCAAGCCGGCGACGTACGCGCCCTACGCCTGTCGCGCACCCTGTTGTGGCTGCCGATCGACAGCGTGCCGGAGCACAACGCCGAGCAGATCACCGCCTTGCGCGGCTTGCCGGTCGACAAGCTGGTCCAGTTTCAAGAACGCTTTCAGCAAGGCCGGCACACCGAGTTGCTGGTCGAGCTGGAGGCGAGTCTCGCCCGCGCGCCGTTCTGGCTAGATGGCCAACACCGCGTCTGGGAATGCTTGCACGCCCTGGATGCCACGCCCGCCCTGCAGGAAGTGGAGATTCAGCTGGCGCTGTTTCTGCAGCGTATACCGGGCCTCGACGAACTGCGTTTTCACGACGGCACGCCCTTCGCCTCGGAGGCCACCCGCGCCTGGATCAGCGCGCGTGTCATGCCCCATGTACAGGCGCCGCAGGCTGCACCGGCTTCCTCGCCTCCGCCTGCTGACGGCGCAGCCCCGTGGGAAACCGCCCTGCAGGAGGTTCTGCCCCTGCTGCGCAAGGAGGGGCTCAAGCCCGCCGTGCGACAGCTCAGCCAAGGCTTGGCCAGCGCGCGCGGCGGTCGGGAGACGTTCTTTTGGCAGCTTGCCCTGGCCCGCCTGTGCCACCAGGCCAAGCAGTACGAACTGGCCAAGGTCCAGCTCGAAACACTTGACCAGAAGCTACAAGCCAGCGGCTTGGACGCCTGGGAACCCAATCTCGCCCTGGACATCCTGCACCTGCTGTACGCGTGCTACGAGCGATTGCAGCAGCACGCCGGTGTGCGGGAACGCAAGGACGAGATTTACCGCAGGCTGTGCCACCTTGATCTCGGCGCGGCACTGGAATAACCACAAAGGAGAGAACCATGGCCAAAGAAGGCTCGGTCGCACCCAAGGAACGCATCAACGTCACCTTCAAGCCCGCCACCGGCAATGCCCAGGAAGAGCTGGAACTGCCGCTCAAATTGCTGGTGCTCGGCGACTTCACCCAGCGCGCCGACGACCGCAAGATCGAGGACCGCAAGCCGATCGCTATCGACAAGGGCAGCTTCGACGAGGTGCTCGCCAAGCAGGAGTTGAGCCTGTCGTTCACCGTGGCGAACCGCCTCCAGGACGACGCCAGCGACGACCTGGCCGTGGAATTGCGCCTCAACTCAATGAAGGATTTCAACCCGGCCAGCCTGGTCGAGCAGGTTCCCGAACTGAAAAAGCTCATGGACCTGCGTGACGCGCTGGTGGCCCTGAAAGGCCCGCTGGGCAATACCCCGGCCTTTCGCAAGGCGATTGAAAGCGTGCTGGCCGACGACGATGCCCGCGAACGCGTGCTGGGTGAACTCGGTCTTGCCGCCCAACAACCGCTGGATGCCTGAACATTTCACAAGGACTTGAACCCATGACCACTTCCGCATCGCTTGCCGAACCGGGCAACAGCCTCGCCGACGTCGGCATCCTCGACCGCATCATTGCCGAAACCCGCCTGACCCCCGATGACGACACCTATGACATCGCCAAGCGCGGCGTCTCGGCCTTTATCGAGGAGCTGCTCAAGCCGCATAACCAGCACGAGCCGGTAAAAAAGGCCCTGGTCGATCGCATGATCGCCGAGATCGACGCCACGCTCAGCCGGCAGATGGATGAGATCCTCCATCATCCGAGCTTCCAGTCGCTGGAATCCGCCTGGCGCGGTCTCAAGCTGCTGGTGGATCGCACCAACTTTCGCGAGAACATCAAGCTGGAAGTGCTCAACGCCTCCAAGCAGGACCTGCTCGAGGACTTCGAGGACAGTCCGGAAGTCGTCCAGTCCGGTCTGTACAAGCACGTTTATACCGCCGAGTACGGCCAGTTCGGCGGCCAGCCGGTGGGCGCCCTGATCGCCAACTACTTCTTCGACCCCAGCTCGCCGGACATCAAGACCCTGCAGCATGTGGCCAGCGTCGCCAGCATGGCCCACGCACCCTTTATAGCCGCGGCCGGCCCCAAGTTCTTCGGCCTGGAGAGCTTCACCGGCCTGCCGGACGTGAAGGACCTCAAGGACCATTTCGAGGGCCCGCAATACGCCAAGTGGCAAGGCTTTCGCGAGCAGGAAGACGCCCGCTACGTTGGCCTCACCGTGCCGCGCTTCCTGCTGCGCACGCCCTATGACCCTGAAGACAACCCGGTGAAAACCTTCGTCTACAAGGAAACCGTGGCCGGCAGCCACGAGCATTACCTGTGGGGCAACACCGCATATACCTTCGCCAGCCGCCTGACCGACAGCTTCGCCAAGTACCGCTGGTGCCCGAACATCATCGGCCCGCAGAGCGGCGGCGCGGTGGACGACCTGCCGCTGCACCACTTCGAGAGCATGGGCGAGATCGAGACCAAGATTCCGACCGAGGTATTGGTTTCCGACCGTCGCGAGTACGAGCTGGCCGAGGAAGGCTTTATCGCCCTGACCATGCGCAAGGGCAGCGACAACGCCGCGTTCTTCTCCGCCAACTCGGCGCAAAAGCCCAAATTCTTCGGCAACAGCGAAGAAGGCAAGAATGCCGAACTGAACTACCGGCTCGGCACCCAGTTGCCCTACATGTTCATCGTCAACCGCCTGGCCCACTACCTGAAGGTGCTGCAGCGCGAGCAGATCGGCGCCTGGAAGGAACGCACCGACCTGGAGCTGGAGCTCAACAAGTGGATTCGCCAGTACGTGGCCGACCAGGAAAATCCCAATCCCGAAGTGCGCAGCCGCCGTCCGCTGCGCGCCGCCCAGGTGATCGTTAATGAGGTAGCGGGCGAGCCGGGCTGGTTCCGCGTCACCCTCAACGTGCGACCGCACTTCAAGTACATGGGCGCCGATTTCACCTTGTCGCTGGTCGGCAAGCTGGATAAGGAATAACCCGCAGTGAGCTATGGCAGCCTGTTCGAACGCCTGGGCGGCACCACCGTGCAGCGCGCCGGGCACAGTCTGGAAGTGGCTGCCATGGCCTCGGTGGCCGCCCATCTAAGCCAGATGCTGAGCACCCGCGCGGGCAGCGTGCAAACGCTGCCCGACTACGGATTGCCTGACCTGAACGATATGCGCTTGTCGCTGCACGACTCGCTGCAGCAGGCGCGCCTGGCCATTGAACGCTTCATCGAATCCTATGAACCGCGCCTGAGCCGCGTGCGGGTGGTGTCATTGCCCCGCGCCCACGATCCCCTGCGCCTGGCCTTCGCCATCGAAGGCTGGCTCGCAGTGGAAGGCGTCAACCGCCACGTGAGCTTTTCCGCCAGCCTGGATGGCAGCGGACAGGTTCAGGTGCAGTAACAGGAGAACACGGATGTCTGCTAAACCTGCCGCCCGCGTCAATGACCCCACCGCGTGCCCGCTTCCCGGCCACGGCAACAACCCGATTACCGCCGGCTCACCCGACGTGCTGATCGAAGGCCTGCCCGCCGCGCGCCTGGGCGATCCCACCGGTTGTGGCAGCACATTGGCCAGCGCCGTGGCTTCAACGGTGCTGATCAATGGCAAACCGGCAGCCGTACAGGGCTCAATGGGCAGCCATGGCAATGTGGTGACGGCAGGCGCCGGCACCGTACTGATCGGCGCTTGAAATGTCCTTCAACTCCTACTACCAGAGCGAACTCAGCGCCCTGCGCCAGCTCGGCAAGCGTTTTGCCGAGCGCAATCCGGCGTTGGCGCCATTCCTCGGGCAGAGCGGGCGCGACCCAGATGTCGAGCGGCTGCTGGAAGGGTTCGCCTTTCTCAGCGGACGGCTGCGTCAGAAGCTTGATGACGAATTGCCGGAGCTGACCCATTCGCTGATGCATTTGCTGTGGCCGAACTACATGCGTCCGCTGCCGGGCTTCAGCATGCTGCAATTCGACCCGCTCAAACGTCCCGGCCCGGCATTGACCGTGCCGCGCCATACGCCGGTAGAGGCGCGACCGGTGCAGGGGGTGACCTGCCGTTTTCGCACCTGCCAGACCACCGAGGTGTTGCCGCTGGCGTTGCAGGCGCTGGACTATGCGGTCAAGGGCGACGGCGCGTTGCTCAGCCTGCGCCTGGCCATGAGTGCCGACGGTCACCTCGGCGAGCTTGGGCTCAGCCGACTGCGGCTTCACCTGGCGGGCGAACGGCATATCAGCCAGATGCTCTATCTGGCCTTGTTGCGCAACTTGGGTGGCATCGAAGTAGTGCTGCTGGATGCCGCCGGCGCGCCGTTGCAGGAGGCCGACGGCCAGCCCGTCGCGGGTATCCAACTGAAGAGCGATCAGGTGCACCCGGTGGGTTTCGCGGAAGACGAAGCACTGGTGCCTTACCCGCTCAACACCTTTCGCGGCTATCGCCACCTGCAGGAATACTTCGCCTTCGAGGAGAAATTCCTCTTCGTCGACCTGCTCGGCCTCGACGCGATCGGGCGTCAGCCGCAGGCGCTGCTCAAGCGTGCGCGTGGCCTGCTGCTGCGCTTCGACATTCGCAAGGCCGACGGCCAGCGGATCCGCCCGACGGTGGACAACGTGCGCCTGTACTGCACGCCGGTGGCCAACCTGTTCGCCCACGACGCCACGCCGATCCGCCTGGACGGCAAGCAGGACCAGTACCGGCTGCTGCCGGCTGAATACGACACGCAGCAGTGCGGAGTGTTTGCCGTCGAGCGAGTCACGGGCTGGAAGCCGGGCGGCATGGGCTACGAGGAATACGTACCGTTCGAATCCTTCGAGCACGACCCAAGTTTTGACGTGCCGCTGGCGCGCCCGCACTACAGCGTGCGCCAGCAACCCTCGCTGTTCGGCGACGGCCTGGAAACCTGGCTGAGCTTCGGCCAACGCAGCCTCGATTCGCACGAGACGCTGTCCATCGAGCTGACCTGCACCAACCAGAACCTGCCGCGCCAGCTCAAGCTCGGCGACATCTGCCTGCCCAGCGAGGACACCCCGGAATTCCTCACCTTCCGCAATATCAGCGCGGTGACACCCAGCTACGCCCCGCCGCTGCACGGCGATTATTTATGGCGGCTGATTTCCAACCTGTCGCTGAACTACCTGTCGCTGGCCAACGTCGAGGCGCTCAAGGTGATTCTGGAAACCTACGACCTGCCGCGCCACTACGACAAACACGCCGCCAATGTCAGCCGCCAGCGGCTCGGCGGGCTGAAGCAGATTGCTCATCAGCACATCGACCGCCTACACCGCGGCCTGCCGGTGCGCGGCGTGCGCACCGAGCTGAGCATGGATCTGGAGGGCTTTCTGGGCGAAGGCGATCTGTTCCTATTCGCCTCGGTGCTCAATGAGTTCTTTGCCCTGTACGCCAGCCTCAATTCGTATCACGAGCTGCACGTGCGCAGCCTGCAAGGAGAGGTGTACCAATGGTCGCCGCGCATGGGTCAGCAACCGCTGCTGTGACATCGCTCAGCCCGCGCATCCGCGAGTACAGCCTGTTCCAGGGCGTACTGTTGGTGCTCGACCGGCTGCGCACCGCACATCCGCACCTGGACGACGAAGCGCTCTATGAGCGGCTGGAGTTCCAGGCCAACCCGAGCCTGGGATTTCCCGGCAGCGATATCGAGCACGTGGAGTTCTTCGAAGAACACGGCGAGCTGCGTGCACGCCTGTGCATCAACCTGCCCAGCCTGGTGGGCGCCGGCTCACCGCTGCCGGCCTTCTATGGCGAACAGGCGTTGGGTGATGATGAAAACGGCAACCCCACCCGCGAATTTCTCGATCTGTTCAATCACCGTCTGCAGCGGCTGTTGCTTCCCATCTGGCAGAAATACCGCTACCACGCCCGTTTCAGCGCCGGCGCCAGCGACCCGTTCTCCGCTCAGCTGTTCGCCCTGATCGGCCTGGGCGGCGAGCCCATCCGCGACAGTGCCGAGCTGAACTGGAAACGCCTGCTGCCCTACCTGGGCCTGCTCAGCCAGCGCGCTCATTCGGCGGCGCTAATCGAGTCA
This sequence comes from Pseudomonas sp. B392_1p, assembly GCF_052245235.1. Classification (NCBI taxonomy): domain Bacteria; kingdom Pseudomonadati; phylum Pseudomonadota; class Gammaproteobacteria; order Pseudomonadales; family Pseudomonadaceae; genus Pseudomonas; species Pseudomonas sp. B392_1p. Next base: position 374,650 of record NZ_JBQPXM010000004.1, read on the forward strand.
GTGCTGCGTTATTACTTCAAACATGCCGCGTTGACCCTCGAGCAATGCTTGGAGCGGCGTGTGGACATCCTGCCCGACCAGCTCAACCGCCTGGGCCTGGGCAACAGCCAGCTGGGCGAAAACCTGGTGCTCGGCGAGCACGTGCGTGATCGCGGCGGCAAATTCCGCCTTCACATCCATCAGCTGTCCTGGCAGCGCTTCCACGATTTCTTGCCGACCGGCAGCGCCTATCAGCCGCTCTGTGCGTTGGTGCGTTTCATCCTGCGCGACCCGCTGGACTACGACATCACCCTGGAATTGCACCGCGACGACCACCCGGACAGGCAATTGCGGCTCTCCGCTGACAGTCAGTGCAGCCTCGGCTGGACCAGTTGGCTGGGCCATACCCAGACCAGCGCCGTGGTCACCCTGCGCAGCGCACCCCCTCTTCATTAAGGATTGATGAAATGCTCAACGTCGATTTGCAACAGCTGGTCCAGGCGCTGGACGCCGCCACCAAACGTGACCTGGAAACCGCCGCCGAACGCTGCGTAGTCCGCGGCGGCAGCAAGATTCTCGTCGAGGACCTGCTGCTCGGTCTGCTGGAACGCCCGCAGGGCCTGCTTGAGCGCGCCCTGCAGGATGCTGAAATAGAGTCCGGCGAACTGGCTTGCGTCCTGCGCGCTCGTGGCGAGGCCAGCGAATCGCGCAACCCGGTGTTTGCCACCGAGCTGGTGCAGTGGCTGCAGGACGCGCTGCTGCTGGCCAGCCTGGAACTGGGCCAGCAGCGCATTGACGAGGCCGCGCTGATCCTCGCCTTGCTGCGCAATCCACTGCGCTATGCCGGCAGCCATTACCAGCCGTTGCTGGCCAAGCTCAATGCCGAGCGCCTGCGCGAATTCGCCCTAGCCGCGCAGCCGCAACAGCCCGCTGGCCAGCCGGCAAGCCACGGGGAATCGGCCCTGCAGCGCTTTACCCACAACTTCACCCAGCAGGCGCGCGACGGCAAACTCGATCCAGTGCTGTGCCGCGACGGCGCGATCCGCCAGATGGTCGATATCCTCGCCCGCCGCCGCAAGAACAACCCCATAGTGGTCGGCGAGGCCGGCGTGGGCAAGACCGCCATCGTCGAGGGCCTGGCGCTGCGCATTGCCAGCGGTGAAGTGCCTGACATTCTTAAAGACGTCGAACTGTTGTGCCTGGACCTCGGCCTGCTGCAGGCCGGCGCCAGCGTCAAAGGCGAGTTCGAACGCCGCCTGCAAGGGGTGATCGACGAGGTCAAGGCCGCGCCCAGACCGATCATCCTGTTTATCGACGAGGCGCACGCGCTGATCGGCGCCGGCGGCCAGGCCGGCAGCGGCGATGCCGCCAACCTGCTCAAACCGGCCCTGGCACGCGGCGAGCTGCGCACCATCGCCGCCACCACCTGGAGCGAATACAAGAAGTACTTCGAGAAGGACCCGGCCCTGGCGCGGCGTTTCCAGCCGGTCCAGTTGCACGAGCCGACAGTGGACGAGGCGGTGACCATCTTGCGCGGGCTCGCGCCGGTGTATGAAAAAAGCCACGGCATCTACCTGCGTGACGACGCGGTGGTCGCCGCCGCCGAACTGTCGGCGCGCTACCTGGCTGGGCGCCAGCTGCCGGACAAGGCCGTAGACGTGCTGGACACCGCCTGCGCCCGGGTGCGCATCAGCCTGGCCGCCGCGCCCGAAGCACTGGAACGCCTGCGCGGCGAAATCGCCGAGGGTGAGCGCCAAACCCTCGCGCTGCGCCGCGACCTGGACGCCGGCCTGCTGGTGGATACCGAGGCCCTCGCCCAGCTGGAACAGCGCCTGACGCAGGCTGCTATCGAACGCGAACAGCTGGAACGCCGCTGGGCACAGCAACGGACATTGGCCGAACGCCTGCTCGAACTGCGCCAGCAGTGCGCCGAGGCCCGGCTGGCCGACACGCCCGCAGACGCGCTGCAAGCCCTGGACAACCAATTGCGCGCCACCCAGGCGGAACTGGCCACCGCCCAGGCCGCCGAGCGCCTGGTCAGCCATGAAGTCAATCCGCGCCTGGTCGCCGAGGTGATCAGCCACTGGACCGGTGTGCCGCTGGCGCAGCTGGCCCGCGAACACAGCACGAAAATCGCCACCTTCGCCGACGACCTGCGCGAGCGGGTGCGCGGTCAGGAGCAGGCCATCGCCGCCCTGGACCGCGCCATGCGCGCCAGCGCCGCCGGGCTCAACACACCCGATGCGCCGGTCGGTGTGTTCCTGCTGGTCGGCCCCAGCGGGGTCGGCAAGACCGAAACCGCCCTGGCGCTGGCCGACCTGCTGTACGGCGGCGAACGCTTTCTCACCACCATCAACATGTCCGAATTTCAGGAGAAGCACACCGTTTCGCGACTGATCGGCGCGCCACCGGGCTATGTCGGCTATGGCGAGGGCGGCATGCTCACCGAGGCCGTGCGTCAAAAACCCTACTCGGTGATTCTTCTCGATGAGGTGGAAAAGGCCGACCCGGAGGTGATGAACGTCTTCTACCAGATCTTCGACAAAGGCGTGGCCAACGACGGCGAAGGCCGCGAGATCAACTTTCGCAATTGTTTGATCCTGATGACCTCCAACCTGGCCAGCGAGCGCATCGCCAGCCTGTGCGCCGGCGATCTGCGTCCTGAGGCGGAGGCTCTGGAACGAACGATCCGCCCAGCGCTCAGCCAGCACTTCAAACCGGCGCTGCTGGCCCGCATGCGCGTGGTGCCCTATTACCCGGTGGCCGGCGACGTGCTCAACGAACTGGTCGAACTCAAGCTGGCGCGCTTCGGCGACCGCTTGCAACGCCGTCAGGTGCGCTTCAGCCACTGCGCCCACCTGATCACCCACCTGGCCGAGCGCTGCACCCACGGCGACAGCGGCGCGCGCCTGATCGATCAACTGATCGATTTGCACCTGCAACCGCTGGTGGTCGACCGCCTGCTGGACGCCATGGCCGGCGGCGAACCCCTGCAACAGGTTCACGCCACCCTCGACAGTGAAGGAGGTCTGCTCTGTGAGTTCGCTTGAAATCCCCACCCGCCTCACGCCGGTCGCACAACCGCTACGCCATGCCGAGGTGCTGCTGACGCAGCTCACCGAACTGGCCCACGCCACCAGCAGTGAACGGCTACTGGCCGGCCTGGTGCAGGCGGCGGCGCAGCTGTCCGGTTGTGAACTCAGCCAGCTGTACCTGCTGGACGACACCCATACGCGCCTGTGGTTGTGCGCCGAATGGCACGATGGGCTGCTGCAACCTCGCGAGGCGGCCAGCCTGCCGAGCGATTACGACGGCGAGCAACTGCTGCAATTTTCCCTGTGCCAGAACCGCACGTTGTTTTTGGGCGAGCTGGATACGCGCCTGCACAACACCGGTTTCCTGCCGGCCAGCCCGCATGCCTGGCGCAGCCTGCTGTGCTGTCCACTGATGGACAAGCACGGCAAGGTCGGCGGCCTGCTGGTGCTCGCCAGCCGTCGCCCCCACGCCTTGCAAAGCGTTGCCGACGCGCTGGGCCAGTTGGGCACCTTTGCACTCGCCCAACTCAAGCTGCTGCGCCGCTTGCACGCCCCGCAGGACGACGGCCCGATCACCACCGCCCCCTGCGCCAGCGGTTACGGACTGATTGGCGACAGCCCGCGCATGCGTGCTTTGTACCGCCTGATCGGCAAGGTACTGCACAACCCGGTCAGCGTGCTGATCACCGGCGAGACCGGCACCGGCAAGGAGCTGGTGGCACGCGCCATCCATGACTGCGGCTTGCGCCGCAGCAAGGCATTCATCGTGCAGAACTGCGCCTCGTTGCCGGAAAGCCTGCTGGAAAGCGAGCTGTTCGGCTATCGCAAAGGCGCCTTCACCGGTGCCGACCGTGACCGCAGCGGCCTGCTGGACGCCGCCCACGGCGGTACGCTGTTCCTGGATGAAATCGGCGACATGCCGTTGATCCTGCAGGCCAAGCTGTTGCGTGTTCTGCAAGAAGGCGAGGTCCGCCCGCTGGGCGCCACCGAACCCCATACCGTCGACGTGCGCATCATCGCTGCGACCCACCGCGATCTGCGCGCGCTGGTAGAAAAAGGTCAGTTCCGCGAAGACCTGTTTTACCGCCTGGCCAACTTCCCCATCGAACTGCCGCCGCTGCGCGAACGCAACGAAGACATCCTGCGCCTGGCTCGGCATTTCGCCGACGCCGCCTGCGCCTTGCTGCAGCGCGAGGCCAGCCGCTGGTCCGCGGCGGCGCTGGAACACCTGGCCACCTATGCCTTCCCCGGCAATGTGCGCGAACTCAAGGGCATGGTGGAGCGCGCGGTGCTGCTGTGCGACGGCAACGAGCTGCTGCCGGAACACTTCAACCTGCCGCAGACCAACGAGCCTGTGGCCTCCGGTAGCGGCCTGCGCGAACGCCTGGAGCGGGTCGAGCGCAACCTGTTGCTGGACTGCCTGCGCAAGAACGGCGGCAACCAGACCCAGACCGCCCGCGAACTGGAGCTTCCGCGTCGCACGCTGCTGTACCGCATGGAGCGCCTGAAGATCAGCGCCGCCGATCTTTGAGGCTCAAGGAGATGAGCATGTCCACGCAGAATCATTTCACGCTCGACCTTCAGGGTATCGCCCACGACTTCAAGGTGCTCGCATTCCACGGCCACGAAGCGATCAGCCAGCCCTATCGCTTTGTACTGGAACTGGTCAGCGAACGCCCGGATCTCGACCTAGACAACCTGCTCGGGCAACCGGCCTTTCTGGCGTATTCCACGAGCAGCAGCGGTGTGCACGGGCTGATCGAACAGATCGCCCAAGGCGACTCGGGCTCGCGCCTGACGCGTTATCACCTGACCCTGGCGCCGCAACTGAGCCAGCTCGCCCTGCGCCGCAACTCGCGGATTTTCCAGCACCTGACGGTGCCGCAGATCATCGCTCAACTCCTCGAAGAGCACGGCATCCAGGCCGATGCCTACCGGTTCCAGCTGGGTCCGACCGTCTATCCGGCCCGCGACTATTGCGTGCAATACGGCGAAACGGACCTGCATTTTGTGCAGCGTCTGTGTGAAGAGGAAGGCCTGCATTACCACTTCCAGCACAATGCCGAGGCTCATGTGCTGGTGTTTGGCGATGATCAGACAGGGTTCCCCAAACTGGGCCGGCCCACCGCCTACCTGCCGGATTCCGGCATGGTCGCCACCGAGCCGGTGATCAAGCATTTTGGCGTGCGCCTGGAAACCCGCACCAGCGCCGTCATCCGCCGCGACTACGACTTCCAGAAACCTCGCCTGCAGCTGGAAAGCCGTACCTCGAGCCAGAACAGTCCGGCGTTAGAGGACTACGCCTTTCCTGGACAGTTCACAGAACGCAACCGTGGCAAACACCTGGCCCAGCGTGTCCTGGAGCGCCACCGCGCCGACTTTCAGCAGGCCACGGGCGACAGCGACCAGCCCCTGCTGGTCAGCGGGCATTTCCTCGAACTGAGCGAGCACCCGCGCCCCGAGTGGAACCAGCTGTGGTTGTTGACTGAGGTTGAGCACCAAGGGAAGCAGCCGCAAGTGCTGGAAGAGGTGATGACCAGCGACACCGTCCCGGCCGACGGTTTTCAACAGGGTTACCGCAACCGCTTTACCGCCACGCCCTGGGACGTGCCGTTCCGCCCGCCGCTGAAACACCCCAAGCCCCGCCTCCTGAGCAGCCAGAGCGCGGTGGTCACCGGACCGGCTGACGAGGAGATTCATTGCGACGAATACGGCCGGGTCAAGGTTCGCTTCTTTTGGGACAGAGAGCATTGGGATCGCGACGGCCAAGGCGATGACAAGAGCAGTTGCTGGCTACGCGTGGCCAGCGGCTGGGCGGGCGATCGCTACGGCAGCCTGGCTATCCCCCGCGTGGGCATGGAAGTGCTGGTCAGTTTCCTGGAAGGCGACCCTGACCAGCCCCTGATAACCGGCTGTCTGCATCACAAGACCCACCCGGCCCCCTACGACCTGCCGGCGCACAAGACCCGCAGCCTGTTTAAAACCCTCAGCTCGCCCGGCGGCGGTGGTAGCAATGAACTGCGTATCGAAGACAAGCAAGGCGCCGAGCAGATTTACCTGCATGCCCAGCGCGACTGGGAGCAGCACATCCGCCACGACCAAACCTTGCACGTCGGACATCAGCGCCACGACACCGTGATTGCCAACAGCTACAGCGAATTCAAGGCCGAAGAACACCACACCACCCACGGCGATCGCCGCAGCGAAGTCCGTGCCGACGACCACCTCAGCGTCGGCGCCAGCCGGCACATAAGCATCGGCACGGGCCAGTTCATCGAAGCCGGCGACGAAATTTACTACCACGCCGGCAGTAAAGTGGTCATCGACGCCGGCATGGAACTCACCGCCAGCGGCGGGGGCAGCTGGCTGAAGCTTGATCCGGGTGGCGTCAGTCTCAGCGGCGCGACGATCAAGATCAATTCCGGCGGGGCGCCGGGCACTGGATCGCACATCAAGATCAAACCACCCGTTATTCCGGGAGCGGTGGAGCAGGGTAAAGCCGGAGAGAAGCCCCGGCTCGCCCTGGCTAACGTCCAACTGCAAATGGCCCGCAAGGCTCGCCAGCTTGGCGCAAGCCGCTGCCCGATTTGCGAGGCCTGCCGAGAAGGCATTTGTGCGGTGCAGCCGAGCGCATTAACCACATCGCCTAACCATACATTGACACCTGCACGCTCTACGGCAAAACCTGTCATCGCATCCAACACTGCGACGCCAGCCACAAGCGGCCCCGGTAAATGGGTGACCCAGGAGGTTGATTACCATGGCGTCCGAAATACGGGAATGCTGCTTATCAATCGCCTCGCATCAATGAGCGACCAAGGTCGAGCTTTTGGTTCAGACGGAAAGGACTATCAGCACACCAAGCGCACCATGATCCAGACCTGGCAACCGCTGGGAGAAAACGAACAGCACCTTGCTGCCAGCTCGCTCATTCGCCGCTACGGCGAGGAGCGCAAGATTGAGCAGACCTATCTGGAAGGGCCGGACGCCTGGCACGTGTCAGGAAGGTCGTGGCACTGGCAGCCCGTAACCGCCACTACCGTTTATGAAAATAAGGATGTCGAAAGGTGATCAGAAGACTGGCACGGATAAATAAATCGCTGCTGATATGGGGGCTTCTGGATGCCCTCTATGTCGTCTGGTACAGCGTGATGAGCTGGGAAAACGACCGCATCCCATATATCACCGACCTGTCCAATACCCTTGCGCTTGGCTCTGAACTTGGTGGCCCCAACATAGCAATGGCGGCCATGTCATGGCTCCTGCAGTTATCCATCGTATTGAGCGCCGCGTTGTTCCTGTGTGGCTACCGGTGGGCTCGCTACCTCGGTTATGCGCAGATTCCATTCCGCCTCCTGCTCGTATACCCGTCGGTTTCGCTGATTCTCGTGGCGGGTGGCTACTGGCAAGATCATCAGGCAATGCTGGTTGTGCTGGTTCTCGCCTCCGAAGCATTGAAAGCCTGGTCACTGTGGAGGTTCGCATGACGCAGGCAGAACAAGGCCTTTATCCGACAATCACTGCCTCCGAGTGGATCGCCGATCAGCTTGCACAGCAGCGCGAACTGGTACTAGTTATCGACCGCCTTGCCGAGCCGGACCCAGTCCAGGCCCTGTTCAACGCGGACCTGATGCAGGACTACGTCAACCTTTACCAAGACACCGAATTCGCCGATATGGCGGAGGTCGGCCCTTGGCTGGTTCGTTTATATAACCCCGATGCAGAGCTTGTGCAAACGCTGCTAGATACGCCTGAAGACAACTGGGGTTGGTTGGCCAGCGCAGCAGATATTGATCTGACGATTTTCGCCCAACACTGGCGCGAACGCATATTGATCGATGAGGAAGAGCAACCTGCGCTTTACCGCTTTCAGGACAACCGGGTGATTGCACGCAGTCTTGCCCACCTAACATCCCAGCAGCTTCCTCAATTGCTCGGCCCGCTGAGTTCGATCCTCTATTGGGACGGCGGCGCTTGGCGCAGCCAGGATAATCCGGCGCCGGGTTCTGAACCGTTTAGTAAGCCCGCTCCGTGGTTGTATCCAGAGCCACAGCACATCGCACGACAGATACGTCTGGACAATCTCGAGCAATGGCTGTGGGAAACCCAGCCGGATGCCACTACCGCACTGGCCAAGCATCACAACATTCGCCACTGGCTGAACGAACGCCTCGATCTGGCTGAGCGCTGGGGTTGGGCAGCGGCGGAACAGGTATTGCTGGTACTGAACACCAAAAGAGGCACGCTGGATATGCATCCGGCCTGGGAGCCTTTGCCCGGCGAGGCTGCGGAGAATCACTTTTTGCGTTGCCAGTCGATCTTCGCCTCGCTCAACCATGAGGGCTCCCAGGCATGAGGCGCCTCATTTTGTTGTTGAGCGTGGCGCTGCTCGGCTCCTGTTCCTGGGTCGGCAACGCCATCAAGGAGGGCGCGATCGAGGCCGTCAGCTATTCCAGCCGCGCGCATTTCACACTCACGGGCAAAGTGCCTGAAAACTACTGGTTCCAGTACTCAGCGTACTACCAGCCTGAAAAACACATGGCATGCGCTCGGTTCAGCCCAGGCACGGGCGGCTATGTGCCCCGCGAGCATGTTGAGCAGGCCATCATCGAACCCATGAGCGAGCCCCACACATTCCGTTACCGCATCCCGTTGGCCTATCACACGGCAGGCTGCACGCTGAAACTGGTCAACGTGAGCATGCTGGCGTTTAGCCGGTTTCGATCCGGCGACTGGAGCTCGGGGCGCGATGGAGCCTCGCTGGGCATTTACGACACCTTGCCCGACAGCGTGCCCCCCTTTCCCGCTAGTGGCGTGCGAGAACTGCGCGGCACCTGTATGTGGCTGTTTCGCCTTATTGGAAAAAACAACTCGCTGGTAAAAATTTTGGTGTGTCACGAAGCCGATGAGCACTGGCAAGTGCCGCAGGATTATGACCAGCGACGCCGCTTGGGCGCTTCGCTGCGCCGCGATGAACTGAATGGCAAGACGGTGCATGTGGAGTTTAGGCATTCGCAGGAAGAACGGCCTTTATTCAGAGGAACATGGCTGAATACCACGGCTGGCTGGAAGCCCTGTATCGAAACACATACTTCTATTCGCTGCCAAAACCCACCTGAGTTCCGACCATTCCTAATAAATGGTCGTAAATGCACGGTATATCCGAACTGCACGGAGTAAATATTCATGGACGAAATATTTTCCGCAGCCTTTGCGGCGAAGGCCCAGCAATGCCCTTTACGCACACACTGGATTAGCTTCCGGCTGGTTGACGAGTTTGGAAGTGGTGCGCCGTATGCTGACTTACACTATTTAGTTATTGATGGGCAAGGACAAGAAGTTACAGGAATATTGAATGGTGATGGATATGCGCTAGTTGATAATTGTTACAGCGGACCGTTTGTTCTTCGCTTTTCTGATCCATATCAGGGCGGTACCGATATTTGGTATGAGCGTTTAATGATTAGGGAAAATTACCCCCTGCCTATCACCGCCCTGCAAGTCGCCGCCGAACACACCCTGCGACGGCCTTCCAGCGAGCCCAGCGCAAGCCTGACCCGCGCCGTTAAGGAAAAAGCCGAATTCTATCGAGTCGAGGTCAGAGACCTGGTCGAAATCACCAGCCATTTACCGCCGGCCTCCACTCTTGTCGCGCCGCGCCCTTCAAAAGTGCTGGCCGCCAATGCTCGTCAGAATGGAGTTACTTTTGGCGTTGCCCTGGAGCCCAACAAGCATCATGTACTGGAAGTCAGGGCACTGCGTGCCTGGCGTCCATTGCTGTCGCTGACTCCCACATTCTCCGCACTGGATGCCTACCAACTGGCGCTCTTCACCAACCTTGCCTATGCCGGCTTCGGCCAGAAATACGATGAGAGCGAAAAACAACCACCCACCTATCCGGTACCTGGCACCGTTGGCCATGTGCTCAATGCCCGCCTCGGAAATATTCAGACCGGCGCGCTGATTGAAGAGCCCGGTCGATTTCATCGCGCTCAAGGCTTTTATCCCATTCTGGAAGAAGTGCCGTATTCCAAGCGCCTGGAAGTCGTGCCCTACGATCCACAGCGCTACACAAAGCACAAGGAACAGCTGCCCTGGGACTTGCATACCCTCGATCACACCGATAGCAACACCCAGGCCTATGTCACCCATGACGACCGCATGATCCTGATCGGTGTACGCGGTACCCAGGAAAACCCGGATGACCTGATGCTCGATCTGGATGCGGCCCAAGTTCCTTATGAGGAAGGCATCGGCCAAGCACACCAAGGTTTCTATCGGGCCTTCAAGGCAGTGAAGGCTTTTGTTGAGCCCTATCTGCTCAACTTTCATACAGGTCAAAAAATCGTTGTCTGCGGTCACAGCCTGGGTGGCGCTATCGCCTTACTGCTGGCTGAATGGATTCGTCGAAACGAACAAAAACATGACGTTCTGCTCTATACCTTTGGCGCCCCACGTGCCGGTGACCGCGCCTTCGTCGAAGGGGCATCGGCGTTGGTGCATCATCGTCTGGTAAATCACAACGATCCGATCCCCAGCCTGCCAGCCACCTGGATGGATACCGACAAGCGCCTGTGGATACCTGGCCTGGCGGCACTGATCACTGGCACCACCGGAGTTGGCGGGGCGGCCTTTCTTGCCGGGGTGGTCAATCTCCAGGGTGATCCCTACCAGCATCACGGCACGCAGCATCATTTCCTGCCCCTGAAAATAGCCAAAGACGAGGAAACTTCGCTGCTTTGGCAGCCCGCCTGTTCAGGCATCGAGAACGCAGCCGGTGCGCATTACGCCGCTAAAACCACTGCCGACATGCCAGACCGCGCCACCTTCGTTGCTCAACTCGCATCTGTGAAACAGCACTACATGGCCAGTTATATCTCGGCCTGCCACAACACCATCCTGCGTTGGAAAACCGCGACTGAAACGATGCCGAGCACCTACCTGACCGCGCGCGAAGAGCATTGGCTACGCGAGGAAATCGAAAGCTACCACCGGAAACTTGAGAACTGGGAACGGCAAGCCAGACGCCGTTACGAAGCCGATCATCGGTATAGCGGATCGTTGGTTACCCACAGGGAAAAGCTTGAGCAAGCGATATCTGAGGCCATGGCTGAACGCCGGCGCCTGCCGCGAACCCTGGCACGCATAAAGCTGCTGGCAGAGCAGTACGTCGATAAAGCCCAGCTCTATGGCGTCCAGGCCACCAACCCACAGCTGGAAAGCTTGATAGCACGCTGGCAGGAGCACGAACGCAACCTGCCCACTCTGCGCCAACAACAGGCGCAATTTTCCCGCGCTATTTCAGCACATCACGCCCAACTGCAATGAAAGGTAACGTCATGAACATCCATCCCCTTGCCCTTTTGGCACTGGCCCTTGCCCTCTCCGGCTGCTCCGGCAATTACACCTGGAGCGATGATCAATACCGTCCCTTGGGCGAGCCGCAGGCTGCTCAGCGCGGCAAGTGAGTTTAAGGAGCAACACACCATGGAACTGGTATTCGATGTGGTCAGTGCCGGGGAATTTCTTCCGGGGCTATTGACCAGCAAGACCTTTACTCAAGCAGGTGGCGTCATTGGGCGCGCGGAGGGCTGCGACTGGATGATCCCGGATCGCACGCGCGTGTTGTCTGGCCGGCATGCCACGGTCAGTTATCGCGATGGCGCGTTTTATCTGACCGACACCAGCAGCAATGGCATCCAGCTCAAGGACACGGGGGCCAGCCTGCCCAAGGGACTGGCGCAGCGCATCGAAAATGGCAGTGAATATTGCTTGGGCGATGTGCAGATCCGTGCGCGGTTGCTGCAGGACCCCATGCTGTTCGAGGGCGATCTTGGGCGTCCACAGCCTGCCGGCAGCCTGATTCCTGACGATGCCTTTCTCGATCTCGATCCTTTGCACGGTCTGGAGCAACCCGTGGCCGCGTATGCCGAGGTCGATGAACTGGCGCTGTTGACGCGCCCAGCCCAGGCTTCGCAGCAGCACGATTATGCGCGCAGTGAGCGGGACAACCTGCCGCCGCCCACGCTGGTGAACCCCCCACCGCCCCACGAAGTCGCGATGCAGCCGCAGCCTGCGCCTGCCAGTTTCTGGGAGCGTTTTGGTGCGGCCCTGGGAGTCGATCTGGACACGCTGGAAGAAGCCCAACGCGAAGACCTGGCGCTGCGCTGCGCCCAGTTGCTTAAGCAGAGCATTGGCAGCCTGCAACAAAGCCTGCGCACGCGCAGCGAATTGAAGAACGAATTGCGCCTGGCCCTGACCACGGTGCAGGGCACCAGCAGCAACCCACTCAAGCACAGCGTGGACAGCCAGACCGCGCTGACGGCTCTGTTGCGCGACAACAGACCCGGCCAGCTGCCCGCCGAACAGGCGATCAGCCAGGCCTTTCGTGATTTGCAAGCCCATCAGGTGGCGTTGCTTGCCGCCAGTCGCGCGGCGGTCAACGGCATGCTCGAACAGCTGTCGCCCGAGCGTTTGGCGCTGCAGTTCGAGCGCGACGGCAAGCCGCTGCTGGCCACCGGTGGCAGCCGCTGGCGGGCCTATCAGCGCTGGCACCGCGCCCTTGAGCAGGACAAGGACTGGAGCGAGCGCCTGCTCGCCCGCGACTTTGCCAAGGCCTATGAAGAACAGGTGCGCCTGATCGCCACCCTCACTACCGACGTTCAAGGATGATGTGCATGCCTCGCTCGATTTTCCTGCCGTTACTGCTCGCTCTACTGATGCTTGGCGGCTGCAGTTCCTCGATGACCAAACTGGACCTGTCACTGACCGGCAGCCAGCGCCTTAATCCGGACCTCAACGGTCGGCCTTCACCCATCGTCGTGCGCCTGATTGAACTCAAGCATCCGGCGGCCTTTGCCAATGCTGATTTCTTCTCGCTGTATGGCAGCGCCAAAGAAGCGCTTGCGCCTGATTTCGTGACCCAGGAGGAGCTGGAACTGCGCCCCGGACAAAGCCAGACCCTGAAAGTCTCAACCAAGCCCGGCAGCCGCTATATAGGCGTGCTGGCCGCCTACCGCGACCTGCCGGACAGCCGCTGGCGGTTCGTCATCCCGCTGCGGGAAGAGGCCCGTCACCGCGTCCAACTGCACTTCGGCGCCCGCGAAATCATCGATGCCGAATCCTTCGCCTTGCAGGAGCACTGAACATGAGCCTGCATAAAGTGATTTGGCAGGAAGGCATGCTGCTGCGCCCGCAGCACTTCCAACAGAACGACCGCCATTACGAGCACCAGTTGAAGACCCGCACCCGGCATCTGCACAGCTACGCCTGGGGCTTTTTTACCCTGGAGATTGATCGGCAATTTCTCAACATGGGCAAGCTGGTGGTCAGCCAGGCCAGCGGCGTACTGCCAGACGGCAGCCTGTTCGAGCTGGACGCCGAACGCGAGCCACTGGCTGTGGATATTGCGCCGAACACCGGCAATACCCCGGTGTACCTGGCATTGCCGCTGGTGACCGGCAACCACATCGAAAGCCGCCGTGCGGAACAGAAAGACGTGCTGGCCCGCTTCACGGCCTTCGAGACCGAGGTGGCCGATTCCAATGCGGGCGATAGCAGCATCAGCCAGGTCAGCTGCGGCCGGCCGGATTTTCGCCTGCTGGTGGGCGAGCAGCAGAGCGACCAGGCCTTTGTGAAGCTGCAGCTGTGCGAAATTCTCGATACCACCCCAGACGGCGTGATCAGCCTGAGCGCGGAGTTCATTCCCACGTTTGTTAGCTTTCATGCCAGCGGTTACCTGCTGTCCTGCCTGAAGGAGGTGATCAGCATGCTCGCCCACCGCGGCGACACCCTGGCTGAGCGCATTCGTGCGACGGGCAAGGTCGGGGGCGCAGAAGTTGGCGACTTCATGATGTTGCAGTTGATCAACCGCCACGAACCGGTGCTGCGCCATTACCTGGGTGTGGAGCAGGTGCATCCCGAGCAGATCTACCGTGAATTGCTCGGACTTCTGGGTGAGTTGGCCACCTTCGCCAGCGAAAGCAAGCGTCCGCGGCTGGACGGCCGCTACCAACATAGCCACCAGGGCGCCAGCTTCCGCACGCTGATGGATGCGATTCGGCAGGTGCTGTCGATGGTGCTGGAACAGCACGCCGTTGAATTGCCCCTGCAGCAACGTCAGTACGGCATCCAGGTGTCGCCGCTGCACGATCATCAACTGCTCGGCACTGCGTCCTTCGTGCTGGCCGCCAGCGCCGAGGGCGATTCCGAAGCGCTGCGCCAACGCTTGCCGGCGCACCTGAAAGTCGGTCCGGTGGAGCAGATCCGTCAGTTGGTCAACCTGCATCTGCCCGGCATAAAGGTTCGGCCGCTGCCGGTTGCGCCACGACAAATCCCTTTCCATAGCGGCAAGACCTACTTCGCCCTGGAGCTGGGCACCGAGGAACAGGCGCAGCTGTCGCGTTCCGGCGGCTTTGCCTTTCACGTGTCCGGCGAGTTCACCGGGCTTGATCTGAAATTCTGGGCGATCAGGGACTGAGCGACATGATCAGAGAAATGGATAACCTCGCGGATGACAAGACCGTGGTGCTCAATCGCCATGGCGCGACGCCGGCGCAAAGCCCGCTGACCGATTTTGCCGCGCCGCGCTACGAACAACTGGAAGAACGCATGGTTTACGCGGCGCGCCTGCGCCCGGCGGAGACGTTCAATATCAGCCTGAACCCGCTGGTCGCGGCAGCCTCAGCGCTGCTGTCGGAAGTGGTGCGGCTGAAACCCACCCTGGAGCCCGAGGATCTGTTCGTGCTCAAGGAGCGCCTGACGGGCGAGATCAAATTGTTCGAGCACCGCGCCCTGCACGAAGGTGCGGAAAGCGCTCAGGTCATGGCCGCGCGCTATGTACTGTGCACCGTGCTGGACGAGGCGCTGGTGACCACCTCGTGGGGCAACGAGAGCGAATGGTCACAGATGAGCCTGCTGTCGAGCTTCCACAACGAGACCTTTGGTGGCGAGCGCTTCTTCCAGTTGCTGGAGCGCCTGGCCCGCAACCCGGTAAAACACCTGCACATGCTGGAGTTGATGTACCTGTGCCTGTCGCTGGGGTTCGAGGGCAAGTATCGCGTGCTGCCCCGCGGCATGCTGGAGCTGGAAGCGGTGCGCGACAGCCTGTACCGGCAGATTCGCCAACTGCGCGGCGACGTGCCCCGCGAACTGTCCCCACACTGGGAAGGCCTGCGCGACCCGCGCCGGCGACTGGTGCGCATCGTGCCCTGGTGGATGGTTGCCGTATGCACCCTGAGCTGCCTGGTCATGCTGTATGCCGGCTTCGCCTGGGTGCTTGGCGAGCAACGCGACACGGTGCTGCAACCGTATCAGGTGCATGAAATGGCCAAGGATGGATCTACATTGTCTGCAGGGATGAATTGAGATGAAAGATTTTTTCGCCAAGGTTGCCAAGGTGTTGCGTAAAGCCTGGGTTTGGAGCCTGTGCCTGGTACTGATGGTGGCCTTGCTGGTGTGGTTTGTCGGACCGCTGCTGGCCGTCAACGACACCAAATTCTGGGCCTCTGCCACCAGTCGCCTGCTAAGTATCAGCGGGCTGTTCTTGCTCTGGGGCCTGAGCATGGTGTTCGCCAGTTGGCGCGCCACGGCCCGTAAGAAGCAAGCCGAGGCGGATGAGGACGCACAGGAAAAACTGCGCCGCGACGAGCTGCTTGGTGACGAACAGCACGAGTTGCGCCAGCGTTTCAAGCAGGCGCTGCGCACCGTACGGCGCTCCAGTCTGTATCGCGGTCGCAGCGAAAAATGGCGCAACGACTTGCCGTGGTACTTGCTGATCGGCCCGCACGGCAGCGGCAAGACCAGCCTGCTGGATTTCTCCGGCCTGGAGTTTCCACTGCACAGCTCGGAGCAGCGCCTGACCAAGGATGTCTCCGGCACCCGCTACGCCGACTGGTACTTCGCCGAGCATGCCGTGTTGCTCGACACTGCCGGGCGTTACCTGACCCAGCCCGACGCCCACCTTGATGGCGCCGCCTGGCGCACGCTGCTCGGCCTGCTACGTCAGCGCCGTGCCCGGCCGCTCAATGGCGTGCTGGTCACCGTTCCGGTAGAGCAGTTGCTCAATGGCAACGAGCTGGAGCTGGAAAACCTCGCCCGTCACACCCGCCAGCGGCTGCACGAAATTCGTGAACGCCTGAGCGTCGAGGTACCGGTATACCTGGTCCTGAGCAAAGCCGATCAGTTGCAGGGCTTCGATGAGTTTTTCGACCAGTTGTCCCGCGAGGAAAGCGATCAGGTGCTCGGAGCCAGCTTCCGTAAGGAGCAAAACGGCACAGACGCGCAGGTCGTCCGCCAGGAGTACGAGGAACTGCTGCGGCGTTTGAACAGCCAGGTGGTGATGCGCATGCATCAGGAGCGCGACACCCAGCGGCGCGGGCGCATCCTGGATTTTCCGCACCAGATGGGGCAGATCGGCGAACGCCTGTGTCTGTTCATCGAGCTGGCCTTCAGTGGCAACCGTTACCAGCAGGCCAGCCAGCTGCGCGGCTTCTACCTGACCAGCGCGCCACAGCTGCGGGATGCGCTGGATCCGACCACCGTCGATATCGGTCGCCAGCTCGGCTTGCCGAGCACCGCCCTGCCGAGTTATCGCAGCGGACGCGCACGCTTCATCCATCATCTACTCAGTCGGGTAATTTTCCCCGAAGCCGAATTGGCAGGGCTCGACCAGCGCGAGATCAAGCGCATCGATTGGGGACAGCGCGCCCTCTATGCCGGCGCCTTCGCCTGCCTGTTGGTCGTTGGCGGGCTGTGGGCCAACAGTTTTTCAGCCAACCACGGGCGCCTGGAACAACTGCGCGAAATCGCCCAGCGACTCGGCGGCGAACGCCAGGAAATCGCCCCTGCGGACGATGCCCTGCATACCCTCAAGGCGCTGGATAGTAGCTATGCCGCCAGCCAGGTGTTCCCTTCCGGCACGGATGTGTCCTGGCTGCAGCGCGGCGGGCTGTACCAGAAAAACGCCGTCGATCCGGTGCTGCACGATGCCTATCACCGCGACCTGCATACCCTGCTGCTACCGCGCGTGGCCAACCAGTTGGAGGCCCAGGTACGCGCCAACCTGGATGAGCGCAGCCGCCTGTTGGGTAGCCTGCGCGCCTATTTGATGCTGAACATGGAAGCACGCCGCGACCCAGCCTTCCTCAAGGACTGGCTGGCTAGCGACTGGTCGCTGCGCTACGCCGGCAATGCGACAGCGCAACAGGGTCTGAACAGCCATTTCGAGCGGCTGCTGGCCGAAGGTTTCAGCCCTTACCCGCTGAACGATCAACTGATCGCCGAGGCCCAGCAGGTGCTGCGCAGTGAATCGTTGGCTGAGGTGGTCTATCGCATGCTGCGCGACCAGGCACGCAGCATGCCGGATTATCAGCTCAACCAGAAACTCGGCCCACAGGGCGGCGTGTTTACCGGTGCCGATTACCGCATACCCGGCTTTTATACCCAGCGTGGTTACCAGCAGTACTTCGTTGCCCAAGGCGCCGAGCTGGTGCGCGAGATCCTGCGCGACAACTGGGTTCTGGGCGAAAGCGATAGCCTCAGCCTCAACGAACTCAGCCGCTTGCTAGTTAGTGTCGAGCAGCTGTACTTCGGCGATTACACCCAATACTGGGGCGATGCGCTGTCGCAACTGGCGTTGGAGCCCATTGGCAATGCCCAGCGCGGCGCCGACCAGTTCACCGCCTTGAGCGCGGCCAACTCGCCGTTGCTGGCGCTACTGGTTGAAGTGCGAGCCAACACCAGGTTCGAAGGGCCGGCAGCCACCGAAGAGGTGGCCGACGCTGCACTGGACCTCGGCGGCTCGCTCGGCAAAGCCGGACAACTGGCCGCTGCGGCATCCCGCCAAGCCCAGGCGGCGTTAGCCAAGAACTTGCCGGATACCTCGCGCAAGGCTCTGGAGCGCCGCTTCGAGCCGCTGCACCAGTTACTCGATGAGCATGGCGGCCCCACCGGCAATCTCACCGCCACGTTGCAAGCCATGGACGCCCTGCAAGCACAGCTGTCCACACTCGCGCATGCCAGCTCACCGGAGCAGACCGCGTTTGAAGCCGCCAAAGCCCGCCTCAATGGCAAGCAGGACGCCATCAACCTGCTGCGCAGCAGCGCAGGCCGCTTACCATTACCGCTGGGAAACTGGCTGGGCCTGCTTGCAGAAGACAGCTGGCTGCTGGTGCTCAACGAAGCTCACCAGTACCTCAATCAGCGCTACCAGAGCGAACTGTACGACGCGTATCAGGGCTCGCTGAAACAGCGTTATCCCTTCTATGCCCACAGCCAGAGCGAAGTGGCGATAGCCGACTTTCGCGAGTTCTTCAAGAGTCAGGGCATTGCCCAGCGTTTCTTCGATACCTACCTGAAACCCTTCGTCAGCGGCAGCGCCGGACGCTATCAGTTGCGCCGCGTGGACGGGCTCGGCCTGCCGCTGTCGCAGGAGTTCCTGGCCCAAATGAGCCATGTGCAGACAATCAACCGCAGCTTCTTCACTGAGAATCCCGCCGAGCCGTCGGTGCTGTTCAAATTGGAACCGTACTCGCTGGACTCCAGTCTCAGTCGCGCCGATTTCCGTCTGGGCAACCAACTGATGGAGTATCGCCACGGGCCCATCGTGCAGACAGCCTTCCGCTGGCCGACCCAAGACGGCGAGGCGCGAAGCAGCCTGGTCGTTGAGGAGTTAGGTGGTCGGCGTATCGGCATTGAGCAGAATACCGGCCCCTGGTCGCTGTTCCGCTTGCTGGATTTGATGGAAGTGGATTACCACAGCGGCCGCGATGTGCTGTTGCTCAAAGCCAACCTGGGCGGAGTGCGGGCCAACTACCTGCTGCATAGCCAGCGCTCGCCGAATCCCTTCGACATCGCTCTACTGCGCGGCTTCAAGCTGCCTGCAAGCCTGTGAGGGCGAGGCAGCCATGATGCTAACTTGGCACAGCGCCGCGCGAACCGACACCGGCAAGGTTCGCACGCGCAACGAGGACGCCATACTCAATCTGCCCGAGCGGGGCTTGTGGGCCGTGGCCGATGGCATGGGAGGGCATCATAACGGTGCCCTCGCCAGCCGGCTGATCGTGGAGAGTCTGGCTGACTTACCCTACG
This sequence comes from Pseudomonas sp. B392_1p, assembly GCF_052245235.1. Lineage (NCBI taxonomy): Bacteria > Pseudomonadati > Pseudomonadota > Gammaproteobacteria > Pseudomonadales > Pseudomonadaceae > Pseudomonas > Pseudomonas sp. B392_1p. The sequence goes on from NZ_JBQPXM010000004.1 coordinate 393,753, forward strand.
AGGGCAGCCTGGAAGATCGTATAAAGCAACTGCGCCACTGCTTGCATCATCTTAATCTGCGTTTGGGGCGCGATCTGACCCTCCTGCGTGACAACCCTGATCCCATCGTCGGCAGCACGGTCGTGGCACTGCTCGCTGCCGGAGACCGCGCCGCATGCGTCTGGGCCGGCGACAGTCGTTGCTACCTGTGGCGCCACAAGCATCTATATCAGCTCAGCCGCGATCATTCACTCGCCCAGCAGCTGATTGATCGACAGCAACTGCGTGCGGAACAGGCGGCTCGCCATCCCTCAACCCATGTCCTGACCCGCGCCATTGGTGCCAGTGAGGAATTGGTGCTGGATATCCTGCAATTCGAACTGTTACCCGGTGACGTGCTGCTGTTATGTAGCGATGGCCTCTATCAGAGCCACTCGGCAGATTCCCTGGGTGCGGCACTCAATTGCTGCACGCCCACGCAAGCAGTGGCACGTTTGTTCAACCAGGTGCTGTCAGGGCCGGCTCGGGACAACCTCAGCGCCGTGGTGATGAAGCGGTGAGGAAACATTTATGAGCATTCAGGACGTGGCAGGCTCGGAGGCGCTGACTTACTTCGCCTTCACCGGCCCTGGCAACCCGCGCCAAGCAGATCGTCCTGCCAGGTCCGCGCAGCCGTTGCCTGACGTATTATCAGGCCGCTATCGCATCGAGCGCCTGCTTGGGGTGGGAGGCATGGGCGCGGTTTACCGCGGCTGTGATTTGCTACGCAAACAGCTTGGTGATCCACACCCCTACGTGGCGCTGAAAACCCTCAGCGAGAGCTTCCTCGACTATGCCGATGCCCACGCGTTGCTGCACAGCGAGTTCGCCCTCACCTCACGACTGCACCACAGCCATGTGATCCGTCTGTTCGGCTTTGAGATAGACCCGGTCAGTGAGCGGCCTTTCATCATCATGGAGTTGCTCACTGGCTGCACCCTCGATGACCTACTGTTACGCTATCCCCAAGGACTGCCCTGGCTCAAGGCCAGAGACATCTCACTGGCGCTGCTGCTGGCGCTGCGTTATATCCACAGCCAAGGCGTGATTCATGGCGATATCAAGCCCAGTAATCTGATGCTAGGGAACCAGGGCATTCGGTTATTTGATTTCGGCCTTGGGCACGCTAAAGAAAACTCACTGGCTGGCTTGCCCCAACTGTCACGAGAGCGTTTTGCCGCGTGGACACCGCGCTATGCGGCGCCAGAAGTTTTCAACGGCAGCCCCCTGAGCACGGCTACAGACCTGTACTCTGCCGCTTGCGTCATTTATGAGCTGTGCCACGGCCAGCCACCTTATCCACAGGTCGACACTAAACAGGTGGAAGCCATAAGCGCTCAGCCGACTAGACCGAGTGATATGCCCCAGCGTGTGTGGAAAGTGCTAAAGCAGGGCTTGGCCCTTGATCCAGGCAAGCGGCTCCAGACCGTAGACGCCTTGCTCAGTGCTGTTGAGGCCCAGTCGAGGCTTGCCGCGCTGACCTCTTGGCTCAACCGCAGCGGGCGTAATTAGCTATTTGGCTTCGCGCGTTTTTTCTCTGCCCAAAGACAAAACCCCAACCCGCGTGCGCGGATTGGGGTTTTGGGTTTAGGCGCTTGACGATGACCTACTCTCACATGGGG